>JANQLT010000149.1 GCA_028280455.1 Kiloniellales bacterium
CGCTCACGCGGAATCACGGCACCGGCCCGCTCCCCCTCCCGGCCACCCACGGCAGTATCCTATTGGGTGGCCGGGAGGGGGAGCGGGCCGGTGCCGTCCGATCGGAAAACACTCTAGGCTTGGAGCGCAAGCGGCCGCCGACGCGGCCCGCCGGCCTCACATGGACAGGCGCTCGCGCGCGGCGATCACCGCCCTGGTGCGGTTGCTGACCTTCAGGGCCTTGAAGATGCTGGAGACATGGATCTTGACGGTGCCGGCCGCCAAGCCGAGCTCCTTGGCGATCTCCTTGTTCGACTTGCCCTGGGCCATGAGCGCCAGCACCTCGCGCTGACGCGGGGTCAGGCGGGCGAACTGCTCGTCCGTCGAATCGCCGAGACCGCCGTTGCTGCCGACCTCCGCCCGCCGCATCTTCGGCTCGACGGTGCCGAGCACGTTGGGCGGCAGGTAGACGCCGCCCGAGAGCACGAGCTTGAGGGCGTTGATCAGAATCTCCGGCTCCGACGACTTCGGGATGTAGCCGACGGCGCCCGCCTCGATCGACTGCCGCACGTCCTCGGAGCGCTCCTTCATGGAGACCACGACCACCGCGGCGCTGCCCGCCTCGCGACGGATCTGCGACAGGCCCTCGAAGCCGTTCATACCTGGAATCATCAGGTCGACCAGCACCAGATCGAAGGCCGGCCCCTCGGCCAGGATGGACAGGGCCTTGCCGATGTCGCCGGCTTCGGTCAAAGAGACATCATCGGCCAGGCGCCCCAGCAAGTGGCCGATGCCCGCCCGGATGAGCGGGTGGTCGTCTATCACCAGGATATTCACGTCCTGGCGTCGCTCTAGAAGTTCGGTGCCGTCAACCGCCATGATCCCCCGCCTTCACTCCACACAGGCTTCGCGCAACAAAATTTCGCCCCCTGACGCTGCCCGCAACGCACGTTCTAGGCCATCCTAATGAAGCATGCAACGCGACCGGCACCAGACACCACCTTGGGTTGCTCCAGGATTCCAGTGGGCCGCCGGCCGTCAGCGGCACCCCGACGGGACGGCCGGAGCAGGGCAACTCTAGCAGATGTGGTCAGGGGGGACGCTAGACAATATGGCTAGGTTGCTCATTTGGCTCGGAAAATCTAGAGGACGATAGCGGCTCGCGGCGCGCTCGGGGCGCGGCGCGAGGCTGGATTCGCCGAGCCGGAAGCCGACTACATGGGGTCATCCGGGGCGTGGATTTAGTACTAACACTTATGCTCGGAATGCGTGGATGGGGGATTCCTTAAGGAGAGCGTCGACGGGAGCGGTGGCCTGCGGCCACCCGGCCACGGCGGAAGCGGCGCTGGAAATCCTCCAGGCCGGAGGCAATGCCTACGACGCGGCCATCGCCGCCATGTGCACCGCCGTCGCCGCCGAGCCGGTGTTCTTTTCGCTCGCCGGCGGCGGCTTCCTGGTCGCCCAGCCCGCGGACTCGAAACCCCTGGTCTACGACTTCTTCGTCGCCACGCCGAAGACGCCGGCGCGCGATCCTTCGACGCTCGACTTCGCGCCGATCGTCGCCGACTTCGGCACGGCGACGCAGGAGTTCCACATCGGCTTGGGCTCGACCGCGACTCCCGGCGCGGTGCGCGGACTCTTCGCCATTCACCGCGACCTCGCGAGCATGCCGCTCACGGAGCTGGTCGCGCCGGCCCTGCACCACGCCCGCCAGGGCGTCACCTTGCGCGAGGTCGACGCCTACCTCTTCTCGGTGGTCGGGGCGATCCTGACGGCGCGCGCCGATTCACGCGCCGCCTACACGAACCGCGATGGCAAGCTCCTGGTCGCCGGCGAGTCCGTCGTGCAGCGGGACTTCGCGGACAGCCTCGAGACGATCGCCCGGGAAGGCGAGGCGCTGTTCTACGAAGGCGAGATCGCCGAGGCCATCTGCCGTGCCTGCAAGGAGCAGGGCGGCCTGCTGACCCGCGAGGACCTGGCCGACTATCGCGTGATCCGCCGCGCGCCCCTCGCCTGCCACTACCGCGGCGCACGCATCCTGACCAACCCGCCGGCCTCGACCGGCGGGCTGCTGATCGCCTTCAAGCTGTCGATCATGCAGGCCCTGCTGCGCGAGCGGCAGGCCTTCGGCAGCCCGGCCTGGGTCGAGACGATCGGTCGGACCATGGCGCTGACCAACCGCGCGCGCGCCGAGAATCCGCTGCGCGAGGAGTCCGAGTCGGCGACCGCGCACTTCCTGTCCGAGGAGCTGCGAGCGCGCTACGTCGATGTCCTGGACTGCCACCCGGAAAGCCCGCGCGGCACGACCCACATCAGCGTCATCGACGGCGACGGCAACCTCGCCGCCCTCAGCCTGTCGAACGGCGAAGGCAACGGCTACGTGCTGCCGGGCACCGGCATCATGCTGAACAACATGCTCGGCGAGCAGGACCTCAATCCCGAGGGCTTCCATCTCTGGACGCCCGGCACGAGGCTCGCTTCGATGATGGCGCCGAGCGTCGCCACGCTCGCCGACGGCAGGCTCACCGCGCTCGGGTCCGGCGGCTCCAACCGGATCCGCACCGCGATCTTCCAGGTCCTGGTCAACCTGATCGACCAGGGCATGTCCCTGGAGCAGGCGGTCGATGCGCCGCGCCTGCATGTCGAGCACGGCGTCGCCAATGCAGAAGGCGCGCTGGCCGAGACCTGTCGTCAGGTCCTGGCGTCGGCGTCGGAGCCCTTCGCTGATTCGGTGACGGACTGGCCGCGGCACAACCTCTTCTTCGGCGGCGTCCATGCCGCGAGCCGAAGTGCCGAGGGTGTCATGACGGCGGCCGGCGATCCGCGCCGCGGCGGTGCGGTCGCGGTCGCCTAGTGAGAGACGCCCTCCAGCCGGTTCAGGCCGCCGCGGTCTCGCCGCTGCGCCGGGCGATGTAGGCCTTGGCGCAGTGCGTGGCGCAGTAGGGCTTCCCTTCGACCACCGGCTCGTTGCAGAAGCGGAAATCGTCGTCGCCGGGATCGCCGATCGGCCAGAGACAGGTCGCGCCGCGGGCGATGCGGCGCGGTCTGACCGGCGGGGGCGGCGGTGCCGGCTCGCTGCGCGGCTCCTCCAAGCGGATCCGTCCAGCCAAAATCGGCTTCGGCGCGCTGCGGCGGATCGGCGACGGCCGGGCGCGCAGGCCCAAACGATGCGCCTTGCCGATCACCGCGTTCTTCGACATGCCAATCTGCTTGCCGATCGCCGACGCGCTGTAGCCGGCGTCCCAGAGGCGTCTGAGATCGTCTACGCGTTCCTCTGTCCAGCTCATCGGTTTTCTCTTTCCTCGCTCTCAATATATCGCGTGATCGTCAAGATGTTGCGCGCCTCCATCTGGGCTTGACTATATACGGCAGGATTCGTGACGTCGAGTCGCCGCAACGCCACTTTCGCCCCGAACCGGGGATGAACGGTGGATAACTTCCGTAGCATCGGGTGACCGAGCGTCACCCGATCGAGCGACACCGGCCCATGCGCGCACTCGCCGTCTGTCTCTGCGCCGTCACCTTGTTCGGCGCCGCCATCGCGACACCCGCAAGGGGTGCGATGACCGACAGCGAGGCACTGCGCCATCTGCTGTCGCGCACGGCCTTCGGGCCGCGCCCCGCGGAGCTCGACGCCCTCGCCGGTCTCGGCTACGAGGCGGCCGTGCGGCGGCTGCTGGCGAGCGCCGGGCGCGAGGCCGTGACGCCCCTGCCCGACTGGGCACGGGACTGGCGCCCCTCCTCGCAGCGGCCGCGCGACATGAGCGACAGCGAGCGCCGGGCCTTCCGCAAGCAACGGCGCGAGCAGGCGCTGGAGATCAAGGGCTGGTGGTATCGCGAGATGATCGCCACGCCGACGCCGATCACCGAGGTCATGACCCTGTTCTGGCACGGCCACTTCACCTCCGGCCTGCGCAAGGTGAAAGCGCCGGCCCTGCTGCTGCGCCAGAACCTCCTGCTGCGCCGCGAGGCGCTCGGCAACTTCGGGACCATGCTGCGCGAGATCACGCGCGACCCGGCGATGCTGCTCTACCTCGACGGCGCGCGCAGCCGGGACCGCGCGCCGAACGAGAACTTCGCGCGCGAGCTCTTCGAGCTCTTCACGTTGGGCGAAGGCCACTACGGCGAGCAGGACGTCAAGCAAGCGGCACGCGCCTTCACCGGCTACAGCCTCGATCGCGCGACCGGCGCGTTCCGCTTCCGGCCGCGCTGGCACGACGACGGCGTCAAGACCCTGCTCGGCCGCAGCGGCCGCTTCGACGGCGACGACGTGGTCGACCTGCTGCTCGCGCATCCGCGCACGGCCGAGCTGATCGTCGAGAAGCTCTGGCGGGCCTTCATCGGCGCCAGCCCCGAGCGTCGCGACCTCGAGCGACTGGCCGCCGGCTTCCGGGCCTCGAACTACGAGATCAAGCCGCTGCTCGAGGCGATCCTGCTGTCGCCCGCCTTCCGTTCGCCCGAGGCGAAGGGCGCGCTGATCAAGTCGCCGGTCGATCTGGTGGTCGGCACGCTGCGGCTCTTCGAGATCCCGATCCGCGACGGCCGCCGGCTGGCCCAGGCCTCTCGGCGGCTCGGCCAGGACCTCTTCGAGCCGCCCAACGTCAAGGGCTGGCCCGGCGGCACGGCCTGGATCACCGGCGACAGCCTGATCGAGCGCCAGGCGCTGCTGAGCTTCGTCACCGGCGAGGCCGATGCCATGGCCGTGAGCGGCCGGGGAGACGGCAAGGGCGGTGAGCGCATGGCGCGGCAGCTCGCCGGGGCCGTGGAGGCTTGGCTGCAGGGCCTGCCGGCGGCATGGCAGGGCGCCCAGGCTGTCGCCTGGCTCCTGGCGCCCTTGCCGCCGGTCGACGCGCCCCTGCTCGACCGCGACGCCTCGAGCGCCCTGGTGCGGCAACTGCTGCTCGACCCTGTCTATCAGTTGAAATGACCGGACGAGTCTCCGCCATGTCGGCACAGCCACCGCGTTCCGTCACCCTCGATCGGCGGCGTATGCTGCAGGGTGGCCTGGCCCTCGCCGCGACCGCCCTGGCGCCCGCCGCCCCGGCGCTGAGCGCCGGCCGGGGCGGCCGGGTCCTGCTGCTGCTCGAGCTGAACGGCGGCAACGACGCTTTGAACACGGTCGTGCCCCATAGGGATCCGGCCTACCGGCAAGCGCGGCCGAGCCTCGCCCTGCCAAGCGACCAGATCCTGCCGCTCGACGAGCGGCTCGGCCTGAACCGCGCGCTGGAGCCGCTGATGCCGGCCTGGCAAGCGGGCGAGCTGGCCATCCCGCTCGGCGTCGGCTACCCGCGGCCCAACCGCTCGCACTTCCGCTCGATCGAGATCTGGAACAGCGCCTCGGACGCCGACGCGCTGGAGACCGAAGGCTGGGTCTCGCGCCTCATGGCCGCCGGGGCAGAGCGCCGGCACGGCATCGACGGCATCGTGCTCGGCGGCCCGGGCGGTCCCCTGGCCGGGCCGGCGATCGACGCCGTGGTGATGCGCCAGCCCGAGCGCTTCCTGCGCCGGGCCGGCGCCATGGGCAGCGGCGGGTCGGCGGCAAGCAACGCGGCCCTGCGCCACATCCTGCGGGTGCGCAGCGAGATCCATGCCGGCGCCCGGGAGATCGAGGCCCGCCTGGCCGAGGCGCCGGCGCTCGACGGCGACTTCCCGCGCGGCCCGCTGGGGCGGCAGCTCGAGACGGCGGCGCGGCTGATCCTGGCCGAGGTGCCGCTGCGATTCCTCAAGCTGTCCCAGGGCGGCTACGACACCCACGCGAACCAGAGCGGCCGCCACCGGGCCCTGCTCGGCGAGCTCGGTCAGGGCCTGGCCGCCTTCCGGATGGCGCTGCAGAAGGGCGGCGCCTGGCAGCGGGTGATGGTCATGACCTACGCCGAGTTCGGCCGCCGGGTCGCCCAGAACGCCAGCGGCGGCACGGATCACGGCACGGCGGCGGCCCACTTGCTGCTCGGCGGCGGCCTGCGGGGCGGCCTCTACGGCAGGCAGCCGTCGCTCACCGATCTCGACGGCGGCGACCTGCGCCACACGCTCGACTTCCGCCAGCTCTACGCCACCGCGGCGCACGGCTGGCTCGGCTTGCCGCGGGCCGGCAGCCCGCTGTCGGGCTTCGCCCCGCTCGACCTGCTCGCCTGACCCCCTCCTCGGCTTGCCCCCGGCCATGGGCCGCCGGATAGTGGCGGCATGATCGTGCTGTTCACCGATTTCGGCCTCGACGCCCCCTACATCGGCCAGATGCAGGCGGCGATCCACCGCGACGCGCCGGGCGTTCCGGTGGTCAACCTGACGGCCAACGCGCCGACCTTCGACGCCCGGGCCAGCGCCTACCTGCTGGCCGCCTACGCGCCGGCCTTTCCGGCCGACGCGGTCTTCCTCTGCGTCGTCGATCCCGGAGTCGGCGGCGAGCGCGCGCCGATCGTCGTCTTCGACCGCCGCAAGTGCTTCGTCGGGCCGGACAACGGCCTGCTGGCCGTCGTCGCCAAGCGAAGCACCCATTCGGAAGCCCAGGTCATCACCTGGCGGCCGACCCAGCTCTCGGCCTCCTTCCACGGCCGCGACCTCTTCGCGCCCGTGGCCGCCCGGCTGTCTCGGGGCGACCCGGTCACCACCGAGCCGCTGCGGCGCGAGGCCCTGCAGGGCTGGGACTGGCCGGACGACCTGGCGCAGATCATCTACGTCGACGGCTTCGGCAATGCCATGACCGGCCTGCGCGCTGCGAGCCTGGCGCCCGGCGCGCGCTTGCAGGTCGGCGGCACGCGGCTGGAGCGCGCCCGCACCTTCTCCGACGTGGCCCGGGGCGAGGCCTTCTGGTACGAGAACGCCAACGGGCTCGCGGAGATCGCGGTCAACCAGGGCCGCGCCGACCGGCAGCTCGGCCTCGAGATCGGCGACCCGGTCACGGTCGAGGCCTAGGCGGCAGCACGACAGGCGGCAGCACGGGGAGAGACGAGAGAGAATGCGCGAGCTCTTGGCGCGACGCGGCTTCTGGAACGGCGCGATCGCCATGACCCTGCTGGTCACGGCCTCGAACGTGCTGGTGCAGTACCCGATCAACGACTGGCTGACCTGGGCCGCCTTCACCTATCCGGTCTGCTTCCTGGTGACCGACCTGACCAACCGGAGCCTGGGGCCGGCCGCGGCCCGCCGAGTCGTCCTGGTCGGCTTCGCCGTCGGGGTCCTGCTGTCGGTCTACTTCGCCACGCCGCGAATCGCCGTCGCCTCCGGCAGCGCCTTCCTGGTCGCCCAGTTGCTCGACGTGGCGATCTTCGACCGCCTGCGGCGGGGTAGCTGGTGGCAGGCCCCGCTGGTCTCCTCGTCGATCGCCTCGGCCGTCGACACGGCGCTGTTCTTCAGCATCGCCTTCGCCGGCACGAGCGTGCCCTGGGTGACGCTCGGCCTCGGCGATTTCGCGGTCAAGCTGGCCATGGCCCTGGCCATGCTGCTGCCCTTCCGGGCGCTCATGGGCCTGGCGCCGGCGACTCGGGGCTGATGCCCCGCCGCCTCAGGAGTCCTTGAGCGACTCCAGGTAGGCGAGGATCGCCCGGATCTCGTCGCGGCTCAGGTTCAGGTCCGGCATCGGCGGATGCGGGTCGGCCAGCCAGGCCCGCAGCCGGTCCGGAGTCCGCTCCGGATCGTTCGCGACCTCGGTGAAGGGCGGTCCGGCGTCGACCGCCGCGCCGGCCGGCTCGACCAGGTGGCAGCTCGAGCACCAGGTGCGGGCGATCGAGAGACCGCGCTCGGCATCGATGTCGTCGGCGGCCGAGGGGCCGCTCAGCAGGGGCAAGAGGATCGCCCCGACGGTGGCCGCCAGCCAGCGCCGCGGGCCTATCGGAAAAACACGCGCCATGGTTCTCCTTGAAGACGGGCTTGGGGGAAGAGGTCTCAGTCGCGGTCCTTACGGCCGACCGTGCTCGCGATCAGGCCGAAGACCATCAGCACTCCGAACAGGAAGAACAGCCAGCCGGCGAACTGGAAGACGGGATCATGGGCCGCGCTGGCCATGATCAGGCCGACCAGGCTGATCAGGCCCATCAGGGCGCCGGTCACCCAGGCTGCGATCAAACCCATGCGTCCTCCGTTCCGCCGCGCCGCCGAGGCGGTCGCGGCAACGGCCGTCCGTCAGCCGTCGCCCGAATCCCAGACGACCAGCGCCTTGTAGGCATGCCAGGAGCCATGGCCGATCAGCGGCAGGGTGATGATCAGGCCGAGATAGCCGGTAACCAGCCCGGCGGCCACGAACAGGGCGATGAGCCAGGCCCAGAGCGCCATGGTCCAGAAATTCTGCCGCACCGCCTCGAAGCTGGTGAGGATTGCGGTGATCACGTTGGCCTGGCGGTCGATCAGCAGCGGCACCGAGATGGCGCTGACGGCGAAGACGAGGGCGGCGAGCAGCCCGCCGATGATGGTGCCGACGGTCAGGAAGGGAATGCTCTCGGCCGAGGCGAAGACGTCGAGCAGGAACAGCGGCTCGGGCCGGGGCGGGTTCTCGCTGAAGAACAGGGCGAAGAGGATGGTCGCGAATCGGACCCAGGCCAGCATGAAGAGCATGAGCACCAGGCCCATCAGGGCGATCTGGGCCGCGTTGCCGCGCCAGGCGGTCAGGGCCCGGCCGAGGCTGCTGGGCATGCCGTTCTCGAGTCGCCGGCTGGCATCGTAGAGGCCGACGCCGATGATCGGCCCGAGCAGCATGAAGCCGGCGGCCAGCGGCAGGACCAGATAGAACTGGCCGAAGATCCAGATCGCCGCCGTCAGGATCCAGCCGGCCAAGGCGAAGGCCAGGCCATAACTCAGGCTGACGGATGGAACGCGCGTGAGATCCGCCCAGCCGGCGCTTAGCCAGCGCCACGGCTGGTCGGGGTCGACGCGCCTGATTTTGGGCAGCTCGATCGCCGCCACCGGCATCGTGTCCGTCATGTTCCCTAACCTCGCCTCGGTTCAGCCAACCGTGGGTGCCATTTTCGACCGGGGATTACCTTGACTCAAGTCAATGCCTATTCGGGGCTTCACCGTCTTGCTTATTCCGTGACTTAAATCAATGCTGCACCTGCGAAGGCCGTGACAGATTGCGGCATTGGAGGCGCGGCCAAGGCTGCCGGCGTGGCTGCGCCTCTGTCTTGGGCGATTGATTCTGGACCCGGTTCTGGACGAGGAGAGGATGCATGGCGTTAGCCTCGGGGGCTGCTGAGAGCACAGTGGCGCCGCGCTATCACGAGGAAGTCGTTAAGCTTTTCGTGATCGCCACGGTGTTCTGGGGTGTCGTGGGTTTCCTGGTCGGCGTCGTCATCGCCTTCCAGCTCGCCTACCCGATCCTCAATCTCGACCTGCCCTGGACCAGCTTCGGCCGCCTGCGGCCGGTGCATACCTCGGCGGTGATCTTCGCCTTCGGCGGCAACGCCCTCTTCGCCACCTCGCTCTACGTGGTGCAGCGAACCTGCCGCGCCCCGCTGTTCGGCGGCGCGGCCATGGGCCTTTTCCTGTTCTGGGGCTACCAGCTCTTCATCGTCCTGGCCGCCTCGGGCTACGTCCTGGGCGTCAGCCAGGGCCGCGAGTACGCCGAGCCGGAGTGGTACGTCGACCTCTGGCTGACCATCGTCTGGGTCGCCTACCTGGTCGCCTTCACCGGCACGCTGATGAAGCGCGACGAGCCGCACATCTACGTCGCGAACTGGTTCTACCTGGCCTTCATCGTGACCATCGCGATGCTGCACATCGTCAACAACCTGGCGGTGCCGGTCTCCTTCCTGGGCGTCAAGAGCTACTCGCTCTTCTCCGGCGTGCAGGATGCGCTGACCCAGTGGTGGTACGGCCACAACGCCGTCGGCTTCTTCCTGACCGCCGGCTTCCTCGGCATCATGTACTACTTCGTGCCGAAGCAGGCGGACCGTCCGGTCTATTCCTACCGGCTGTCGATCGTCCACTTCTGGTCGCTGATCTTCCTCTACATCTGGGCCGGGCCGCACCATCTGCACTACACGGCGCTGCCGGACTGGTCCCAGACCCTCGGCATGACCTTCTCGGTGATGCTCTGGATGCCCTCGTGGGGCGGCATGATCAACGGCATCATGACCCTCGCCGGCGCCTGGGATAAGCTGCGCACCGACCCGGTCCTGCGCTTCCTGGTCACCTCGGTCGCCTTCTACGGCATGTCGACCTTCGAAGGCCCGCTGATGTCGGTGCGCCAGGTCAACGCGCTGAGCCACTATACGGACTGGACCATCGGTCACGTCCACTCCGGCGCGCTCGGCTGGGTCGCCTTCGTCTCCTTCGGCGCGGTCTACCACCTGGTGCCCAAGCTCTGGAAGCGGCAGGGCCTCTACTCGCTGCGCCTGGTCAGCTACCACTTCTGGATCTCGACCATCGGCATCGTGCTCTACATCACCGCGATGTGGATCTCCGGCATCATGCAGGGCCTGATGTGGCGCTCATACGACGAGCTCGGCTTCCTGCAGTACGCCTTCGTCGAGACCGTGCAGGCCATGCATCCCTTCTACGTGGTGCGGGCGCTGGGCGGCGTTCTGTTCCTGATCGGCTCGCTGATCATGGTCTACAACCTGATCCGCACGGCGGCGGGCGACGTCGCCGAGGAGGCACGGACGGGCCGGCCCGTGCCTCAGGCGGCCGAGTGAGCGCGGGAGACACGGGATCATGAACCTGCACGCAAGAGCCGAACGCAACGTCATCCTGCTGATCGTGCTGATCTTGCTGACGGTCTCGATCGGCGGCATCGTCGAGATCGTGCCGCTCTACACGATCGAGACCACCATCGAGAAGGTGAAGGGGGTCCGGCCCTATTCGCCGCTCGAGCAGGTCGGCCGCAACATCTACATCCGGGAGGGCTGCTACACCTGCCACAGCCAGATGATCCGGCCCTTCCGCGACGAGGTCGAGCGCTACGGCCACTACAGCCTGGCCGCCGAGAGCATGTACGACCATCCCTTCCAGTGGGGCTCGAAACGCACCGGCCCCGACCTGGCCCGGGTCGGCGGCAAGTACTCCAACGAGTGGCACGTCGCGCACATGATCAACCCGCGCGAGGTGGTCCCCGAGTCGGTCATGCCGCCCTACGGCTTCATGGCCGATCGGGTGCTCGAGCAGGACGACATCGCCGAGCACCTGAAGGCCCTGCGCGCGGTCGGCGTGCCCTACAGCGACGAGATGATCGAGAACGCCCTGGCCGACTTCCGGGCCCAGGCGGACCCCGAAGCCGACACCGAGGGCCTGCTGGCCCGCTACCCGAAGGCCGTCGTCGGCGACTTCGACGGCAACCCGGCCGAGCTGACCGAGATGGACGCGATCATCGCCTACCTGCAGATCCTCGGACAGATGGTCGAGTTCCCCGACTACGACTCCGACCTCCTCAAGCAGTAGGAACGGCACGATGGAGATGGAGAGCGTCTACGGTTTCTTCCGTTCGTTTTGGGTGGTCTGGCTGATGATCATTTTCATCGGCATCGTCGCCTGGGCCTTCTGGCCCAGGAACAAGCAGCAGCTCGAAGCGCACGGCCGCATACCCCTGGATGACGATCCGGACGATCAGAGAGAGGACCGCTGACCATGCCGACGAAGGTCGAGAAAGACTCGATCACGGGCCAGGAGACGACCGGCCACGAGTGGGACGGCATCAAGGAGCTCAACTCGCCGCTGCCCAAGTGGTGGCTCTACGTGCTCTACGCGACGATCGTCTTCTCCGTCATCTACTACGTCCTCTATCCCTCGATCCCGGGGATCACCGGCTACACCAAGGGCTTGATCGGCGGCTCGGCGCGCGAGGCGCTGGTCGAGAAGCTGGCCAAGGCGAAGGAGCGGCAGTCGGCGACCCTGACGCAGATCGCCGCGCTGGAGCCGGCGGGCATCGCGGAGAGCCCCGAGCTGCTGAACTTCTCGCTGGCCGGCGGCCGCTCGGCCTTCGCCGACAACTGCGCGCCCTGCCACGGCCTCGGCGGCGCCGGGCGCCCCGGCGGCTTCCCGAGCCTGGCCGACGACGCCTGGATCTGGGGCGGCACGCTCGAGGACATCGAGACCTCGATCCGCTACGGCATCCGCAACGACAACGACGACTCCCGCATCTCCGACATGCCCGCCTTCGGCGCCGACGAGCTGCTGGAGCCGGCCCAGATCGCCGACCTGGCCGAGTACCTGCTCGCCTTCACGGACCGGGCCGAGGACCAGGACGCGGTGGCACGGGGCGAGGAGCCCTATCTGGAGAACTGCGCCGCCTGTCACGGCGAGCAGGGCGAGGGCCTTCCCGAGCTCGGCGCGCCGCGGCTCAACGACCAGATCTGGCTCTACGGCGGCGAGCGAGAGGACATCATCGCTCAGATTGACAAGCCCAAGCAGGGCGTCATGCCCGGCTGGGAAGCCCGCCTCGACGAGACCACGATCAAGATGCTGACGGTCTACGTTCACACGCTCGGCGGCGGCCAGTAGACTTACCCCATGGCGGAAGCGGCCACCCAACAGCAGCCTGCCGCGCCCAGTCACTCATCGTCGCCGGAGGCCGAGACGGTCCTCTCGCGCGAGGAGCAGAAGCAGCAGCCCCTCTATACCGGGCGCGTCCAGGTCTATCCCAAGTCGATCAGCGGCCGCGTCCGCCGCGTCAAGTGGCTGCTGCTCGGCCTCTGCCTGGGCGTCTACTACCTGGCGCCCTGGATACGCTGGGACCGCGGCCCGGGCGCGCCGGACCAGGCGATCCTCATCGATATGCCCGACCGCCGGGCCTATTTTTTCTGGATCGAGATCTGGCCGCAGGAAGTCTACTACCTGACCGGTATCCTGATCCTCGGCGCGCTGGCCCTGTTCCTGGCGACCAGCATCGGCGGCCGGGTCTGGTGCGGCTTCACCTGCCCGCAGACCGTCTGGACCGATCTCTACATGTGGGTCGAGCGGCTGATCGAGGGCGACCGCGGCGCGCGCATCCGGCTCGACAAGGCGCCGCCGAGCGGCGGCAAGGTCGCCAAGAAGTCGCTGAAGCACCTCGCCTGGCTGCTCATCGCCTTCGTCACCGGCGGCGCCTGGATCATGTACTACAAGGACGCGCCGACCCTGGTCTCGGAGTTCTTCGTCGGCGAGTCGTCGCTGACGGTCTACTTCTTCACCGGCCTCTTCACCCTGACCACCTATCTGCTCGCCGGCTTCGCGCGCGAGCAGGTCTGCACCTACATGTGTCCCTGGCCGCGCTTCCAGGCGGCGCTGCTCGACGAGGACAGCCTGGTCGTCACCTACCGGGGCTGGCGCGGCGAGCCGCGCGGGCCGCATCGCAAGGGCCAGACCTGGGAGGGCCGCGGCGACTGCATCGACTGCAAGCTCTGCGTCGCGGTCTGCCCGACCGGCATCGACATCCGCGACGGCCTGCAGCTCGAGTGCATCGGCTGCGGCCTCTGCGTCGACGCCTGCGACACGGTGATGGACCGGGTCGGCCGGCCGCGGGGCCTGATCGCCTTCGACACCGACCGCAACCGCATCGCCTGCAGCGCCGGCGGCGAGCCGCAGCAGCCCAAGCTGTTCCGCCTGCGCACCATCCTCTACCTGGTGCTGATCGGCGCCATCGGCCTCTTCATGCTCGGCCTGCTGACCTTCCGCAGCGACCTCGAGGTCAACGTGCTGCACGACCGCAACCCGCTCTTCGTCACGCTCTCGGACGGCAGCATCCGCAACGGCTACACCATCAAGATCCTCAACAAGGACCGCGCCGAGCGGCTCTTCACGCTCGGCGTCGAGGGCCTCGAGGGCGCCAGCGTCGCCGTGATCGGCGCCGAAGAGGGGTCCGGCGAGGGCACCGGCGAGGCGCCACGGCTGGGCGCCAAGCCCGATACCGTGGCCAGCTATCGGGCCTTCGTTCTGCTACCCTCGGGGACGCTGTCGGGCAAGCTGAAGGCCTTCAGCTTCGTGCTGACCGACGAGGCGAGCGGCGCGACGGCCCGCCATGACAGCGTATTCAGAGGTCCCTGAGCGATGAGCGAGATGACCGAGAAGCGATCCTCCTCCTGGATCCCCTGGACTTTCGTCGGCGGCTTCGGCGTGATCCTGATCGCCAACGGCGCCCTGCTCTACTTCGCCATCCAGAGCTGGACCGGGATCGAGACGGAGTCGGCCTACGAGAAGGGCCTGGCCTTCAACGAGCAGATCGAGTCCGCCGAGGCCCAAGCCCGGCTCGGCTGGCAGGCCGAGCTACTGGTCGAGCCGGCCGGCGACAAGCGGGCGGCGGTCACCCTGACCCTCCTGGATGCCGCCGCCGCCCCGCTCGAGCGCGCCGAGGTGACGGCGACCTTCGTGCGGCCGACCCACTCGGGCCACGACGTCGACCTGGTGCTGGTGCCGCTGGGCGGCGGCCGCTATGGCGCCGCCGCCGCCCTGCCCTTCGCCGGCCAGTGGGACCTGGAGCTCGATATCCTGCACCCGCGCGGCCAATACCGCATGACGGAGCGCGTGGTGCTGCAATGACCGCCGCCGAGCCCGCCCTCGACAACGGCCCCGCTTTCGACCTGGCCCACTACGTCCGCACCGAGTCCGACGGCGAGCGGGCGCTCGACCTGATGGTCGAGGGCGTGCATTGCGGCGGCTGCATCGCGAAGATCGAAGGCTCCCTGCGCAAACTGCCGGGCGTGACCGAGGCCCGGCTCAACTTCACGACCCGGCGGCTCAGGCTGCGCTGGCGCGGCGAGCAGGAACAGGGCAGCGCCCTGCTCGAGCGCCTGCAGGGCCTCGGCTACCGTGCCATTCCCTACGACCCGACCCAGCTCGGCGCCGCCGACCGGGGCGAAGCCAAGGCGCTGCTCAAGGCCATGGCGGTCGCCGGCTTCGCGGCGGGCAACATCATGCTGCTGTCGGTCTCGGTCTGGGCCGGCCACGCCCAGGGCATGGACGAGACCACGCGGACCTTCCTGCACTGGGTCTCGGCGCTGATCGCCCTGCCGACCCTGGTCTACGCCGGCCGGCCCTTCTTCGCCTCGGCGCTCGGCGCCCTGAAGGCCGGCCACACCAACATGGACGTGCCGATCTCGCTGGCCGTGATCCTGACCGCCGGCATGTCGCTCTTCGAGACCATCCGCAGCGGCCCGCATGTCTACTTCGACTCCGCCGTGATGCTGCTGTTCTTCCTGCTGATCGGCCGCTACCTCGACCGCCGCGCCCGCAGCCGCGCGCGTTCGGCCGCCGAGCGCCTGATCGCCCTGGCCGGCAGCGCGGTGACCCGCCTGACCGCCGACGGCGGCCGCGAGGTCGTGCCGCCGGAGAGCATCCGCCTCGGCGACCGCGTGCTGGTCGCTCCCGGCGAGCGCATCGGGGTCGACGGCCGGATCCTGGAGGGCCGCTCCGAGGTCGACGGCTCGCTGATCACCGGCGAGAGCCTGCCGCAGCCGGTCGGCCCCGGCGAGCGGGTCTACGCCGGCACGCTGAACCAGTCGGCGGCGCTGCACCTGGAGGTCACCGCGGTCGGCGACGAGACCCTGCTGGCGGAGATCGTCCGCCTGATGGAGGTCGCCGAGCAGCGCAAGGCGCGCTACGTCGAGGTCGCCGAGCGGATCGCCCGGCTCTACGCGCCGGCGGTGCATGCCCTGGCGGCGGCGACCTTCCTCGGCTGGGTCCTGCTGTCCAGCCTGGCCTGGCAGGAGGCGCTGCTGATCGCCGTGGCGGTGCTGATCATCACCTGCCCCTGCGCCCTCGGCCTCGCCGTGCCGGCCGTCCAGGTCCTGGCCAGCGGCCGGCTGATGCGCGGCGGCGTCCTGCTCAAGTCGGCCTCGGCCCTGGAGCGCCTGGCCCGGGTCGACGCCGTGGTCTTCGACAAGACCGGCACCCTGACCCTGGGCCGGCCGGAGCTGATCAGCCGGGCCAGCGACGATCCCGCCGACTTGCGCCTGGCCGCCGGCCTGACGGCGACCAGCCGCCACCCCTTGGCCCGCGCGCTCTGCCAGGCCCTGCCCGAGGCGCCCGCAATGGCGGACGTCCGCGAGGTACCCGGCCGCGGCCTGGCCTGGGAGGGCCCCGATGGCGAGGTCCGGCTCGGCAGCCGCGACTGGTGCGGCGGCAGCGCCGACGGCGAGGCGAGCGGACCCGAGCTGTGGCTGGCCAAGCCGGGCGCGGCCCCGCTGCGCTTCGGCTTCGCCGACACCCCGCGGCCGGACGCCGCCGAGACCGTCGCCCGGCTCGAGGCCATGGGTCTCGAGATCACCATGCTGAGCGGCGACCGGGCGGCCGTGGCCGAGCCGCTGGCCGCCGCGCTGGGCATCGAGAGCGTGCTGGCGGACTGCCGGCCCGAGGACAAGGTGGCGGTGCTCGAGCGCATGGCCGAACAGGGCCACCGCGTGGTCATGGTCGGCGACGGCCTGAACGACGCGCCGGCGCTGGCCGCGGCGCTGGTCTCGGTGTCCCCCGCTAGCGCCGCCGACATCAGCCAGAGCGCCGCCGACGCGGTCTTCCAGGGCGACGCCCTGATGCCGGTCGCCGAGCTGCTGGCCCTGGCGCGCCGGGCGGAGCGGCTGGTCCGGCAGAACTTCGGCCTGTCCTTCGCCTACAACGTCATCACCGTGCCCCTCGCCGTGGCCGGCTTCGTCACGCCGCTGATCGCGGCGGTCTCCATGTCGGCCTCCTCGCTCCTGGTGGTCGGCAACGCCCTGCGACTCGGCGGCGGGGGCCGCGGGGGCCGCGGAGGCCCGGCGCGATGACCGCCCTGCTCTACCTGATCCCGATCGCCCTGTTCCTCGGCCTGGTCGGGCTGCTCGCCTTCCTCTGGGCCCTGCGCTCGGGCCAGTTCGAGGACCTCGACGGCGCCGCCCAGCGCATCCTCTTCGACGACGATGACGACAAGCGTCAGGACCGGGATCCCGAAGAGCGCCGCTGACCGACAAGCTGTCGTTCGCCCTTCCCTTTCGGACACGTGGTGAGACAATGCGCCGGCCGGCCGCGCCGGCCGCGCCGGTTTGGGGGGAGTCGACGGCAATGACCAAATCCGAGTTCACCGATCACGCCTTCACCGCGAAGAGCAACTACGGCACCGGGTCCGACCCGACCTATGCCGGCGCCCTGAGCTTTCTGCGCCGGCGCTACACGCGCGATCTCGAGGGCGTCGACGTGGTGGTGACCGGCGTGCCGATGGACCTCTGCACGACCAACCGGCCGGGCGCGCGCTTCGGCCCTGCCGGCATCCGCGCCGCCTCGGCGCACCTGGCCTGGACCCAGCCCTATCCCTGGCCGGTGGACCCCTTCGAGAAGCTCGCCGTCATCGACTACGGCGACTGCAACTTCGACTTCGGCTGGCCCGAGAAGATGCCCGAGGCGATCCGGGCCCATGCCGCCGGCATCATCTCGGCCGGGCCCTCGCTGATCACCCTGGGCGGCGACCACTTCATCACCTATCCGCTGCTCAAGGCCCACGTCGAGAAGCACGGGCCGCTGTCGCTGGTCCACTTCGATGCCCATTCCGACTCCGACGTCGACGAGACCGGCCGGGTCGACCACGGCACCATGTTCTATCACGCGGCCCGGGAAGGCCTGGTCGATCCGGCGCGCTCCGTGCAGATCGGCATCCGCACCCATCAGCCGGACCGGCAGGGCTTCAACGTCCTCGACGCGCCTTGGGTGCACCAGAACGGCCCGGAGGCCGTGATCGCCGAGATCAAGCGCATCGTCGGCGACAACAAGGCCTACCTGACCTTCGACATCGACTGCCTCGACCCGAGCGCGGCGCCCGGCACCGGCACGCCGGTGGTCGGCGGCCTGACCTCCCATCAGGCCCTGACGATCCTGCGCGGCCTGGTCGGCGTGAACTTCGTCGGCATGGACCTGGTCGAGGTGGCGCCGGCCTACGACATCTCCGAGATCACCGCCCTGGCGGGCGCGACCATCGTGGCGGAGTACATCTGCCTGCGCGCCGCCATGCAGGGCTGACCGCCGAGCGGCCGGCGACCGACCCGCGAAAGGAGCCCGGTATGGCGCGCGATCCGCGCTACGACATCCTCTTCGAGCCGGTCGCCATCGGCCCGGTCACCGCGCGCAACCGCTTCTACCAGGTGCCGCATTGCTGCGGCATGGGACACGGCTATCCCAGCAGCAACGCCGCCATGCGCGGCGTCAAGGCCGAGGGCGGCTGGGCCGTGGTCTGCACCGAGGAGGTGGAGATCCACCCGACCTCGGACATCTCGCCCTACTTCGAGGGCCGGCTCTGGGACGAGCGCGACATCCCGACCCTGGCGCGCATCGCCGAGGCCATCAAGACGCACGGCGCGCTGGCCGGCATCGAGCTGGCGCACAACGGCGCCTCCAACCCCTGCCGCTTCAGCCGCACCCCGCCCTACGCGCCCTCCAGCCACGCGATCTTCACCAGCGACCCGGTGCAGCCGCGGGTCATGGACAAGGCCGACATCAAGGCGGTGCGGCGCTGGCACCGCGACGCCATGCTGCGCGCCAGGCAGGCCGGCTACGACCTGATCTACGTCTACGCCGCCCACGACCTCTCGCTCTTCATGCACTTCCTCAACAGGCGCACGAACCACCGGAGCGACGAGTACGGCGGCAGCCTGGAGAACCGCGTGCGCCTGCTGCGCGAGGTGCTGGAGGACAGCAAGGAGGCGGTCGGCGACAGTTGCGCCATCGCCCTGCGCTTCGCCGTCGAGGAGCTGCTCGGCGACGACGGGATCACCAGCGCCGGCGAAGGCCGCGAGGTGGTCGAGATGCTGGCCGAGCTGCCCGACCTCTGGGACGTCAACGTCAGCGACTGGGCCAACGATTCCGTGCCCTCGCGCTTCGGCCGCGAGGGCGCGCAGGAGGAGCATGTCTCCTTCGTCAAGGCCATGACCAGCAAGCCGGTGGTCGGCGTCGGCCGTTTCACCTCGCCCGACACCATGGTCTCGCAGATCAAGCGCGGCGTGCTGGACATGATCGGCGCGGCCCGGCCCTCGATCGCCGACCCCTTCCTGCCGAGGAAGATCGAGGAGGGCCGGCCCGAGGAGATCCGCGAGTGCATCGGCTGCAACATCTGCGTCAGCGGCGACTTCACGCAGGTGCCGATGCGCTGCACCCAGAACCCGACCATGGGCGAGGAGTGGCGCCGCGGCTGGCACCCGGAGCGCATCGCGCCCAAGGGCTCGGACTCGAGCGTGCTGGTGGTCGGCGCCGGGCCGGCCGGCCTGGAGTGCGCCCGGGCGCTCGGCCAGCGCGGCTACGCCGTGACCCTGGCCGAGGCCGGCGAAGAGCTGGGCGGCCGCGTCACCCGCGAGTCCCGCCTGCCCGGCCTCGCCGAATGGGCCCGGGTGCGCGACTATCGCGTCGGCCGCCTGAACGAGATGGCCAACGTCGAGATCTACCGCGCCAGCCGCCTGACCGCCGAGACGGTCGCCGAGCTCGGCGCCGCGCAGGTCGTGATCGCCACCGGCGCCAAGTGGCGGCGCGACGGCATGGGCCGCCGGCACCGCAAGCCGATCCCGGGCAGCGAGGCCGAGCACGTCGTCGCGCCCGACGCCGTCATCGACGGCATGACGCCCGACGGCCCGGTCCTGGTCTACGACGACGACCACTACTACATGGGCGCGATCCTGGCCGAGAAGCTGCGCCGCGACGGCCATGAAGTTTGCCTGGTGACGCCGGCGGCCGACGTCTCGACCTGGACCCACAACACCATGGAGCAGGCCCGCACCCAGACGCTGCTGCTCGAGCTGGGCGTCGAGATCGTCGCCCAGCACGCGCTCGTCGCCATCGCGCCGGGCGAGGTCGAGCTGGCCTGCGTCTTCACCGGCCGCACGACCCGCCGGGCCTGCGCCGCGGTCGTGCCGGTCACCGCGCGGATCGCCGAGGACGGGCTCTATCACGACCTCATGGCCGACTCGTCGGCACTCGACGCCGCCGGCGTCCGCGGCGTGACGCGGATCGGCGACTGCCTGGCGCCGGGCACCATCGCCGCCGCCGTCCACGGCGGCCACCACTATGCCCGCACCCTCGACGCGCCCGAAGACGAGGACCGGCCCTTCGAGCGCGAGGTGCCGGCCTTGTCGGCGGACTGGCCGAGATCGGTCTCGGCTTGAGCGACGGCATAGCTCTACCTCATTAGGTCGAATTTAACCGACCCGGCCAATACTCCCGATTGTCGAAACGCCATCGGACCGAGGCCCTGCCGGGGCCTCGTTACTTGGGATTCCGGGCGACATGGCAGCGATCTCTCGGCTGACGCGCTGAATGGACATGCGGTCACTGCAGGGCCTTTCCACGATCCTGCTCGGCCTGGCCTGCCTGCTGGCGGTGCCCGCCGGGCTGGCGCTGTTCGAGCGCGCCGGATCGGGCGAAGCCTCGCTCTGGCCGGCCGATCCCATCGGCCTGCTGTTTGCCGCCATGATCGCCGTCGCCTTCGCGCTGCTCTGGCTGCGCCTGGCGATGCTCTACCGGACGCTCCGCGCGGAGCGGCGGCAACGCATCGACGCCACCGCGCAGCTCGAGACCGCGCTGCAGGAACGGCGCGACAGCGAAGAGAGCCTGCAGACGCGCGTGCACGAGCTCGAGGAGACCCGGCAGCGGCTGGAGCGCCAGGGTGCGGACCTGGTGCAGACCACCGCCGACCTGAAGGCGGCGCGCGACATCGCCGAAGCCGCCAACGAGGCCAAGTCCGAGTTCCTCGCCACCATGAGTCACGAGCTGCGCACGCCGCTCAACGCCATCCTCGGCTTCTCGGAGGTGATCCGCGATCAGGCCTTCGGGCCGGTCGGCAGCGCCAAGTACCGCGACTACGCCTGCGACATACACGAGTCCGGCCAGCACCTGCTCGACCTGATCAACGACATCCTCGACCTGTCGAAGATCGAGTCCGGCACCAGCGCGCTCTACGAGGACCTGGTCGACGTGCCGAAGACGGTCGAGTCGATCCGCCGCCTGGTCCTGCCGCGCGGCGAAGCGGCCGAGGTGAGGATCGCGGTGGCGCTGCAGGAGCCGCTGCCGCCCCTGCGCGCCGACGTCCGCAGCCTGAAGCAGATCCTGGTCAACCTGCTGACCAACGCGATCAAGTTCAGCCATCCGGGCGGCCGCGTGACCCTCAGCGCGACCTGCGAGGCCGAGCGCGGCTACCGCTTCGAGGTCGCCGACGACGGCGTCGGCATGGCGCCCGAGGACATCCCCAAGGCCATGGCCAAGTTCGGCCAGATCGACAGCGGGTTCAACCGCAAGTACGAGGGCACCGGCCTCGGCCTGCCGCTGACCAAGGCCCTGGTCGAGCAGCACGACGGCCGCATGGAGGTCGTCAGCCGGCTCGGCGAAGGCACCCGGGTCATCGTCCGCTTCCCGCCCGAGCGCAGCCTGCCCGCGCCGGCCGAGACCCAGCCGCCGCGCCGCATCGCCAACCGCTAGCGCGTTGCGGGCTTCGGTGGCATCCCGGCCGGTGGCCGAGGGAAACGAACCGCCCCCTCACCCGGCTCCGGCTAAGCTCAGCCTTCGGCTTCGCTAAGCCTCCACGCCCTCTCCCCCGTCGGGGGAGAGGGTTGAGCAGGCTTGGCGAGGCGTAGCCGAGCCTAGCCGGAGCTGGGTGAGGGGGCAGTTCGTTTCGACGTCGAAGGCCGCGGCTACGCGGCGGCGAAGGCGAAGCCGGCGGCGCTCAGGTCGGCGCGCGCGCTGTCACCCGACTCCTGCGGCAAGGAGACCAGGGGCGGCCGGACCCGCCGCCAGGCGGACTGGCTCAGCTCCTCGGCGAGGATGTGCTTGAGCATGGGGATCATGGGCCGGCTCTGCAGGGCCTTGCGGTGGGCGGTGATCTGCGCCTGCAGCGGTGCCGCGTCCCGGCCCGCCGCCCAGGCGTCGTAGACGGAGCGGATGGCCGGCGCGTTGACGTTGGCGGAGGCGGTGATCGAGCCGGCGCCGCCGCGGGTCAGGGCGTCGAGCAGCAGCGCTTCCGTGCCGGCGAAGACCGCCAGGTCCGGGAAGGCCTCGACGAAGCCGGCGGTGCTGTCCAGGTCGCCGGAGCTGTCCTTGATGCCGACGATGGTCTCGGGATAGGCGCGCGTCAGGCGCTCGACCACCGGGTGCGTGATCGGCACGCAGGACAGGCGCGGGAAATGATAGAGGATGATCTCGAGCCGCGCGTCGCCGACCCGCTCGATGACCTCCGCGAAACTGGCGTAGAGGCCCTCGTCGCTGACGTCCTTGTAGTAGAAGGGCGGCAGCATCAGCGACCGCTTGCAGCCCAGCGCGACCACGGCCGTGGTCAGGCGCACCGTGTCGCTCAGCGCGGCGCAGCCGGTGCCGACCATCAGGCGATCGGGCGCGACGCCGGCCGCGAGCACCGCCTCGACCAGCGCGATGCGCTCGTCGACGGTGAGCGAGGTGCCTTCGCCGGTGGTGCCGAACAGGCCGACGCCGTGACAGCCGGTCGCCAGCAGGCGCCTGACCTGCTCGACCAGCATCCCGGCGTCCGGGGCCAGGGTCTCGTCATAGGCGGTGACGGCCGGCGCCCAGATGCCGGCCAGCGCCGTCTGCTCGGCGCGCTCCAGAACGTCGGTCTCGGTCATGGCCATCTCAGCCGTCTCCTCCACGCGGGCGCTCGGCCGTGCCTTCGGCCGTTGCCGGCGCCGCTTCTTCGGGGTCGTCGATACGGTGCCGCAGGATCAAGGGCGTCTGCAAGAGCGCGAAGGCCAGGGTCAAGGCCAGCAGGCCGAAGACCTTGAAGGAGACCCAGAAGTCCGTGCTCTGGGTGCGCCAGACGACCTCGTTGATCAGGCCCGAGACGATGAAGAAGCCGGCCCAGCGCCAGGTCAGCTTGCGCCAGCCGTCTTCGTCCAGTTGCAGGGCCTGCTGCAGCACGAACTTGAGCAGCGACTTGCTGAAGGCCAGACCGCCGAGCAGGACCGCGGCGAAGAGGAACTGCACGATGGTCGGCTTCATCTTGATGAAGGTCTCGTCTTCCAGCCAGAGCGTCAGGCCGCCGAAGATCGTCACGATGACCGCCGTCACCAGCGGCATCATGGCGACGCGGCGCTCGATCAGGAAGCCGATCGCCAGCACGATCAGGGTCACCACGATCAAGGCGCCGGTCGCGGTCAGCAGGTCCCAGAGCAGGTAGGTCGCGAAGAAGACGGCCAGGGGACCGAAGTCGATGAGGGGCCGCAGCCAGCCCGGCTTGTCGCTGTCCGCCGTCATGAGCGCTCCAGAGAAGTCCGATCTCGGCACCCATAGATGGCGGCGGCGGCAGGCAATGTCACGCCCTCTCGGGCGAGGCGCCGGGGCGCCGCGGCGGCGCGGGCCTTCTCCCCTGGGGCGATACGGTTTTAGGGACTATGCTGAGGCCGATCGCGGCTGGGGAAGGGCAGATGAGCGAGCAGCGGGCACGTTTCCGGGTCGGCCAGCCGATCCACCACAAGCTCTTCGACTACCGCGGGGTCATCGTCGACGTCGATCCGGTGTTCCAGGGCAGCGAGTCCTGGTACCGGGCGATGGCCAAGAGCCGCCCGCCCCGGGACCGGCCCTGGTACCACGTGCTGGTGCACGACCAGAGCCATCGGACCTATGTCGCCGAGCGCAACCTCGAGCCGGACCTGAGCGGCGAGCCGATCAGCCATCCCGAGCTGGGCGCCTTCTTCGGCGCCCTGGTCAACGGGATCTACGTCCAGCGCCAAAGGTCCCACTGAGCCCGGCGCCGCGCGGTGACCGGAGGCACGCTCCCGGGCCCGGCGGGCCGCTACCGCCTCGGCCTCGCGATGGCCGCGGGCGGCGGAGTCTGCCTGTCCTTCGGCGGCCTGATCCTGCGCCACATCGAGACCGGCGACGGCTGGCAGATCCTGGTCGTCCGCTCCCTGGCCTTCGCCCTGACGCTCCTGCTCTACCTGCTGGTCCGCTACCGCGGGGCCCTCAAGGGCCCCCTGCTGGCGATCGGCTGGGACGGCCTGCTGGTCGTGCCGATCCTCGGCCTGGGCTTCGTCTGCTACCTCTTCGGGCTGGTGCTGACCAGCGTCGCCAACGTGGTCTTCATCGTCAGCACGGCGCCCTTCTTCGCCGCCCTGATCGGCTGGCTGGTGCTGCGCGAGCGGGTCGGCGCGACCACCGCTCTGGCCATCGCCGTGGCCCTCGGCGGGGTCGCGCTGATGGTCGCCGGTGGCCTCGGGGGCGGCCCCGACGGCGGGGGGCTGACCGGCATGCTGGTCGCCCTCGGCGCGCCGATCAGCTTCGCCCTGCTGATCGTCGTGCAGCGCCGGCGGCCGGCGGACGACCTGGTGCCGGCGGTCATGCTGTCGGGACTCTTCGCCGCCCTGCTGGCCGCGGCCCTGGTCGAGGACTGGAGCCTCTCGCCGAGAGATGTCGCCCTTTCGGCGCTGATGGGCGTGGTCCAGATCGGTTTCGGCTTTCTGCTCATCACCCTCGGCGCCCGCTGGCTGCCGGCCGCGCAGACCGCCCTGCTGACGCTCAGCGAGGCGGTCCTGGCGCCGTTCTGGGTCTGGGTCTTCCTGGCCGAGCAGCCGGCCTCGACCACCTTGCTCGGCGGCGCCTTGATCCTGGGCGCGGTCGCCGGGCCGGCCCTCTGGGAGCTGTCCAGGGGCCGGACGCGCGCCGCCTAGGCCGCCGTCAGGATGGTGTCGATCTCGCCCTGGTCCATGGTGCGCTCGTCGCCATGGATGATGCCGCTGCAGACGTCGACGAAGCGCCGGAGCCGGTCGGTCACCCGGTCCGAAATGGCCTTGATGCGGTCCAGGTCCTCCGAGGCCACGGCCTCGCCGAGCGCGCCGAGCGCTTCGGCCACCAGCTCGTCCATGTGCTTGACGGCCGTGTCGAAGGGCACGCGAAAGCGGCGCGGCGAGGCCTCGTAGGCCAGGATCGCCAGCTCCTTTTCCGCGAAACAGCTATCCTCGAAATGCGCCGCGTAGCCTTTCGGCTGCCAGGCCTCGACCTCCTCGAACATGTCCGGCATGTCGGGCAGCAGCTCGATCAGCATGACTATTTCATTGAAATGATTGAGATAATCCGTCGCCAACAGGGTGGTCTCGTTGATGTTCTTGCCACGCACCCGCTCTTGCCATGCGGCCAGGGCTGCCTCGTCAACGACACCTAGTTGATTCGTGCTAGAGTCGGCTGGTCGAGCACTGACCGTCATGGATAACACCAAGCTGCCGCGGCGCCTTTCGCCGCTCCCCCCATGCGATCTAAAGCCTGCGGCTTAAGAAGGCGTTATCGATGACGGCCTGGCACGCGGTGCTACGACTTCTGGTAAGCTCTCGGGAGGGCCTCGGCCGCGCCGGGGCGAAGCACAGGAGTGCCCTGCCGTGATGAGACGCCTGCCGGCTCTGAGCCTGGCCCTCGTGCTGCTGTTCGGCGGCGGCGCCGCGCGGACCTCGGGTGCCGACGAGCAGCCCGACTACGAGGCGCTGCGCGGGCGGATGGTCGATCTGGTCGAGATGCAGATCGCCCTGACCGCCCGGGAGACCGGCGTCGAGGCCCTCGACCCGCGGATCGCCGAGGCCATGCGCCGCCTGCCGCGCCATGCCTTCGTGCCCGACCTGCTGCAGCCCTATGCCTATAGCGATTCGCCGCTGCCGGTCGGCCATGACCAGAACATCGCCTCGCCCTTCCTCGTCGCCCTGATGACCCAGGTCGCCAAGGTCCAGCCGGACGACGTGGTCTACGAGACCGGGACGGGCGCCGGCTACCACGCCGCCCTGCTCTCGGAGCTGGCGCGGCAGGTCTACAGCGTCGAGGTGGTCGAGCCCCTGGCCAGGGAGGTCGCCGGCAAGCTCGCCGATCTCGGCTTCGGCGACGTCCAGGCCCGGCAAGGTGACGGCTACTACGGCTGGCCCGACCGGGGCCCCTTCGACGTCATGATCATCAAGGAATCGGTCGACCACGTGCCGCAGCCGCTGCTCGACCAGCTCCGCCCCGGCGGCCGGATGGTGATTCCGCTGGGCCCGCCCGGCCAGGCCCAGGTGCTGACCCTGGTCGAGAAGCGCGACGACGGCCGCGTCCGGCGCACCAGCATCCTGCCGGTGGTCTTCTCGCCGCTGCAGGGCGGCGAGCGGACCTGAGGGGAAACGGGCCGCTCCCTATTCCGGCCCCTGCCTCGACGGGGGCGACTAGTTGACGTCGACTATGCAATAGATCTCAGATCGGTTCTTTCACAATGGCACTAGAACAAGCGAACAGATCGCGCAGTCCCTTATAGCCCATGTAATAAGCAGGCCTCCGCAAGGATAAATTAGCAATATCGAGGCACATTACTGTCGAACGACCCCGCCTCAACGAGACCCATGCCCGGATACGATCTCACCCGCCTCAACGCGGTGCTCGTCGACGACAGCCCCTTCATGCTCAAGCTGCTGCAGATGATCCTGCGCTCCATGGGCATCAGGTCCGTCCGCTGCTTCCGGGACCCGGTGAGCGCGCTCATCGAGGTCAAGACCTTCCAGCCGCACCTGGTGGTCACGGACATGCTGATGCCGACGCTCGACGGCTCGAAGCTGACCCGGGCCCTGCGCGAGGAGGCCGCGCCGGTCTGCTTCACGCCGGTCCTCGTGCTGAGCGGCTTCACCGACAAGGAGCACGTGATCCGGGCCTCGAACTCCGGAGCCAACTACGTGCTGGCCAAGCCGGTTTCCGTCGAGACCCTGCACCGGCGGATCATCTCCCTGATCGAGGACAACCGGCCCTTCGTGCGGACGCCGAGCTACATCGGGCCCGAGCGGCGCATCGACAAGCGCAGGCCCCCGGGCCCGGAGCAGCGCAGCCCGGCGGCAGACGCCGACGTGCTCTACATCTGATCCGCCTTGGGAGCGCGCAGCATGAAGCAAGTCATCCAGCCCCCGAACCGGCTCGCCGAGGCCGCGGTGAAGGACCATGGCCCCAACCTCGAGACGATCCTACAGCGGGTCAACGCCGGCATCGGCAAGCTGCAGCAGGACTACGAAGAGGCGCTGCAGGCGGAGCTCCGGGCCCTCGGTGTCGCCGCCGATCTGCTGGCCGAGGCGGAGCGCGGCGAGGCCAAGCGCCTTCTGGGCGAGCTCTTCGACCTGGCCCACGAGATCCGCGGCCTGGCCGGCAGCTTCGGCTACCCGCTGCTGTCGAAGATCGCCAACGCCCTCTGCGCCGTGATCGAGCGGCAGTCCGCGTTCGACTCGGCGGTCGTCGCGGTGGTGCTGCACCACGTCGGCGCCATGCGGGCCGTGGCCGCCGGAAGCGTCAAGGGCGACGGCGGCAGCCAAGGCGCCGAGCTGCTGGCGAGCCTGCAGGCCCTGACCGAGAAGGCCGCCGCCCGGCCCGATCCGGGCGCCTAGGCACCGGCACGAGCGGCCGAGCTTTTCCTTTGTCCGGCTCGGAACGGGCTGGCTATCTTCGAGTCTCCTCGTCGGAACCAAGGCCAGGGAGCCCCGCCCGGGAGACCCGCTTGACGTTGCTTGCGCGCCGCCTTCTCGCCGCCGCGCTCGCCCTCGGGCTGGCGCCGCTCCTGCCGCTCGCCCTGTCACCCCCTGGCGCCCGGGCCGACACCCCGCCCGACTCCCTGCTCATCGCCACGCAGATCGACGACCTGGTGTCGCTCGATCCGGCCGAGATCTTCGAGTTCTCCGGCGCCGACGCCGCCAACAACATCTACGACACCCTGGTCGCCTTCGATCCGCGGGACCTCGGCCCGCTGGTCGGCGGCATCGCCGAGCGCTGGAGCCTGGAGGCGGACGGCCGGACCTACCGCTTCAAGCTCCGCGAGGGGCTGCGCTTCCATTCCGGCAACCCGGTGACCGCCGAGGACGCGGTCTTCTCGCTGCGCCGCGCGATCCTGCTGCAGCAGACGCCCTCTTTCATCCTCGCCCAGTTCGGCTTCACGGCGGAGAACCTGGACGAGACCATCACCAGCGACGGCCCCCACGATCTCACCCTGCGGGTCGACAAGCCCTACGCGCCGAGCTTCTTCCTCACCTGTCTGACCGCCACCATCGGCGCGGTCGTCGACAAGCAGACGGTGCTGGCCAACGAGCAGGACGGCGACCTCGGGCACAACTGGCTCAAGACCCACTCGGCGGGCTCCGGCGCCTACCGCCTGCGGGTCTGGAAGCCGAACGAGCTCTACGCCCTGGACGCCAACCCGGACTACTGGCGGCAGAGGCCGGCGATGCGCCGCGTCTTCGTCCGGCACATCGCCGAGTCGACGACCCAGCGCCTCCTGCTCGAGAAGGGCGACACCGACATCGCCCGCAACCTCTCGCCCGAGGACATCGAAGCGCTCGCCGGGCGGCCCGGCCTGAAGGTCGAGGAGGACCTCAAGGGCCCGCTGCTCTACCTGGCGATGAACCAGAAGCACCCGATCCTCGGCAAGCCGCCGGTGGTCGAGGCGATCAAGCACCTGATCGACTACGACGGGCTGGCCCGCACCCTGCTGCGCGGTCAGTTCGTGCCGCACCAGGCCTTCCTGCCGAAGACCTACCTGGGGGCGCTCGACGAGCAGCCCTACGCGCTCGACGTCGCCAAGGCGCGCGCGCTGCTGGCCGAGGCCGGCCTGGCGGAGGGCTTCGCGATCACGCTCTCCGTGCGCAACGTGCCGGAGCGCTTGCAGATCGCCCAGTCCCTGCAGAGCACCTTCGGCCAGGCCGGCATCGAGGTGGCGCTGCGCAGCGGCACCGCCAAGCAGGTGCTGACCAGCTATCGCGCGCGCAAGCACGAGCTGCTGCTCGGCACCTGGGGGCCCGACTACCCGGATCCCCACACCAACGCCGACACCTTCGCGCACAACCCGGACAACAGCGACGCCGCCGGGCTGACCGGCAAGCTGATGTGGCGCAACGCCTGGGACGACCCGACGCTCTCGGCCATGACCGAAGCGGCGCTCCTGGAGCGCGACGCCGAGACGCGCGCGGCGCTCTACCGCGAGGTCCAGCGCCGGCTACAGCGCCAGGGACCCTTCGCCATCATGTTCCAGCAGAACATCCAGAGCGCCATGCGCGACAGCGTCGAGGGCTTCGTGACCGGCGGCGCGGTCGCCAACAGCTTCTACTGGACGGTGACCAAGTAGATGCGGACGGCCCTGTCCGGCCGCTCGAGACCTTGAGCGCGGGCTTGGCACCGCGCGCCGGCGCCGGCCGGGCGATCGCCCTCGCGGCCCGGCTCCTGATCTCGCTGGCGGCGACCTTCTTCGGCCTGCTGCTGGTCACCTTCCTGATCGCCCGCGTGGTGCCGATCGACCCGGTGATCGCCGTGGTCGGCGAGCAGGCGAGCCCGGAGACCGTCGCCGCCGCGGTGCGCGAGCTCGGGCTCGACAAGCCGCTCTGGCAGCAGTTCGCGATCTACCTCGGCAAGGTGCTGCAAGGCGACTTCGGCACCTCCGTGCTGACCGCGCGCCCCGTGCTGGAGGACATCGCCCGGGTCTTCCCGGCGACCCTCGAGCTGGCGACGCTCGCCACCTTCCTGGGCGTCCTGATCGGCCTGCCGCTCGGCGTGCTGGCCGCCGTCAAGCAGGGCCGCTGGCCGGACCATCTGATCCGGCTGCTCGGCCTGTTCGGCTACTCCATGCCGGTCTTCTGGCTCGGCCTGATGGCGCTGCTGGTCTTCTACGGCCAGCTCGGCTGGACCGCGGGCCCCGGCCGGCTCGATGTCTTCTACGAGGACCTGGTGCCGAGCGTCACCGGGGTGATCCTGCTCGACGCGGCCCTGGCCGGCGACTGGGAGGTCTTCGGCAACGCGCTGTCGCACCTGATCCTGCCGGCCGGCGTGCTGGCCGCCTACGCGCTGGCCTACATCGCGCGCATGACCCGCAGCCTGATGCTCGAGCAGCTCGGCCAGGAGTACATCACCACCGCGCGGGCCAAGGGGATCTCCGAGGCGCGGATCGTCTGGCGCCACGCCCTCGGCAACGCCCTGGTGCCGCTGATCACAGTGATCGCCCTGTCCTACGCCTTCCTGCTCGAAGGCTCGGTGCTGACGGAGATCGTCTTCGCCTGGCCGGGGCTCGGCTCCTACATCACCAACGCCCTGCTCTCCGCCGACATGAACGCCGTGCTCGGCGGCACCATCGTCGTCGGCGCCGTCTTCATCGGCATCAATCTGCTGTCCGACCTGCTCTACCGGCTGGTCGACCCGCGGGCCCGCTGAGCGCCATGGCGGCGCGCGGCGGCCCATCGGCCTGGCTGACCAGCGAGACGCCCGCCTCGCGCCTGCAGGCCCGGGCGGTGCGCGGCTACCTCGCCTGGCGGCGCCTGCGCCGGAACCCGCTGACCCTGCTCGGCATCGCCATCCTGCTGGCGCTGGTCCTGGTCGCCCTGGCCGCGCCTTGGCTCGCTACCCACGACCCTCTCGCCCAGAACCTCGACGGCCGGCTGCTGCCGCCCGGCAGCCCCGGGCACCTGCTGGGCACCGACGACCTGGGCCGCGACATCTTCAGCCGGCTGGTCCACGGCGCCGGCATCACCCTGACCATTGTCGCGCTGGTCGCCCTGACGGCGCCGGCGGCGGGCCTGCTGATCGGCACCCTGGCGGGCTATCTGGGCGGCTGGGTCGACGGCCTGCTGATGCGCCTGACCGACATCGTCCTCGCCTTTCCGCGGCTTATCCTGGCGCTGGCCTTCGTCGCCGCGCTCGGCCCGGGCATCGAGAACGCCATCCTGGCCATCGCCATCACCGCCTGGCCGCCCTACGCCCGCCTGGCCCGCGCGGAGACCCTGACCCTGCGCAACAGCGACTACATCAGCGCCATCCGCCTGCAGGGCGCCGGCACGCCGCGCATCCTGGTCGGCCATGTCATGCCGCTCTGCCTCTCCTCGGTGATCGTCCGCGTCACCCTCGACATGGCGGGCATCATCCTGACCGCCGCCGGGCTCGGCTTCCTCGGCCTCGGCGCCCAGCCGCCGACGCCGGAATGGGGCGCCATGATCTCGGCCGGCCGGCGCTTCCTGCTCGACCAGTGGTGGGTGGCGACCCTGCCGGGCCTGGCGATCTTCGTCGTCGCGCTCGGCTTCAACCTGCTCGGCGACGGCCTGCGCGACCTGCTCGACCCGCGGAGCGATCGGCCATGAACACCCGGCCGCTGCTCGAGGTCGAGGACCTGCGCGTCTCCTTTCCCGGCACGACCGGCGAGGTCGAGGCGGTGCGCGGCATCGGCTTCTCGCTGGGCCGCGAGAAGCTCGGCCTGGTCGGCGAGTCCGGCTCCGGCAAGACCATGACCGGCCGCGCGATCCTCGGCCTGGTGCCGCCGCCGGGCCGGGTCACGGCCCGGCGCCTCGCCTTCGAGGGCCGGGACATCCTCGGCCTCGACGCCGCCGGCCTGCGCCGCCTGCGCGGCGCGCGCATCGCCATGGTCCTGCAGGACCCGAAGTACGCCCTTAACCCGGTGATGACCGTGGGCCGCCAGATCGCCGAGGCCCATCGCGCCCATGGCCGCGCGTCCGGCCGAGAGGCCGAGCGGAAGGCCCTGGAGCTGCTGTCCGCCGTGCGCCTCCGCGACCCGGAGCGCGTCGCCCGCGCCTACCCGCATCAGCTTTCCGGCGGCATGGGCCAGCGCGTCATGATCGCCATGATGCTGGCGCCGGAGCCGGCGCTGCTGATCGCCGACGAGCCGACCTCGGCGCTCGACGTCACCGTCCGCACCCAGGTCCTGGCGATCCTCGACGAGCTGGTCACGGCGCGGGGCATGGGCCTGCTGTTCATCTCCCACGACCTCAACCTGGTGGCCTCCTTCTGCGACCGGGTCATGGTCATGTACGCCGGCCGGATCCTCGAGACCTGCCGGGCCGACGCGCTATCGCAGGCTCAGCATCCCTACACCCGCGGCCTGCTCGCCTCGCTGCCGCGCCTGGACCGGCCGGCCGAGACTCTGCCGGTCCTGGCGCGCGATCCGCGCTGGCTCGATGACGCGCGTGCCGATGCCTGATCCGACGGCGCCCATGATCGAGGTCGAAGACCTGGCCGTCGTCTACGGCTCGGGCGCCTCGCGGGTCGAGGCGCTGCGCGGCGTTTCCTTCGCGGTCGGACAGGGCGAGAGCTTCGGCCTGGTCGGCGAGTCCGGCTCGGGCAAGTCGACCGTGCTGCGGGCCCTGGCCGGGCTCGAAGCCGACTGGAGCGGAAGCCTCCGGGTCGCCGGCGAGGTGCAAGGCCTGCGCCGGTCCAAGGCCTCGCGCCGCCGGCTGCAACTGGTCTTTCAGGACCCCTACGGCTCGCTGCACCCGCGCCACACGGTCGACCGCACCCTGGCCGAGCCCCTGACGATCCACGGCATCGGCGAGCGCGAGACGCGCGTGCGGCAGGCGCTCGACGCCGTCGGCCTGGGCCCGGCCTTCCGTTTCCGCTACCCCCACCAGCTTTCCGGCGGCCAGCGCCAGCGCGTCGCCATCGCCCGCGCGCTGATGCTGGAGCCGGAGATCCTGCTGCTCGACGAGCCGACCTCGGCGCTCGACGTCTCGGTGCAGGCTGAGATCCTGAACCTGCTGAGCCGGCTCAAGGCCGAGCGCGGCCTGACCGTCATCCTGGTCAGCCACGACCTGGCCGTGGTCGCCCACATGTGCCGCCGGCTGGCGGTGATGAACGCCGGGCGCATCGTCGAGACGCTGTCCGCCGAGCAGCTCCGCGCCGGCGCGGCCGGCGAGCCCTACACGGCCCAGCTCCTCCGCGCCAGCGCCGGCTACGACAGGGATGCCGCACGCGACCTGGTGGCCTACGATTGACGGGATGCAGAGGAGGAGGCGGCCATGAGCTACGACAGCGTCGCGCGAAAGCTCGCCGAGGGCGGCATCGTCATCCTCGACGGCGGCACCGGCACCGAGCTGGAGCGGCGCGGCGTGGCCATGGACCCGGAAGCCTGGTGCGGCCCGGCGACGCTCGGCAACCTGAGCACCTTGGAAGCCATCCACCGCGACTACATCGCGGCCGGCGCCGACGTCATCACCGCCAACACCTATGCCTCCTCGCGCGTCATGCTCGAGCCGGCCGGCTTCGCCGACCGCTTCGAGGAGATCAATAGTGCCGCCGTGCGCACGGCCTTGCAGGCGCGCGCGGCGAGCGGCCGGGACGACGTCGCGGTCGCCGGCTCCCTGTCGCACATGATGCCCATGGTCGGCGGCACCGCCGCCACCGACACGAGCCGCACGGCGGACCGCGCGGGCATGCAGGCCGCCTTCACCGAGCTCGGCGGGCTGCTCAAAGACGCCGGCTGCGACCTCATCCTGCTGGAGATGATGTACCACCCGGACCGCATGCCGGCCGCCTTCGCCGCCGCCTGCTCAACGGGCCTGCCCGTCTGGGCGGGCTTCTCGGCGCGGCGCGGCGAGTCCGGCGAGGTCCTGAGCTTCGCCAGCGAGCGCGACATCCCCTTCGCGGAAGTCGTGCAGGTCCTCAAGGACTTCGAGGTCGCGGCCGCCGGCATCATGCACACGCCGGCCAACGTCGTCGGCGACTCGCTCGCCATCCTGCGCGAGGCCTTCGACGGCCCGCTCACGGCCTATCCGGATTCCGGCTACTTCAAGATGCCGAGCTGGCAGTTCGAGCAGATCATCCCGCCCGACGCGCTGCGCAGCTACGCGGACGGCTGGGTCGCGGCCGGCGCGCGCGTCCTCGGCGGCTGTTGCGGCCTGTCGCCCGAGCACATCGCCGCGCTCGCGCCGCTCAAGTCCGCTCCGGCTCCAATGCCTTGACCAGCACGGCGGCGAGCACGACGGCGCCGCCGATCAGGGTCAGCAGGGCCGGCGTCTCGCCGAAGGCGAGCCAGACCCAGATCGGCGCCGCCACGACCTCGAGCAGCATCAGCAGTGTGATCTCGGCCGCGGGGACGTAGCGCGCGGCGATGGTGATCAGGATGTACTGGCCGCCGATCTGCAAGGTGCCCAGCAGCAGGGCGGCGATCAGGTCGTTGCCGGAGATCGCCAAGCTCTCGAGCAGCAGGCCGCTGACCAGGGCGGCGAAGACGCCGGCCAGGCAGGTCGCCGGCATCATGTCGACGCCGCGCCCGGCGCGGTAGGCGACGATGCTCGCCGCGTAGCCGGCCGCCGCGATCAGCGCCACCGCGCTGCCGGCGATCGTGCCCGCCAGCAGCCCGTCGGCCATCATGACGGCGACGCCGATGAGGGCGGCGGCCATGCAGATCCAGGCGCGCCTGGTGACTTCCTCCTTGAGGATCACCCGCGCCAGCAAGGCGGCGATGAAAGGCGAGGCGCTGAGGATGAAGACCGCGTTGGCGACCGTGGTCAGCAGCACCGAGAAGATATAGGCGATGAAGGCGCTGCCGAGGCAGATCGCGACGACCGCGCCCGACAGGCCGATACCGCGGAACCGCCCGACAAAGTCCCGGCGGTCGCGCGCCAGCATGAAGAGGAAGACGGTGATCGCGAAGGCCAGGGAGCGGTAGAACAGGATCTGCCAGCCGTCCGCCTGCTCGACCATCCGCACCAGGATGCCGACCGTGCTGCCGCAGAGCGCGCCGGTGAGGACCGCCAGGACACCGAAGCCGTGACCCGGACGGATCGCTTTCAGGGCATTGATCATTCTGGCGGGCCTGCGTGGCGGTCCGAAGAGGGGCATATTCGCGCCCGCCGACCTGCATGGCCCAATCGGTGCCTGACATCAAGCGCTCGGCAGAGAAGCCCTGACAGCCGCTGTCAGGAGGGATTTCGTCGTGCCCGCAAGCGATGCCCCGCCGCTTGGCAAAGCCCTGGCGGGCCGAAAAACCCGACAAGTTAAGCGGTTACTGCGCGCCGGAATCAGCTTGGCGAAGCGCGACGGAGCCCCTAACTCCCTGGTGCGGCCCCTGCGACTTTGACGGATCTGTGACCGTCTCGCCCGCCTGCGGCCGCGGCAGCCGGCCGCCATGGCCGGCAAGGGAAGTCTGGGATAAGCGATTCTGGGAGACGTTTCATGAAGGGTACCTTTGTCCGGCGCGGCTTTCTCTGCGCCGCTCTCGCCGCCGTCCTCGCCAGCGGTGTCGTCACCAGCACGGCACCGCGGGCCGAGGAGCGCTCCTACATCCTGGCCACCGCGACCACCGGTGGGACCTACTATCCCGTGGGCGTGGCGCTGGCCACGCTGGTCAAGGTCAAGCTGCAGCCGAAGCAGAAGATCTCCATGTCGGCCATCAGCTCGGCCGGCTCGGGCGAGAACGTCAAGCTGCTGCGCGAGGACCAGGCGCAGTTCGCGATCCTGCAGGGCCTGTTCGGCCAGTGGGCCTGGAACGGCACCGGCAAGGTGCAGGCCGACGGACCGCAGCAGCACCTGCGCTCGGTCTCCATGCTCTGGCAGAACGTCGAGCACTTCGCCGTGCTGTCCGAACATGCAGAGAGCGGCACGGTCGACGACCTGATGAACCTGAAGGGCGAGAAGTTCTCCATCGGCAAGAAGAACTCCGGCACGGAAGGCTCGGGCCTGACGATCCTCTCGAACCTGGGCATCGATGCCGACGAGACCTTCGACATCGCGAACATGGGCTACGGCCCCAGCGCCGATGCCTTGCAGAACGGCACCATCTCGGGCGTCAACATGCCCGGCGGCGCGCCGGTCGGCGCCATGACCCGCGCCTTCGCGGCCCTCGGCGACGACCTCACGGTGCTCGACTTCACCGACGAGCAGATCACCAAGGCCAACGGCGACGGGTCGCTCTGGACCCGCTTCGTGATCCCGGCCGACACCTATCCGAGCCAGGCGAAGGACATCAACACCATCGCCCAGCCCAACTTCCTGGCCGTCAGGGCCGACGTGGACGAGGACGCGGTCTACCGGATCACCAAGACCATGTACGAGAACCTGCCGTTCCTCCACAACATCCACAAGGCGACCAAGGCCATGGCCCTGGAGAAGGCGCTGGCCGGGCTGCCGGCGCCCCTGCACCCCGGCGCCGCGAAGTTCTACCGGGAAGCCGGCTTGGACATCCCGGAGCGCCTGATCGCAAACTAGCGAAGGCTCTCGAAGCCGTCTGAAGAAGGCCCGGTCCGGCGGCGCGTCGCCGCCGGGCCGGCCCGACACGACCGGGGGGTCGGCCGTGACGGACAAGCCAGCCGAGCGGGCGCCGGACAGCGACGAGGTTATCGGGGGAAGCGCGCCCCTGCGGGACACGACGAGCGGGCCGCTCGGAATCGTGATCTTCTGGTTCGGCGTGGCCTTCTCGGTCGCGCACATCTACTTCAACACGCTCGCCACCCTGCCGGAGCTCTGGACCTCGGCCATCCACTGGGGCGGCTTCGCTTTCCTCTGCGCCCTGACGGTGCCCATGGCGGCCGGCCTGCAACGACGCGCGCCTGGGCCGGCCCTGGTCATCGATCTCTGCATCGGCGTCGCGGCGATGGCCTGCGCCGTCTACGTGATCCTGGCCTTCGACCCCCTCTACGACCGGGGCGTGCGCTTCATCGCCAGCGACTGGGTCTTCTCGATCCTGGCGGTGGCCCTGGCCCTGGAGTTCGCCCGGCGCACCGCGGGCTGGTTCATCCCCTTGCTGTCGCTGGTCGGCGTCACCTACGTCTTCTGGTGGGGCCAGCTCATCGGCGGCACCTTCCACTTCCCGGGCCTCAGCCTCGAAACGACCTTGTTCCGGAGCTACTTCGAGGTCTCCGGCATGTTCGGCTCGATCGCCCGGATCTCCTCGACCTTCGTCTTCATGTTCATCCTCTTCGGCGCCTTCCTGGTGCGCTCCGGGGCCGGCGACTTCGTCATCGACATGGCCAGGGCCGTCGCCGGCAAGCTGATCGGCGGGCCCGGGCTGGTGGCGGTGATCGGCTCGGCGCTGACCGGCACCGTCTCCGGCTCGGCCGTGGCCAACACGGTCTCGACGGGCGTCATCACCATCCCCTTGATGAAGCGGGCCGGCTTCCCGGCGCGCTTCGCCGCCGGGGTCGAGGCCTCGGCCTCGACGGGCGGCCAGATCATGCCGCCGATCATGGGCGCCGGCGCCTTCGTGATGGCGAGCTACACCCAGATCCCCTACCTGACCATCGTCTCGGTCTCGGTGCTGCCGGCGATCATGTACTTCCTGACGGTCGCCTTCTGGGTGCGCATCGAGGCCAAGAAGCACGATCTGCGGCCGGACGACGAGGAGCCGCCCAGGTTCGCCGAGATCATGAAGCGCGGCGGCATCACCTTCATCCTGCCGATCACCGCGCTCGTGGCGATGCTGATCTACGGCTTCACGCCGACCTACGCCGCGGCCGGCGCCATCGTCTCGGTGATCGTGGCGAGCTGGCTGACGCCGAACCGCATGGGCCCCAGGGCGATCATCGAGGCGCTGGCGCTCGGCGCGCGCAACATGGTCAACACCGCCATGCTGCTGGTCTCCGTCGGGCTGATCGTGATGGTCGTCTCGGCCACGGGCGTCGGCAACACGATCTCCCTGCTGATGGCCGACTGGGCCGGCGGCAGCCTGATCCTCGCCATCGTCCTCATCGGCCTGGCCTCGCTGGTGCTCGGCATGGGCCTGCCGGTGACCGCCGCCTACATCGTGCTCGGCACGCTCTCCGCGCCTGCGCTCTACGAGCTGATCTCCCAGGCCCACCTGGTCGAGGTCATCGCCAACGGCCAGCTTCCCGAGCAGGCCAAGGCGATCTTCATGCTGGCCGCGCCGGACAAGCTGGCGGCGCTGAGCGGGCCCATGACCACGGCCGAGGCGCGAGCGCTGCTCGACCTGGTGCCCAAGGACTTCAGCAGCCAGCTCTTCGAGCAGGCCCTGGAGCCGGCGCTGCTGACTACGGCGCTGCTCTCCGCCCACATGATCATCTTCTGGCTGAGCCAGGACAGCAACGTCACCCCGCCCGTCTGCCTCACCGCCTTCGCGGCGGCGGCCATCGCCAAGACGCCGCCGATGGCCACGGGCTTTACCGCCTGGCGGGTCGCCAAGGGCCTCTACATCGTGCCCCTGCTCTTCGCCTACACGCCCTTCCTGTCCGGCGACTGGGCCATCGCCTTCGAGATCTTCGCCTTCGGCACGGTCGGCATCTATGGCCTGGCCACGGCCTACCAGGGCTATGGCGAGGCCCCGGTGGCGATCTACCTGCGGCCGATCCTGGCGGCCGCCGGCGTCGCGGCGCTCTGGCCCTTGGGGACGCTCTGGCAAGCCGTCGCGGCCGCCGTCATCGTCGCCGTCGTGGCCCTGACCATCCTGCAGGACAAGCGCCGCCCGAAGGCCGCGGCCGCCTGACGCCAGCCGCTTGTCCGCCTGCCGCATTGTCGGCGAGCGCCGGCTGCGCGATACTATCCCTCGCCAGGGGCTGAACTGAGCAAGGGGAGGAACGCATGGCCGAGAACGGCGATGCCACCTGTTGCGGCCCGGGTTATGCCTCGCCGTCGGAGGCAATGAAGGCGCCGCGCGAGACGCTGCTCTACACCGTCGCGCTCTACATCGGCACCGGCATCCAGAAGCCGGACTACCTGGCGACCATCGACGCCGACCCGGCGAGCCCGACCTATTCCCAGGTGATCAGCCGTCTGGAGATGCCGGGCATCGGCGACGAGCTGCATCACATGGGCTGGAACGCCTGCTCCTCCTGCCACCACGACCCGACCAAGGAGCGGCGCTACCTGATCGTGCCCGGGGTGCGTAGCAGCAACCTGCACATCGTCGACTGCGCCACCGACCCGCGGCAGCCGCGCCTGCACAAGGTGATCGAGGGCGCCGAGATCAAGGAGCGGTGCAACCTCTCGGCGCCTCATACCGTGCACTGCCTGGGCTCCGACGTGATCATCTCGATGCTCGGCGACGCCAAGGGCGAGGCGCCCGGCGGCTATCTGCATCTCGACGAGAACCTGGAGATCGTCGGCCGCTGGGAGAACGACCTCGGCAAGATGAAGTTCAGCTACGACTTCTGGTACCAGCCGCGCCACAACGTCATGGTCTCCAGCGAGTGGGCGGCGCCCAACACCTTCATGCCGGGCTTCGACCTGGAGGAGGTCGGCCACCTCAAGTACGGCCGCGAGCTGCACTTCTGGGACTTCGCCGAGAAGCGCGTCGAGAACACGGTCTATCTCGGCGAAGACGGCCTGGTGCCGCTCGAGGTGCGCTTCCACCACGATCCGGACTCGACCCACGGCTTCTGCGGCGCGGCGCTCTCCTCCAACGTCATCCACTGGTACAAGAAGAACGGGGAGTGGATCGTCGAGAAGATCATCGACGTCGAGAACCAGCGCCATCCGGAGTGGCCGATCCCGGTGCCCGGCATGATCACCGTGATCCTGCTGTCGATGGACGACCGCTTCCTCTACTTCTCGAACTGGCTGCACGGCGACCTGCGCCAGTACGACATCAGCGATCCCTCGAACCCCAAGCTGACCGGCCAGGTCTGGATGGGCGGCCTGCTGAACAAGGCGCCCGAGGTCAACGGCCGCAAGATCACCGGCGGCCCGCAGATGATCCAGCTCTCGCTCGACGGCAAGCGGCTCTACGTCACCACCTCGCTCTTCTCGACCTGGGACAACCAGTTCTATCCGGAGATCCGCCACAACGGCGGCTGCATGCTGATGGTCGACTGCGACACCGAGAGCGGCGGCATGTCGATCAACCCCGACTTCTTCGTCGACTTCGGCAAGGAGCCGAACGGCCCGGCGCGCTGCCACGAGACCCGCTACCCGGGCGGCGACTGCACCTCGGACATCTGGGTCTGAGCACCATGGCCGAGCAGACCCGCTTCACCATCGCCCTCGACAACCGCGGCGGCCGGCGCTTCGAGGTCGAAGCCGACAAGCCGCTGCTGGAGAGCCTCGAGGCCCAGGGCCTCTCCCTGCCCTACGGCTGCCGCTACGGCGGCTGCATCTCCTGCGCCGCCAAGCTGCTGGAGGGCGAGATCGACCAGAGCGAGGGCGTGGCGCTCAACGGCCGGCAGATCCGCGACGGCTACGTGCTGCTCTGCATCGGCCGGCCGCTCAGCGACTGCCGGCTCGAGGTAGGGGTCGAGAGCCACGACAAGCTCTACCGCAACCCCTTCCAGAGCCCGCTCGGCGCCGACGAGCTCAAGCCCGGGGTGCTCTCCGGCACGGCCCCGATGGAGGAAAGCCGATGAACCACGACGAGGAATACCCGGCCGCGTACCTGGCCGACATCCTGAAGTCCGTGAAGACCATCGCCGTGGTCGGCGCCAGCAGCGATGCGACCAAGTTCAGCTACGGCGTGATGCGCGTGCTGCACGAGACCGGCTACGAGATGATCCCGGTCAACCCCAAGGAGGCCGGCGGCGAGATCCGCGGCCTGAAGGTCTACGAGTCGCTCTCGGCGATCGACCGGCCGGTCGACATGGTGCAGATCTTCCGCACCTCGGAAGCCGCCGCCGAGGCGGTCGACGAGGCCATCGAGATCGGCGCCAAGGTGGTCTGGATGCAGATCGGCGTGCGCAACGATGCGGCCGCCGCGCGCGCCGAGGCGGCCGGCCTCAAGGTGGTCATGAACCGCTGCCCCAAGATCGAGCTGTTCCGCCCCTTCTGGAAGCCGAAGCTCGACCTGGCGATCTGACGGTTCAAGCGTGACCGAGCATCTGATCATCGGCGGCGGGGTCGCCGGCTGCGCCGTCGCCCGGGAACTGACGCGACGCGGCGCCGGCTGTCGCCTGCTCGAGGCGAAGACGATCGCCTCCGGCGCCTCGGGCGGCCCCGGGCGGCGCGGCGTGCGGGCCAACGGCCGCGATCCGCGCGAGATCCCGCTGATCCGCCGGGCGCGCGAGATCTGGCCGTCCCTGCATGAGGCCCTCGGCGTCGCCCCGTTGTTCGAGCGCAGCGGCCACCTGCTGCTGATCGAGCGGCCGGAGGACCGGCTCGAAGCCGAGGCCCGCGTCGCCCTGCAGAGCCGGATGGGCATTCCGAGCCGTTTGCTCGGCAAGGAAGAAACCCGGGAGCTGGAGCCCGCGGTCGGCGACGCCGTCTGCGGCGCGGTCCACTGCCCGGACGACGGCGTTGCCGACCACACGGCAACCACGCGCGCCTACGGAGAAGCCGCCAAAGCGGCCGGCGCCGTCATCGAGGAGGGTGTCGCAGCCGGGCGCCTGATCGTGGAAGGCGCGCGCGTCGTCGCCGTCGAGACCGCCGACGGTGCGTCGCACGCCGTGGCCGGCCATCTCTTCGTCCTGGCCAACTCCGCCGTCCGCGACCTCGTGGCGCCTTGGCTCGAGCTACCGCTCTGGAATCTCGCCTTCCAGGCGCTGCTCTCCGCGCCGATCGACCCGGTGCCCTTCCGGCACCTGATCGGCCACGCCCATCGCACCCTGTCGCTCAAGGCCGAAGCCGGCAACCGCGTGATGATCTCGGGCGGCCGCCTCGGCCGCTGGGACGAAGAGCGCCGAACCGGCATGACCATCGACAGCGAGGTCGCGGCCAACGTCGCCGACGCCGTCGCGGTCTACCCGTCGCTGGCGGGCCTGGAGATCGAGGTCGCCGACGCCGGCCACCTGGAGTCCCTCAGCCCCGACGGCGTGCCGATCATCGACCGCCTGCCGGGCGTCGAGAACGCCGTCTTCGCCGCCGGCTGGTGCGGCCACGGCTGGGCCATCGCCCCGGCCGTCGCCCCGCTGCTGGTGGACTGGGCCCTGGACGGAGAGCAACCGGCAGCCTTGGCGCCCTTCGCCGCCGGCCGCTTCAGCGCGTGACCGCCGCGATCTCCTCCGCCAGCGAGCGCCGGTGCGGCGCCCAGCCGAGCTCGGCGCGGGCGCGCCTGGCGCGGACGCGGCTGTTGGAGGCCATGGTGTGGCGCGCCGCGCCTTCGCCCCATTCGGCGGCGGCCTCTTCGACGGTCATGGCCTCGGGCGGCTGCGGGGTGCCGAGGGCCTCGTTGATCGCCGCGCAGATCTCGCGCATCGAGGCTTCGCCGTTCTCCGCGTAGTAGAAGGCGCCGGCCGGGGCCCGCTCCAGGGCGAGCAGGTAGAGATCGACCAGGTCGTCGATCTGCACGTTGGCCCAGCGGTTCTCGCCGGGGCCGATATGCTTGGCGCGGCCGTGCTTCTTGGCCAGCGCGACCAGCCAAGGGACTTGGATCGAGTGCGGGTTCAGGCCGCGGCCGCTGCCGTAGATCATGGTCGGCGCGATGACGATGGACCGCAGGCCCTCGGCCGCCGTGTCCCGGATCCGCTCGTTGAGCGCGACGCGCGCGGCGCGGCCGGGCATCGGCTCGTAGGGCGTGTCCTCGTCGTAGACCCGCTCGCTCGCGCGGCCCTCGGCGTCGTCGGAGACGACGCTGGAGCCGCTGGTCTGGATGAAGGTCTTGCCGCTGCCGGCGAGCCCCGCGAGCAGGGTCTCGACGGCGCCGGCGTGGTCGGCATGGGCGGCGTTGACCACGACCTCGGCGTCGCGCGCCCGGGCGCTGAGGACCTCGGCGTCCTCCAGGCTGCCGAGCACGGGCGCGATGCCCTGGGCCTGCAGCTTCGCCGCCTTCTCCTCGCTGCGCACCAGGCCGACGACCTGGTGACCGGCGTCGCGCAGGCCGGCGGCGACCGCGCCGCCGATGTAGCCGGTCGCACCCGTGACGAAGACCTTCATCGCCGCCTCACCAGGAATTGCGCAGCTCGCGCAGCTTCAGGAAGACCGTCCGCTCGTCCGGCGCGTCCGGCAGGTCCGGGAAGGCCTCGCGCAGCCGGGCGATGACGCTCGGGCTGTGCAGCCGGAAGAAGGTGTTGATCTCCTTCTCCTGGGCCAGGGTGGTGACCATGGCCCGGTTCGGGTCCTGGTCCTCGACCTCCGAGAGCAGGCTGGTGGCGCGGGCGTTGTCCGGCTCGCGGTCCAGGGTGAAGCGCAGGTTGTTGGCGATGTAGTCGTGGCCCGGGTAGACCAGGGTGTCGTCGGGCAGCTTGGCGAGCTGGCCGGCGAAGGTGTCGTAGAGCTCGTTGGGGTGGCCGCCGTTGTGGCAGTTGCCGGCACCGGCGTTGAACAGCGTGTCGCCGCAGAACAGCGACGGCCGGTCGGTGCGCGACAGCAGGCAGACGTGGCTCATGGTGTGGCCGGGCGTGTCCAGCGACTCCAGCGCGACCGTCTTGCCGACCGAGACGACGTCGCCGGCGCCGAGCCCCCGGTCGACGCCGGGGATCCGGCCCTTGGCGTTCTCGTGAGCCAGCAGCGTGGCGCCGGTCGCGGCGATCATCGCCTTGTTGCCGCCGGTGTGGTCGCCGTGCTCGTGGGTGTTGAGGATCTGGGTGATCTCCCAGCCGCGCTCCTTGGCCCGCGCCAGGCACTTGCGGTGATCGAGCGGATCGATCGCCAGCGCCTCGCCGCTTTCGGGGCAGGCGATCAGGTAATTGAAGTTGCGGTAGGCATTGTCGGTCCAGATCTGCTCGACGATCACGGCGGCTCTCCGTTTGTGGGGGCCGCAGTCTAGCTCGCGGTCCCGGCCGCGTCAGCCCGCCGCCCCACCTTCGCCCGGTTCCTGAGCCGCAGCACGCCGAGCCAGACCAGAACCAGGATCGCCGCTTGCGCCGTGAGGACCGCCGGCCAGATCCGCGAGAAGGCCGGGTCGAGGTACTTCTGCGGCCCGAAGGAGAGCAGCCCGGTGGCGGCGAAGAGCAAGGCGAGGATCGCCCCGCTCGGCAGGTCCCGTTGCACCAGGGGCAGCGCCGCCAGGCCGATGGCCAGCGAAGCGCCGAGGAAGGGGCCGAGCGCGAAGAGCACCACCTCGTTGGGCGGATGCGGCGGCGTCTGGGTCACCAGCGACAGCAGCATCGCGCCAGTCACCGAAAGCAGGGCCAGCAGCGCCGCCGTCAGCAGCGCCGGCCTATCCGTTCGATCCAAGTCGTTTCCCATCACCGTCGATCTCCTCATGAAACCGTACCATCTGGTACGCCATTGCCTTTATCCGTACCAATCGGTACGGTTGCCGTCAAGCGGAAGCTGCAGGGGCGTCTGTCATGAAGGCCGAGAGCCGCGAGAAGCGCCGGGACGAGATCCTCGACGTCGCCGTCAGCCTGCTCGCCGAGCGGGGCTACCGGGACAGCAGCATGATCGAGATCGCCAAGCGCGCCTCGGCCTCGAAGGAGACGCTCTACGCCTGGTTCGGCGACAAGCGCGGGCTCTTCGAGGCCGTCGTGCGGCGCAATGCCGCCGGCGTCCAGGCCGCGCTCGCCGAGCCGCTAGACGAGGACGCGGCGACGGAGGCGGTGCTGGTCAGCTTCGGCGGCGCTCTCCTGGAGCTGCTGCTCGGCGACAGCGCCGTGGCGATCAACCGGGCCGCCATCGCCGAGGCGCCGAGCGATCTCAGCCTGGCGACGCTGCTGGCGCGCGAGGGCCGCGACGCCACCCTGCCCGCCTTTCTGGCTTTTCTGGACTCGCGGGCCTCACGCGGCGAGCTAGCGATCGGCGACACCGCCGCTGCCGCCGGCGACTTCCTCGGCCTGCTGCTGGCCGACCGCCAGGTGCGGCGGCTGCTCGGCCTGACCAAGGCGCCGAGCAAGGCGGCGGTGCGCAAGCAGGCGCGGCATGCGGCGCGCGCCTTCCTGCGGCTCTACGCGGCGTGAGGCCGGCTACGCCCCACTACTCGACGACCAGCTTGACCGTGTCGCCGGGCCGCACGTCGGCGCCGGGCTGCAGGCCGTTGAGCACCCGGAAGCGGGCCTCGCGCTCGCGCTCGTGGGGCAGCCAGCGCGACAGGCTGGCCACCGTCTCGCCCTGCCGGACCCGATGCAGCACCAGCCGGCGCGGCTTGAGGTCGCGCCGCTCGGCGCGGCTCAGCCGGCCGAAGCTGCGGGCGGTGCGGATGAAGTCGTCCTCGAACTGCGCGGAGACCTGCGAGGGGGCGACGAAGAGGAAGCGGTAGAGCGCGCGGCCGCGGTCCTCGATCGCCACCAGGCGCAGGTCCTTGGACTGGCCGTTGTCGTCGTAGCGCAGCAGGCCGGTGGCGCCCGGGAAGCCGTTGATGCTGACCCGCTCCAGCGCCTCGACCGGCAGGTCCTTGGCCCAGACGTCGCGCAGGTAGCTGACCGGCGAGGCCGCGCCGCCGGCCTTGGCTGCGTCGAACTTGATGCTGGCGCCGTTGGGGCCGCGCGCGATCACCTCCTCCTGGCCGTTCAGCAGCGTGAAGCCCTCCGGCACCTCGAAGCGCAGGTCCAGCTCGGGATGGGCGAAGAGCCGGCCGCGCACGAAGCCCTGCTTCGGGTCGTCGCCGTAGAGCATGCCGTCGACCTTGCGGAGATAGATGTCGCGCGCGGTCATCGGCTGGCGGACGCTGGTGCCTCGGGCCTGGGCGATGGTGCGGGCCACGCGGTCGGCCGTGCGCGGGTGGGTCGCCAGCAGGTTGAAGCCGCCGCCGGCCTGTTGCCCGGCGAGCCGCTGGTCGAGCGCCGTCTTGGCGTTCAGCTTGTCGAGGAAGCTGGCTATGGCGTAGGGGTCGAAGCCGGCGCGCGACATGGTGACGACGCCGAGCAGGTCGGCCTCGTGCTCGTGCTCGCGCGAGAAGCTCTGCAGGCCGAGCACCGCCACCGGCGCGACCAGGTTGCCGACGCCGGCCATGTTGGTGCCCCGGGTCATGGTCCCGAGCAGGCCGACGATGCCCTGGGCCAGGACGGTGCGGCTGTAGCGCTGGGCGGTGTGGCGCGCGGTGACGTGGCCGATCTCGTGGGCCAGCACGCCGGCCAGCTCGGCCTCGTTGCCGGCCAGCGCCAGCAGCCCGCGGGTGACGTAGAGATAGCCGGCCGGCAGCGCGAAGGCGTTGACGATCGGCGAGTTGAGGATGGTTATCCGGTACCGGATGTCGGGCCGGTTCGAGGCCTTGCCCAGGAAGTCGGTCAGGCTCTGGACGTAGGCCTGCAGCGCGCGGTCTTCGTAAACCCCGCCGAACTGGGCCAGCACCTTGGGGTGCTCCTGCTCCGCCAGGCTGCGCTCCTGCTGCTCGTTCAGCAGCAGGTCGGTCAGGAAATCGCCCTGGGCGCGCGCCGCCGACGGCCAAGCGACGGCCAAGGCCAGGGCAGCGGCGAGCGCCCCGGCAAGCGAGACGATCGAGCGCAGGCGTTCGGATAGGGACAAGGCGCTCACACCTTCTGTCTACGCAGAAAAGCTGGGGGCTATCCCCCCATCCCGCAAGGGCGAAGCCATGGTCGCCGTGGCTTCGGCTAGCCGTCCCTTTGCGTCACCCGATAGGCGCAGCGGCGGGCACCGGCGAGGATGTGATCCGTACGCTCGATCTCGACCTCGGGGCCGAGCACCCGGCGGAAGACGTCCAGCTCGGCGGCGCAGAGCCCGGAGCAGGCCGCGGCGGCGCTGCAGATCGGGCAGTGGTTCTCGACCAGCAGCCAGGCGCCGTCCGCGCCACGCTCGACGGCCGCCATGTAGCCCTCGTCGGTGCGCGCCGCGGCGAGCTTCACGAGCTTGTCTTTCAAGGACTTGGCGCGGCCGAGGCGGTCCCGGTAGGCGGCCGCCTGCTGCTCGCTGCGCGCCGCCATGAGCTTCTCCAGGCCGGCGTCGCCGAAGACCTCGCGCATGGCCGCCAGCAGGCCCGTGGTCAGCTCCGCGTGGCCGTCCGGGAAAAAGCGGTCGGCGGCCGGGGTCAGGCGCCAGAGCTTGACCGGCCGGCCCTTGCCGCGCCGTTCGGGCGCGTTGGCGACCAGGCCCTCGGCCTCCAGGGCGTAGAGATGCTGGCGTACGGCCATGGCCGTGATGCCCAGGGGCGCCGCCAGCTCGGCCGCGCCCTGCGGCCCCTCCTGCTTCAGGCTGTCGAGCAGCCGCCGCCGGGTCTGCTTCTCGGCAAGGATCTCGCTCTCGGGGCTGGCGGCGGCGGCGGGCGCGGTCATGGTCATTTTCTAAAGCTGGGCCTTGCGCAAGGCAAGACAAGGGGCTACCGCCGCCGTTTCTCGACCAGCACGCCCTCGGCGACCAGCGTCTCGATCTCCGCCTCGCTGAAGCCGAAGGCGTCGAGGATCTCGCGGCCGTGCTGGGCGAAGCGCGGCGGGCGGTGGCGTACGTTGCCCGGCGTACGGGACATCTTGATCGGGTTGCCCCAGCCCCGGTAGTCCGCGGTCTCGGCCAGCATGCCGCGATGGGCCGTATGCGGATGGGCCAGCACCTGGGCGGTATCTTGGACCGCGCCCGCGGGTACGCCGATCTCCAGCAGGCGGGCGCAGAGCGCCTCGCCGTCCTGATCGGCCAGCAGCGCGACCAGGATCTCACGCAGCGCCGGCTCGTTCTGCAGGCGGTCGCGGTTGTGCAGGAAGCGCGGGTCCTCGGCCAGCTCCGGCCGGCCCAGCGCGCCGCAGAGCCGGCCGAAGGCGCGGTCGTTGCCGACGGCCAGGAAGATCTCGACGCTCCGGGTCGGGAACTTGTCGTAGGGCGCGATGTTCGGGTGGGCGTTGCCGGTCAGGCCCGGCAGCTTGCCGCCGACCAGGTAGTTCGGGATGTGCGGGTGCATCAGCGCGACCCCGCAGTCGTAGAGGGTCATGTCGAGGTACTGGCCCCGGCCCGAGCTGTTGCGCTCGACCAGGGCCATGAGGATGGCGATGGCGGCATAGAGCCCGGTGCCGATATCGACCATGGGCACGCCGATCCGGGTCGCGCCCGCGTCTTTCGTGCCGTTGACGCTGAACATGCCGACCAGCGCCTGCACCGCGGCGTCGTAGCCGGGCAGGCCGCCGAGCGGGCCGCTGGCGCCGAAGCCGCTGATCCGGCAATGCACGAGACGCGGAAAGCGCGTCTTGAGAGTCGCCTCGTAGCCGAGGCCCCAGGCCTCCATGGCGCCGGGCTTGTAGTTCTCGATCAGCACGTCCGCCCGCTCCAGCAGACGCAGGAGGACGGCCCGGCCCTGTTCCTGCCGCAGGTCGAGAGCCAGGGCCCGCTTGTTGCGGTTGACGCCGATGAAGTAGGAGGCGTCGTGGCCGTCGAAGGGCGGTCCCCAGTCGCGCACCTCGTCGCCCTGGGGCGGCTCGATCTTGATCACGTCGGCGCCGGCGTCGCCGAGGACCTGGGTGCAGTAGGGCCCGCCGAGCACGCGGGTCAGGTCGATCACCGTGATGCCGGCCAGCGCGCCGACGCCGCCTTCGCTCATTCCTTGCGCTCCTAGGCTGCGTGCTTGGCGCCGAAGACCCGCTGCGCGAAGGCGGGATAGGTCTCCGCCACCGCCTCGGCCACCGGGCCCTCGATCAGCGCCAGGGTCGCCGCGTCCGGCGCCGGCGTCTCCTGCAGGTCGTCCGCCACGTCGAAGTCGAAGCCGGTCGCTTCGCGCAGGCTTTCCAGCGTCTCGCCGGGGTGCAGGCTCTGCAGGCGGAAGCGGCCCCGCGCGCGCTCGAAGGCGAAGACGCAGCGGCCGGTGACCAGGGCATGGGGCCCGCCGGGCCGATAGTGGTGCGCCGGGCTGCTGCCGGCGGCACTGACGAACTCGACCCGCGGCACCAGGGTGCGCGCGCTGTGCTCCTGGCGGAACAGAATCACCCGCGGCACCAGGTGGTAGAGATAGGCCGAGCCGAAGCAGCCCGGGAAGCGCGCGCGCGTCCGCGGATAGCCGCCGACGCCGACCAGGTTGATGTTGGCGGCGCCGTCGATCTGCACGCCGCCGAGGAAGAAGGCGTCGATCCGCCCCTGGGCGGCGCAGTCGAAGAGCTCGCGCCCGCCGTCGGTGAAGGGGTTGTGACGCTCGCTCGCCAGCACCGAGACGCGCGGCCGGCCGCCGCCCCGCGCCCGCGCCAGCAGCGCCGCCGCGCCCGGGATCGGCGAGGCGGCACCGACGGCGACATGGCCCAGGCCGTCGAGCATGTCCGCGAGGGTCGCGATCAGCAGCGTCTCGAGCTTCACGGCCATCACGCCGCCTCTCGGCCGGTCACGTGCTCCCGCAGGTAGCGCGCGAAGCCCTCCTCGCTCGCCGCCTCCTCGACGTAGTGCGCCAGGTGCGCCCGGTCCGCCCCGTAGTGCCCGCGCAGGCCGACCGGCCAGGCGCCGCGCTCGGCCGGCGCGATGGCCTCGATATAGAGCGCCGGGATCGTCCCTGCCGCGGTCTCGTCGTCGGCGAGCAGGTCCTCCTCGACGATCCGCTCGACCGTCACCAGGCTCGTCGCCGCGGCGTGGGCCATCAGCATCAGCTCGCGCCTGATCCCAATCCAGACGTTGCCGTCGCGGTCCGCCTTGGCGGCATGGAACAGCGCGACGTCCGGGCGGATCGCCGGCAGCAAGACGATCGGGTCGCCCTCGCCGCCAGGGCCGCCCGGGCCGTAGGGATTGTCGATCACCCGCCAGTCGCCGCGGTGCTTCAGCAGGTCGGAGCCGAGGATGCCGCGCAGCGGTATGAAGGGGATGCCCTTCTCGGCCGCCTGCAGGCCGGCGTGGATCGCCGGGCAGGTCGAGTCCTTGAGCGCGAGGCCGCCGGCCCTGACGGCGGCGGTGAAGCGCGGCGCCAAGCCCTGCTCGCCGAGGGAGACCGCCGCCGCCTCCAGGCTCGCCACGCAGCCGGCGCCGATCAGCAGGTCGGCCTGGAAGCCGAGCTGCGGCACGCCGACCACCCGCAGGTCCTTGACCCCGCGCCGGATCAAGGCCCTCACGGCGGCCAGCGCGCAGCCCGAGTAGTCCGGCGGCAGCGCGATCTGCGCGCCGTCCGGCACCTTGGCGGCCAAGTCTTCAACGGACAACGTGGTCATGGCGCTCGGCGCCTTTCTGTTCGATGGCACCAGTCTGTCCCAGCGCCGGGAGCGACCGCAAGCCCGGCGCCACCACCACGCCCCGGCCACAAAGAGCTTGAATCCTGACCCTGCCGGCTGCATATTTCGAAAGTTCTTACTTTCATAAATATCCACCCTCGGAGGTCAGCGCGATGGCGGAGGTCCTCAGCATTCCGACCCAGGACCAGGTGGCCGCGGTGCTCACGGCGGACTGGGTGCCGGTCATCGCGCTCGACGAGTTGGTCGAGCGCGGCCGCAAGGTGGTCAAGGTCGGGCGCAAGCAGATCGCGCTGTTCCACAGCGAGCAGGGCCTCTTCGCCTGCAACAACCGCTGCCCCCACGAGGGCTATCCGCTGGTCGAAGGCAGCCTCACCACGGCGCCGCAGAGCGGCAACTGCCTGCTGACCTGCAACTGGCACAACTGGAAGTTCGACCTGGAGTCCGGCGAGACCTTGACCGGCGGCGACAAGCTGCGCCGCTATCCGGTTCGGGTCGAGAAGGGCCAGGTGCTGATCGACGTCAGCGACCCGCCCGGCGTCGAGCGCGCCGCCGAGGCCCTGGCGAATCTCAAGGACAGCTTCCGGCGCCAGGAGTACGACCGCATGGCCCGCGAGATCGCCCGCCTACAGGCCGCCGGCAGCGACCCCCTTGAGGCGCTGCGCGGCGCCATCGCCTGGACCCACGACCGACTCGAGTTCGGCACCACCCACGCCCACGCCGCCGCGCCCGACTGGCTCGCCCTGCGCGACCTGAGCGGCGGCGACGAGGCGACGCGCCTCGTGCCGATCCTGGAGGCGGTCGCCAATCTCTCCTACGACAGCCTGCGCGAGCCGCGCTTCGCCTACGCCGAGGGTCGGGCGCCCTACGACGCCGAGGCCCTGGTCGCGGCCATCGACCGGGAAGACGAGGCCGCCGCCCTGGCGCAACTGCGCGGCGCCCTGGCCGAGGGCCGGGCGGCCCGCGACCTCGAAGGCCCGCTGGCCAGCGCCGCCCTGGCCCACTACCAGGACTTCGGCCACTCGGCGATCTACCTGCAGAAGACGCTCGAGCTGATCGACCGGCTCGGCCCGAGCGTCGCCGAGCCGCTGCTCCTGGCGCTCGTCAGGGCGCTGATCTACGCCTGGCGCGAGGACCTGATCCCGGAGTTCCGCGACTATGCCGACAGCCTCGCCGCCTGGGACGGCCAGGGCGACGCGCCCGTGGCAGCCGCGGACTTCATCGACCTCAACGCCGGCCGCGCCATGGCCCGCGCGCTGCGCTCGAGCGGCAACCGCCAGGCGCTCTACGACGCCCTGCTCGGCGCCGCCGCCTGGAACTGGCTGCACTTCGACCTGGCGGTCGAGACTCGGACGGACGGCCCGGTGTCGGACAACAAGTCCTGGCTCAGCTTCACCCACGCCGTCACCTTCGCCAACGCGGTGCGCCACCTCTGCAGCCGCCATCCCGCGCTCTGGCCGGCCGGCCTGCTGCAGATGGCCTGCTTCGTCGGCCGCAACGCCGGCTACACCGACGCGGCGATCGAGGAGTCCGGCTGGCGGGTCGAGTGCCCCGAGGAGTTCCTCGAGGACTCGCTGCGCGGCCTGCTCGACCACGGCCAGAGCGAGTACATCCTGGTCGCCCATCTGGTGAAGACCGTCACCGCCGTGCGCGACGAGGTCCTGGCGTCACCGGACGCGCCCTGGGTGCCGTCCCTGGTGGCCGCGACCAATCGCTTCCTCAACTCGCCGGTCAAGCGCCGGCACCCGCTCAGGACCGCGCGCCAGTCCCTCGCTTTCGTCGCTTTGGAGGGCTGAGCGGCCGGCGCAGCCGGTAGAAGACGTGCGGCAAGGCCGCGTGGGTGATGTCGCGCTCGTAGACGAAGCCACGGCCTTCCATCACCGCCCGTGAGCCGCGGTTGTGCGGCAGGGTGAAGGCGACGATCTGCTCCAGGCCGAGAGTCTCGAAGCCGTAGGCCACGCACGCCGCCGCGGCCTCCGCGCCGTAGCCCTTGAACCACTGGGCCGAGCGGATCGAGTAGAGCAGCTCGACCATGGGCGCGCCCTCGACCAAGGAATGCTTCAGGCCGCAATAGCCGACGAAGTCGCCGCTCCACCGCTCGCGGAAGAGCCAGGCGCCGAAGCCGTGGCGCCTGAAGTGCTCGACGATGGCCATGAGGGCCTGCCGGCTCCAGGTCTCCGGCATGGGCTTGGCGGTCGGCGAGAGCGTGCGCATGACCCGCGGGTCGGCATGCAGGAGCCGGATCGAGCCGAAGTCCTGCGCCCCGGGCGCCCGTCCGATCAGACGCGCGGTCTCGATGACGGGGAAGCGTCGTTCCATGAACCGACCCTTGCGTTCGGGAGACAGAAAGGCGGGCCGAGGCGGAGATTAATGGCCGAGCCCCTGAGCGGCCAGCGGAGATGAAGCGTGAACCAGGACCCGGCCAAGCGCCCCAACGTCATCCTCGTCCTGGTCGACGACATGGGCTTCGCCGACCTCGGTTGCATGGGCTCCGAGATCCGCACGCCGCATATCGACAGCCTGGCCCGCAACGGCGTGCTGCTGAGCGCCATGTACAACTGCGCGCGCTGCTGTCCGACCCGGGCGGCGCTGCTGACCGGGCTCTATCCGCACAAGGCCGGCATCGGCCACATGGGCGCCGACCTCGGCACGCCGGCCTACCAGGGCCACCTGCGCAACGACAGCGCGACCGTCGCCGAGGCCCTGCGCCTGGCCGGCTATCGCACCTGCATGGCCGGCAAGTGGCACGTCGGCGGCGACTTCATGGCCCGCGAGGCGGATAGCTGGCGGCTCGGCGACCTCGATCACCCGACGCCGCGGCAGCGCGGCTTCGACCGCTTCTACGGCATCGTCGACGGCGTCACCCACTTCTTCTCGCCGCACTGCATCCTGGAGGACGACAGCCGCGCCGAGGTCTCGCCGAGCGACTTCTACTTCACCGACGCCATCACCGACCGGGCGATCGGTATGATCGACGAGAGCCTCGAGGCCCGGCAGCCCTTCTTCCTCTACCTGGCCCATGCCGCGCCGCACTGGCCGCTGCATGCGCCCGAGGAGGACATCGCGCGCTACGACGGCGTCTACGACTGCGGCTGGGACGCGATCCGCACGGCCCGCCACGAAGAGATGCTGGCGCGAGACCTGCTGCTGCACAGATGGGCGATCTCGCCGCGCGACGAGGCCGCGCCGCCCTGGGACGACGCACCCCATGCCGACTGGGAGGCGGCACGCATGGCGGTCTATGCCGCCATGATCGACCGCATGGACCAGTCCATCGGCCGGCTGCTCGGCCACCTGAAGCAAAGGGGCGTGCACGACGATACCTTCATCCTGTTCCTCTCCGACAACGGCGGCTGCGCCGAGTTCATGGCCGAGGACGGCTGGGCCAAGTTCATGCCCGACGTCACCAACGACGGCCGGCGGATCGCCATGGGCAACCGCCCCGGCCTGCGGCCCGGCGGCGCCCTGACCTACATGAGCTACGACCTGCCCTGGGCCAACGTCTCCAACGCGCCCTTCCGGCTGTTCAAGCACTGGGTCCACGAGGGCGGCATCTCGACGCCGCTCCTGGCGCAGTGGCCGGCCCGCTTCCGGCCGGGCGGCATCGCCCACAGCCCGGCCCATGTCGTCGACCTCATGCCGACGATCCTGGAGGCGGCCGGCGCCCCCTACCCGAGCGAGCTCGGCGGCCACGCCATCCAGGCCTGCGACGGCGAGAGCCTGATGCCGCTGCTCGACGGCCGGGACTGGCGCCGCGAACAGCCGATCTTCTGGGAGCACGAGGGCAACTGCGCCGTCCGGGTCGGCGACTTCAAGCTGGTGCGCCGCCACGGCCGGGATTGGGAGCTCTACGACATGGCGGCCGACCGCACCGAGCTGAACGACCTGGCCGGCCGCAACGCGCCCCTGGAGGCGGATCTCAAGCGCGCCTACGGGGCCTGGGCCGAGGCCTGCGGCGTCGAGGAATGGTCGGCGCTGCTGCCCCGGCTGCAGGCGGCCTGGGGCCTCGAGGACGCCCACGGCTAGCGGCCCGGGCGAAACGAGGTTAGAGAGAGACGTGACCGTGACGAGCAGAGCCATGCGCGAGATCATCGACCTCGAGAGCTACCCGATCGACCGGCCGGAGAGCGAGGCCTGCCGGGCCCTGCTCGCGCGCTGCCGGGCGGACCTCGAGCGCGACGGCATGTACAACCTCTCGGGCTTCCTGCGGCCCGCGCCGCTGGCGCAGGCGATCCGGGAGATCGCGCCCGTGATGGCCGAGGCCTCCTTCACCCACCAGCGGGACCACAACATCTACTTCGAGCCGGAGATCCCCGCTCTGCCCGCCGACCATCCGGCCCTGCGGCGCTGCACGACCGTGAACCACACCGTCTGCGCCGATCAGATCCCAGATAGTCTCGTATTGCAGGTCTATGCCTACGCGCCGCTGATGCGCTTCCTGGCCGAGACCCTGGCGATCGAGCGTCTCTACCTGATGGACGATCCCCTGGCCCGGGTGAACGTCATGGCCTACCACGCCGGCGAGGCGCTCAACTGGCACTTCGACCGCTCGAACTTCACGGTGACGCTGCTCCTGCAGCCGCCCGAGGCCGGCGGCGCCTTCGAGTACCGCTCCGGCCTGCGCTCCGACAGCGACCCGAACTACGAGGGCGTGGCGAGGCTGCTGCGCGGCGAGGATCCGGCGGTCCAGAGCCTGACCCTCGCACCCGGCACCCTGACCCTGTTCCGCGGCAAGAACACCGCCCACCGCGTCACGCCCGTCGAGGGCCGACGCGAGCGCCTGGTCGCCGTCTTCTCCTACTACGAGCGCCCTGGCGTGGTCTTCTCGGATGCCGAGCGGATCGGCTTCTACGGCCGCGCGGCCTAGAGCGTTTTCCGCTCACGCGGAATCACGGCACCGGCCCGCTCCCCCTCCCGGCCACCCAATAGGATACTGCCGTGGGTGGCCGGGAGGGGGAGCGG
>JANQLT010000160.1 GCA_028280455.1 Kiloniellales bacterium
CCTCCGTGCGGGTCCCCCGGGAGATCGTGAAGGGCTTCGCCAGCGGCCAGGTCTCGGTCCTTACGGTCAGCCGTGTCATGGCCGGCCTCCGGCACGCGCGGACCCGAAGCGGCTCGGTGCAGGCTCTGTCATGCAGTCTTCCGTGTTGTTTTTTTGCTTTCCGTTCCGACCGGCGGGCTCAGCTCGCCAGGCGGCCGGAGGCTCCGTTCTGGATCTTGTCGACGATGGGGGCGACACCGTTGCGTACGGGGTCGACGGCAGGAAGGTTGTGAGCCTCGGCGGTTTCGTCAAGGAAGCGGCGCGCTTCCTCTTCGGGCAGGCCCGAGGTGTTGACGGCGATGCCGACGCAGACCGCGGCCGAATTGGTCAGGCGCGCCGCTTCCAGGTTGCGCTGAATGCAGTCGTGGATCGGCGGCACGGGATATTCGGGCAGACCGCGCATGTGCGGCCGCGTGGGTTCGTGGCAGAGGATCAGGGCGTCGGCCTGGGCGCCGTGCAGCAGCCCGAGCGAAACGCCGGCATAGGAGGCGTGGAACAGCGAACCCTGGCCCTCGATGATGTCCCAATGATCCGGCTCGTTCTCCGGGCTCAGCCACTCCACCGCGCCGGAGATGAAGTCCGCGACCACGGCATCGACCGAGACGCCGTCGCCGGCGATCAGGATGCCGGTCTGGCCGGTGGCCCGGAAGTCGGCCGCCAGGCCGCGCGCCTTCATCTCGCGCTCCAGGGCCAGAGTCGCGTACATCTTGCCGACCGAGCAGTCCGTGCCGACGCCGAGCAGGCGCTTGCCCGGGCGCTTGCGGCCGCTGCCGACCTCGAAGCTCTGGGTCGGGTGGCGCACGTCGAAGAGCTGGCGGCCCTCGGCGGCGGCCAGATCCGCGATGCGCGGCACGTCGGCCAGCTTGTTGTGCAGGCCCGAGGCCAGGTCGAAGCCGAGCTTGAGCGCCTGCTCCAGGACCTCCAGCCAGGCCTCGGAGATGACGCCGCCGCGGTTGGCGACGCCGATCACCAGCGTACGTACGCCCGCCTCGCGGGCCGCCTCCAGGCTCATGTCCGGCAGGCCGAGGTCGGCGTTGCAGCCGGCCATGCGGAGCTGGCCGAGGCAGACGTCGGGCCGCCAATGGGCGACGCCCGCCGCGGTCTTGGCGGCGAGCTGGTCCTTGGCGTCGCCCAGGAACATCAGATAGGGCGTCTCGATGTGACTCATGGTGCCTTCCCCTGCGCCGGCGCTCCCCGTGCCCCGGCGAGGGCCGATTATGGCAAGCGGCGCGGCCGGCCGGAAAGGGCCTTGTGCGCGGTTTTGCTCGCGCGCCCAGGCCTCTAGGATCGGCTCGGGAACGAGAGGAGCAAGGCGTGACCGGCAGCTTCACCACGAGACCCGAGCTTCAGGGCACCTTCGGCGCCGTCGCCTCGACGCACTGGCTGGCCTCGGCCAGCGGCATGGCGGTGCTCGAGGCCGGCGGCAACGCCTTCGATGCGGCGGTGGCGGCGGGCTTCGTCCTGCAGGTCGTCGAGCCGCATCTGAACGGGCCGGGCGGCGAGGTGCCGATCGCCCTCTACGACAGCCGGCGCGGGGAGGGGCTGGAGGCGGTCGAGGTGATCTGCGGCCAGGGCGTCGCGCCGGCCGGCGCGAGCATCGCGCACTATTGGTCCGAAGGCCTCGAGCTGGTGCCGGGCACGGGCCTGCTGGCGACGGTCGTGCCCGGCGCTTTCGATGCCTGGATGCTGCTGCTGCGCGACCACGGCAGCCTGCGCCCGGCCGAGGTGCTGTCCTATGCGATCGGCTATGCCGAGCGGGGCATGCCGCTGGTGCCGCCGATCTGCCAGAAGCTGGCCGACGTCGAAGACCTGTTCCTCGAGCACTGGCCGACCTCGGCGGCGCTCTACCTGCCGAACGGGACTCTGCCGGCGCCGGGCAGCCTGTTCCGCAACCCGACCTTGGCCGAGACCTACAAGCGCCTGCTGACGGAAGGGGCCGGCGGCGACCGCGAGGCCGAGATCGAGGCGATGCGCGATGCCTGGTACCGCGGCTTCGTCGCCGAGGAGATCGAGCGCTTCTGCGCCGAGACCGAGGCCATGGACAGCTCGGGCGAGCGCCACCGCGGCGTGCTCAACGCCGACGACATGGCGCGCTGGCAGGCCAGCAAGGAGCGGCCGGTCACCTTCGACTATCACGGCGTGACCTTCTGCAAGGGCGGCCCCTGGAGCCAGGGCCCGGTCCTGCTGCAGCAGCTCGCGCTGCTGGAGGGCTTCGAGCTGGCGGCCATGGACCCGCTCGGGCCGGAGTTCGTCCATTGCGTCACCGAGTGCGCCAAGCTCGCCTTCGCCGACCGCGAGGCCTACTACGGCGATCCGAGCTTCGTCGAGGTGCCGCTCGAGACCCTGCTGTCGCGCGACTACGCGGACGAGCGGCGCACCGAGATCGGCGCCGAGGCCTCGCTCGAGCTGCGGCCGGGCGAGATCGACGGCTATCGCCCGAGCCTCGACCACGCGCTGCTGGAGCGCGCCGTCGGACCGGATGCGCTGGGCGGTGGCGAGCCGACCGTGCAGGTCGGCGGCACGCACCCGGAGCCGCGCTACGGCGCGCCGGACGGCGACACCTGCCATATCGACGTCATCGACCGCTGGGGCAACATGGTCTCGGCCACGCCCTCGGGCGGCTGGCTGCAGAGCTCGCCGACCATTCCGGCGCTCGGCTTCTGCCTCAACAGCCGGGCCCAGATGTTCTGGCTCGAGGAGGGCCTGCCGGCGAGCCTGGCGCCGGGCAAGCGGCCGCGCAGCACGCTCTCGGTCAACCTGGCCCTGAGGGAGGGCAAGCCCTGGATGGTCTTCGGCACGCCCGGCGGCGACTATCAGGACCAATGGAGCCTGACCCTGGCGCTGCGCCACCTGCACCACGGCCTGAACCTGCAGGAGGCGATCGACGCGCCGATGTTCCAGACCGACCACATGCCCTCGTCCTTCTGGCCGCGCGCCGCGGCGCTGGGTTCGCTGACCCTGGAGGCGCGCTTCGAGGCCGACACCATCGCCGAGCTGGCCGAGCGCGGCCACCGGGTCGAGATCGCCGACCTCTGGACCCTCGGCCGGCTCTCCGCCGCCAAGCGCGAGGACGGGCTGATCAAGGCCGCCGCCAACCCACGCTTCATGCAGGGCTACGCCGTCGCGCGGTGAGGGACCGCGCCGTCAGGTCCGGTCGATGAAGTCCTGGACGTCGCGGGCGATCTCCAGGGGTGCGTCCTCCGGGCTGTAGTGGCCGGCACCGGGCAGCCGCTTCACCTCGCCCTCGGGAAAGGCCTGGCGGAACAGCGGCAGGAACTGCTCGGCCTGCAGGGTGCGGTCCTTCTCGCCCCAGAGCGCCAGGGCCGGCTTGGCCGCGAGGGCCCGGCGCGCGGCGGCGTCGGGCTCTTCGAAGCGGTGCGCGCCCGCGGCGAAGCCCCTGGCCCAGCCGATGGCGCCGACGGCGTGTCGCGGCGTCGGGAAGGGCGCGCGGTAGGCGGCCAGCCAATCCTCGGTGACGATCTCGTTGCGCACGAAGCCGTTCAGCTTGAGGGTCGAGAGGATGTTGTAGTCGAGCTGGCCCAGCACGGGCTCCAAGCTGCCCTCCGCATGGGCTTTCAGGATCCACTGGAACCAGGGCGCGGCCGCCGCGTTGGCCGTCAGGCGCTCGATCAGGTCCGGCTGGCCGGCCGGCGTCGGGCCGTCGACCGAGACGATGCGCCGGATCCGATCGGGATGGCGGATCGCCAGGCCCATGCCGGCCGGCCCGCCGAAGTCGTGCATCACCAGGGTGAGGTCGCGCAGGTCGAGGGCCAGGACGAAGCGCTCCAGGTTGTCGATGTGGTCCTGCAGCCAATAGCGCCGTTCCTGCGGCGCCGCGCTCTTGCCGAAGCCCATGTGGTCGAGGGCGATGACCCGCTCGTGGCGCGACCAATAGGGGATTTGCTGACGGAACAGATAGCCCCAGGTCGGCTCGCCGTGCAGCAGCAGCAGGGTCTCCTCGCCGGCGCCCTCGTCGACGTAGTGCTGGGCGAAGCCCGATGCCTCGCTGAAGCGGGCCCGGAAGGGCCAGGTACCGCCGAAGGTCTCGTCCGGCGCCACGGCCGGGGGCAGCTCGAGGGGCTGCGGCGTTGCTTCAGTGAGGGACATGGCGGGGTCTCCTTGTGCGCTGGTCGTCTGGTCGGCGGCGATCAGGCCGGCCCGAAGGTCTCGTTGTGGATCTGCTCGGGCGGCACGCCCCGGCGCCGGAGGTCGGCGCTGACGTCGGCCATGAAGGCGGTCGGGCCGCAGAGGAAGTAGTGGGCGCCGTCGTCCTCGACCAAATCGGCGAGCAGCGCGCCGGTCACGCGGCCCTCGCTGTCGTAGTCGCTGCCAAGTCTGTCTTCGGCGCGCGGCCGGCTGTAGGCGACATGGCTCACGATGTTGGGGCGACTCCCGACCAGGCCGCGGACCTCCTCGGCGAGCGCGTGAGAGCGACCGTCCCGGGCGCCGTGCACGAACCGGACGGGCCGCCCGTCGTTCGCGTCGGCGACCGCGTGCAGCATGCTGACCATGGGCGTGACGCCGACTCCGGCGCTGACCAGCACCAGGGGGCAGGCGTTGCAGCCGATCGTGAAGTCGCCGGCCGGCTTGCGGGCCTCGATGATGGCGCCGGGCTCCAGCGCATCGTGCAGGTGTCTCGAGGCCCGGCCCTTCGCCAGGCGCTTGACGCTGATCCGATAGCGCGAGTCGCCAGGCGCGCCGGACAGCGAATAGGTCCGGCGCAGCGGCTCCGCCAGGCCGGGCAGCGTCAGCTCGATGGGCAGGTGCTGGCCGGCCTCGAAGGCCGGCAGCGGACCGCCGTCCCGGGCCTCGAAGACGAAGGAGGTGACGTCGTCGCTTTCCGCGATCTTGTCGATCAGGCGCAGGGAGCGGACCGAGTCCGCGTCGAGCTGCCAGCGCAGGCTGACCGCCCGGGGCAGCTCGACGACCTCGTCGATCTCCAGGGTGACCAGGCGCCGGGCGCCCGGGATATGGGCGACGGCTTCCGAGTCCCAGTCGACGCTCGCCTTGCCGCTCAGTTGCAGCAGCCCGCCGCTAGCGAAATCGACGAAGAGGAAGCCGGCGCGGGGATCGAGCAGCAGGTTGCCGATGGTGTTGAAGTGGTTGTTGCCGGCGTAGTCGGGGAAACGCAGGCGGTGCGCGTCGAGGACCTCGACGAAGCCCCGCTCGCCGCCGCGGTGGGAGGCATCCATGCCGAAGCTCGGGCTGTCGCCCTCGCCCCGGTAGCCGCTGGCGATGAAGAAGGTGTCGGCGGCGCCGATCCACTCGATCTGCGCTCGAGTCAGGCGGCTGCCGCGGCGCGGCGCGCCGGGCCTGTCGGTCTCGTCGCGCCTCCAGGCCCGCTCGCGGATGTACTGCGGGCAGTTGCCGAAGGACTGGTCGACGCGAAAGCGCAGACCGTCGTCCCCCTTGGCGACAATCCGGCCGTTGACGCGGTTGCGACGGCGGGTCGCCAGCTCGATACCGAGGATTCCGATCTCGCTGCCCTCGCCGAGCGCGCCCTCGAGCGCGTCCCCGGCGACGGGTTCGGCGTCGATCGCCAGGTGGCGGTCGTCGGGCGAGGTGACGAAGCCGGCCGGGCCCTCGAGCAATGTGACCCAGGGCCGGCCCTGGCGATCGCGGGCGGCGGCGGCGAGGAAGGGCAGGGCGCTGTGAAACGCGCGGTGCTGTGCCGGCAGGAACGGGCGGACCACCTGGCGGGCCCAGTCCTCGATGTCCCGGACCCCGAGCCGCTCCTGGACCTGCTGCTCGCCGCGATGGAAGGGCGAGGCGTCGGCAAGGGCTTCGACAGTCATGGCTCCGGCTCCGTTCCGGTCGACCGTTTCGATCGGCTGCTTCGAAAGGCGACGGCGGCGCGGGGGGCGACGCGCCGCCGTCGGGGCAGGGTCAAGCGGCTTGGGAGGGGGCAAGCTCGACCCGGGGGAAGTCGATCTCGGTCTGGGCGATGTGGTTGACGTAGTTGGTCAGGATGTTGGCGGCGACGTTGGCGACGATCTCGGTCACCGCGTCGTCGTCGTGGCCGGCGGCGCGCACCTCCTGCAGGTCCTCGTCGCTGACCCAGCCGCGCTTGTCGACGACCTTGCGGGCGAAGGCCAGCGCGGCGTTGGTCGCGGGGTCCGCCGAGCTGCCGTTCAGGCGGCGCTGGATCTCCGGTTCCTCGACCTTGAGGTTCTTGGAGATCGCCGCATGGGCCGAGGCGCAATAGACGCAGTCGTTGGCGCCGGCCACGGTCAGGGCGATGGCTTCGCGCGTCCTGGCGTTGAGGCGGCCGCCGGCGAGCGCGTCGCCGGTCGCGAGATAGGCCTTCAAGGCGGCCGGCGAATTGGCCAGGGTGCGAATCACGTTGGGCGTGATGCCGAGCTTCCTCTGGACGGCATCGAGCAGGTCCTTGGCGTCGCCGTTGGCGGCGGCCGGGTCGATTGCGGGCAGACGGGGCATGTCGTGTTTCCTTCCTTCGGGGTTGGCGTGGGGGCGTCGGCGTAGGACGGCGTCGGCTATCCGGCGGGCGCGATCAGCTCCATGCGGATGCCGCCCGGGATGAAGCACATCATGTGCCTGGTGGCGCCGCCGCCGAGCGGCTCCGGCGCGAACTCGACGTCGACGCCCTGGGTCGTGTCCAGCTTCTGGTAGAGCGCGTCGAGGGCCTCGCCGTCGGCGACGGTCAGGGCGAAGTGATGCAGGCCGATGTTGTTCTTCCTGTCGAAGGGCACGGCCTTCTCGGGATCCGGCGCCTGCCAGAGCGTCAGCATCAGCGTGCCGTCGCTCAGGAAGACGGCCGGATAGTCCGGCACCTCGCCGACCTGGGAGAAGCCGAGGCTGTCGATGAAGAAGGCGCGCGTGTCGGCCAGATCCGGGACGGTCAAGCCGATGTGATGGGCGCCTTGGGTGATGGAGCTGTCCGTCATGTCTGGTCTCCTTGAATGGCTGTCGAGCGGGATGCGACGTTGCGCTCAAGATGGCGGCGCCGGCCGCGCCGGTATTTCAGCTTTCCGCGTTTCAGAATCGGACAGGCTTGCCGAGCGGGCCGATTTGGCGCTCTCGGAGGCCTGGAGTAGGTTGCTGCGGTCTTGCTCGGGGGACGGGAGCATGGCGCCGAGACAGCAGATGAGCCTCAGCGCGCCGCCGCTCGGCAGCCTGCCGGAATGGGGCCGGCGCGCCAGCTTCGAGCGCTTTTTCGCCGAGCTGGTTCCGGCCGGCGAGCGGCGCTTCAACGTCAGGCTTGCCGACACGCTGGCGACGATCAGCTTCGGCGCCGACCAGGGCACCAGCTCCCTGGCGGGCGACCGCATGCGCCGCTACGAGCGGCGGCCCTACGAGTTCATCGTCGTGCCGCCCGGCTTTCCGCTGCGCGGGGAATCGGCCGCGGCGCCCGAGGTCCTGGTCCTGGTCTTCCGGTTCGACGAGATGAAGGCCGACATCGCCGCCGCGCTGCAGATCCCGCAGGACATCCTCGAGCCGCGCGTCGTCATCGGCGCCGCCAATCCCTTCGCCAGGCAGATCGCTCAGCACGTCCGGCGCCAGTTGCTGGCCGAGACCCTGTCGGCGGACTATCTGGAGTCGCTCTGCCTGGCGATGATCGTCGAGATGCTGCGCCTGCCGCCGCGCCAGCAGGCGACACGACGCGGCACGACGCTGAACGAGCGGGTCCTGCAGTCGATCCTCGGCTACATCGACGCCAATCTCGACAGCAACCTCTCGCTCGAGACGCTGGCCGGCCTGGCCGGCGTGCGCACGCACCAGTTCGGCCGCGCCTTCAAGCGAAAGACCGGGGCGCCGCCGCACCAGTACGTGCTGGCCCGGCGCATCGAGGCGGCGCGCGCCCTGCTGTTGGAGACGGAGGACTCGCTGGCCGCCATCGCCTACGCGACGGGCTTTTCCTCGCAGAGCCACATGACCACGACCTTCCGGCGCGAGATCGGCGTCACCCCGGCGAAGCTGCGCGACCGCGCCTAGAACGCCTGCTCGCGGACCAGGAAGGCCGAGGATTTCGCGTGATCGACGAAGTTGCTCTCGTCTTCGAGCAGGGCCGCGCCCAAGGCCTGCATCTCGTCGCTGCCCATGGCCTCCATCAGGTCCTCTTCCGACTCGAACCAGACCTCGGCCACGCCGTCGAACTCGGGCAGCATGCCCCGCGAGCTGCGCATCGCCTCGTTCATCGGCGTGTCGAGGGTGTGGCTCTGCACGTACCTCTTGGCGCGCATGACGGCGGCGTTCTTCTGGAAGAAGGGGCCGTGCTTGTTCAGCCAGTAGTCCTGGAACTGCTCGCGGGTGATGTCCGAGCGCCGACACAGACACATGATCAGCTTGATCATCTCGGGGTGCTCCTCGGTTTCGACGGGGACTCTCGACGGACAGCGCGCTGCGGCTGCAACGGCTTCGGGAAAGGGCGCGGTCCGGCAGGGCCGACTCGCCGCGCCCGGAGACAGAATAGCGCAGAGCGGAAATAAATGACCGGCTGGATCTGGGGGAGATCCAGCCGGTCTAGGGGGAGGTCGGAAAGGTCTCTTGCCTACGAGGCTTTCGCCTCTCGTCCCGATCGTCGGCGTGCTTCCAGCGGCGCGGCACGTCCCATGGACCGCTCCGCCTTGGGCAGGGACGAGGTTTCGACACCTTCCCGCCGGAGATGTAGGCGGAAGGTAAGGCTTTCCGCGGCCCATCGGCTGGATCAAAGTTGTGGCAGTGCCCAACTTTCGGTCTAGGCGTTTCGTATAGCTTGGTTTAAGGGGTCGTGCGCTTCGCGTCGCGCGAGGTCAGCGGGCCAGGGGCAGCCGCATGATCATGGCCAGGCCGCCGCCGGGCCGGTTGACAGCCCGTACCGAGCCGCCCACGGCCTCCAGGTTGCGGCGAACGATCCACAGGCCGATGCCGGGATGGCTGTCGCTGGAGTTGGCCGGCGTGGTGGTCGGGCTCTCGCCGTCCTCGGCCTTGGCGCGCAGCGAGACGTAGCGCTCGAAGATGCGGTGCAGGTAGGGCTCCGGCACGCCCGGTCCCTGGTCGCCGATGACCAGCTCGGCGCGGCCGTCGCTCTTGGTCAGCTCGACCGAGATGCCGCTGCCCTCCGGCGCGACCGAGAGCGCGTTGTCGATGACATTCTCGACGACGGTCTCGAGCAGCTCGTCGGTCGCCTTGACCACGACCCGCGGCTCGATCTTGGTGTCGAGATAGACCAGCTTGCTCATGAAGGTGTTGGCGTAGGCGTCGAGCATGCGCGCCACCAGCCGCGAGATGTCGACGTCGCGGCGCGGCGCGTCGATCAGCTCGGCGGTCGACTCGTCGAGCTGGCGCGCGCAGGCGACCAGATGATCGAGCCGGTCGACCGACTCTTCCAGCACGTCGAGCGCGCGCTGGCCGCGCTGGCTTTCCAGCGGCACGATGCGCCGCAGCGGCTCGAGACACTGGCGCATGATGGCGATCGGCGTCTTGAAGGCATGGGCGTTGTCCTCGGCGGCGCGGCGGATGCCCTCGGAGGAGTCCTGCAAGGCCATGGTCATGCGGTCGAACTCGCCGGCGACCAGGGCCAGCTCCGGCACTTTGTTCTGCTCGGTGAAGCGCGGGCCGACGTCCTCGCCCGAGCGGATGCTGCGCGCCAGGTTGCGGAAGCGCATCAGCGAGCGCCAGATGCTGACGAAGACGGCGATCACCAAGAGGGCCATGGCCAGGTAGATGACGGCGGCGACGCGGACCTCGAGGTTCTGCCAATAGGGCTGGCCGATGGTCGCGCCGAGGAAGCCGCGCCCGGCATGGGTGGTTACCACCACCCAGCAGCCGGTCTTGGTGTTGATCGGCGTGATCGAGGTCAGCACTTCCTCGGACTGGTGCGGCACGCTGTGGCGCAGGGCGATCGGCAGCTCGCCGGCGCAGGTGCTGACCAAGTTCGTAAAGACGCCGCGCTCGATCAGGCGGTTGCGCTCGATCTCCAGCTCGGCCGGCGGCACCTGTGGCTCGGTGGCGACGAAGAAGAAGCTCTCCGCCCCGGTCTCCTCGGTCGGACGGAACAGCACCTTGATGCCGACCGGCGGCCGGGACAGCCGCTTGACCTCGTCGGGCAGCACCAGCAGCGGCGCCGGCTCCTCGCGCTCGACCACGGGCCGCAGGCTTTCGGCCAGCAGGCGGCCCTGCTCGCGGACGCTCTCGACCAGCAGGGACTGCTTCTCGACGTCGGCCTTGCGGAACTCGTTGTAGAGGATCACCGGCACCATGACGAAGACCAGCAAGAGCAGGAAGAACTTGCTGATCAGCGAGCGGAAGATGCCGGATAGGCCGACCCATAGCGGCGACGGCCTGGGCCCCCGCTGTCCGGTCAGGAGGCGGCTGTCCTCGACCGGGCTCATGACATTCAGACGGTGTTTGGCTCGCCGTCGCCCGGAGTCAGCGCGCGCCAGCGATAGCCGAAGCCGGGATAGTTCTCGATCTGATCGAAGTCCGGATCGACCTCGCGGAACTTCTTGCGGATCCGCTTGATGAAGGAGCGGACGTTGGCGCGGTAGCCGTCCGGGCCGTAGCCGGCGACGAAGTCCTTGCCGCGCACCAGATCGTAGATCTCCCGGTAGGTGACGTCCCCACCGGTCTTGGCGACCATGAAGCTGACGATGGCGAACTCGGTCAGCGTCAGGTCGACCTGCTGATCGTTCCAGTAGGCGCGCTTGATCTGCTGCCGCAGCTCGAGATGGCCATGGCGGGCGATCGGCGCGTCGGCGCCGCCTTCGCCGGTGCCGCTGGGCTTGGCGCCTTCGGTGATCAGCTTGAGCCGCTGCAGGATGATCGACAGCCGCCGCGACTTGTCGATGAAGTCGACCGCCCCCCATTTGAGGGCCGCTTCCTCGTAGATCTCGTCGCTGAGCACCGTCAGGAAGATCACCGGCGTCTCGATCCGCCTCTGGCGCAAGGAGCGCAGGACGCCCAGGCCGTCGAGGCCGGGCATGCGCCAATCGAGCAGCACCGCATCGGCGCTGTCGCCGGTCAGGAGGTAGTCCAGCGCGGACTCGCCGCTGTCGAAATCGACCACCTCGTAGCCTTCCTCGGCCAGGTTGAGGCCGAGGGATTCGCGGAACAGGTCGTCATCGTCGACGATGACGATGCGCCTGTAGGAGCTTTCGATGATTGTCGGCTGTGCCGCTGCCGTGACCAAGGTTCACGTCCCTCTCTTGTCCTGGACCAACTCGGCGAAACAGGACCGCACCCGCTCGGGGGATCCCTCCGCGCCCTTCACCTCATAGGTGAGGGCGCGGTAGCTCTGCCCGTCGACGTTGGGATAGAAGAAGATGTTGAGCACGCAACCCGTGCCGTTGTACGCCCAGACCCGTGCCGGAGGCTGTACCTCATCCAGGGCCGGCTTGCCCAAGAGCTTTTGTGTGGCGTCGAAATCGAGCCCAACGAGCTTCTCGATGTCGGGCGCCTTGTTGTCGCCGGCCTGGGTGGCCAGCTCGGCGAGCTGCTCGGGTTGCGCCGGCTTGCGCTGCGGCAAGGGCGGCGGCTCGGCGGTCTGCTCGGGCACCATTTCGGGATGCGGGCCGTAGCGCAGCGCCGAGATGCCGGCGTCCGACCACTCGGTCTCGGCCAGGGACAGATCCTCGTACTGAGCCTGCACGCATCCCGATAGGATCGCGAGGGTCAGTGCCCAGACACCGAGCAGGCGACTCATAAGCGTACTCCCGGCCTTCGCTCGACCCTTAGGCCAAGCGCTGCCCCCAAAGTCGCTTCGCCCCCTGTTACCCCTATCCTATCGCAATTGCTCGGCAATCGCGAGCGGAAGCCGCGTTCTAGCCGGCGCGGGGCCGTAGGCATAGGCGCTTCGAGGCCCATCGGGCTGTGACAAAACTGTGTTCCGTCCGGCGCCGCGTACCCGGCGTCAGGCGCCGTGGTAGTCCCGATACCAGTCGACGAAGCGCGGAATGCCTTCGTCGATCGAGACCCGCGGCTCGAAATCCAGGTCGCGCCGGGCGGCTTCGATGTCGGCATAGGTCTCTTTAACATCGCCGGGTTGCATTTCCCTGAAGACCTTTTCCGCCTCGCGCCCGCAGGCCTGCTCGATCAGGCCGATGAAGCGCATCAGGTCTTCGCTGCGGTGATTGCCGAGATTGTAGAGCTGGTGCGGCCTGGCGCCCTCGGCGCCCTGGGGCGGATGGTCGAGGGCGGCGATGACTCCGGCGACGATGTCGTCGATGTAGGTGAAGTCGCGTTTCATGTCGCCATGGTTGAAGATCTCGATCGGCCGGCCTTCGAAGATCGCCTTGGTGAAGATGTAGGCCGACATGTCCGGCCGGCCCCAGGGGCCGTAGACGGTGAAGAAGCGCAGGCCGGTCATCGGCAGGTCGAAGAGGTGGGCGTAGCAGGCGGCCGACAGCTCGCCGGCGCGCTTGGTGGCGGCGTAGAGCGAGACCGGCTGATCGACCCGGTCGTCGATCGAGAAGGGCATGTCCCGGTTGCCGCCGTAGACCGAGGAGGAGCTGGCGTAGACGAGGTGCGCGCAGCGCGGCAGCTTGCGGCAGGCCTCCATCATGACGACCTGGCCCATGACGTTCGATTGGACGTAGACGTAAGGATCGGTCAGCGAGTGACGTACGCCCGCCTGGGCCGCCAGGTGGATGACCCGGTCGATGTCCGGGTTGGCCGCGAAGGCGGCGCCCACCGCGTCGCGGTCGGCGATGTCGAGCTGCGCGAAGGAGAAGCCCTCGATGGCCTGCAGGGCCGCGAGCCGCGCCTGCTTGAGCGCCGGGTCGTAGTAGGGATTGAGGTCGTCCAGGCCGAGCACCCGCTCGCCGCGGGCGAGCAGGGCCTTGGAGACGTGCGAGCCGATGAAGCCGGCTGCGCCGGTGACGACGACGGTCATCCGGGATCCTTCGAAGCGGCGGGTCTTGCGCCGTCATATATCCCGCCGGAGCGGCTTCCGACAAGGCCGGGGACTCCGCCATTGAGGCGTGATTTCGGTCGGCCGATCCGTATGATCGCGGGCCTGATTCCGGCGATATAGAGATTCCGCCCCGGCTATGCCGAACCGAGCTTCGACCCTTTTGCTCTGCGCTTTCTGCGCGATCATGCCGGTGACCTCGGTCCTGAGCAGCGGCACCTTGACGGTGGTCTTCGGCCTGACCGCGCTGCTGGGCCTGTTCACGGCCTGGCGCGACGGGCTGGCGCTCGGCCGGCCCCCCGGTCTGGCGTCCAGTCTGCCAAAGGGGCCTCTGGTCTACTTGGCGCTGCTGCTGCTCGGCTGGGCGGCGCTCTCCTCGTTCTGGACCTATCGGCCCGACGAGGCGCTGCTGCTCGCCCTGCGGCTCGGCGCCCTGGGCCTGGCCTGCGCGATCCTGGTCGGGCTGGCCCTGCGGCTCGCGCCGGCCGAGCGGGCCGCGGTCGGCCGCTGGCTCTGCATCGGCTTCGCGGTCGGCCTGGTCATCTTCATCTCCGAGCGCCTGAGTGGCAGCTACCTGCATTTCCTGGTCGAAGAGCCGCGGGAGACGCGCACGCCGCTGGCTTTCTTGAACCGCGGGGCGACCGCGCTGGCGCTCCTGGTCTGGCCGGTGACGGCGGTGCTCTACCGCGGCCCGGCCGGCCGCCTGGCCCTGCTGCTGCCGCCGCTGCTGCTGGTCTTGCTGCTGTTCTACGAAAGCCAGGCGGCGATCCTCGGCGTCGTCGCGGGCCTGGCGGTGCTGCTCTGCGCCGCGCTGTCGGACCGCTTGGCGATGCTCGGCGCGGCGCTGCTGCTGGCTCTGGTCTTCCTCGGTGGGCCCATCGTGGCCGATCTCGCCCCCGCGCCGACACCAGAGGAGCACCGCTGGTTCCCGCACAGCGCGAAGCACCGGCTCCACGTCTGGGAGTTCGCCGCCGCCAGGATCTACGAGCGGCCGTTCTTCGGCTGGGGCTTCGACAGCGCCTTCAACATGCCGAACATGGGCGCGGTGCCCTTCGACGGCTCGCAGCGGGCCATGCCGTCGCATCCGCACAACGGCGTCCTGCAGATCTGGCTGGAGCTCGGCCTGGTCGGCGCCCTGCTGACCCTGGGTATGCTGATCGCGGTCTGGCGGCAGATCGAGCGCCTCACGGGTGTCGAGCGGGCCGCGGCCCTCGCCCTGCTCGTGACCGGCTTCGTCATCGCCTGCATCAGCTACGGCGTCACCCAGAGCAAGTGGGTGACGAACCTGCTCGCCGTGGCCCTGGTCGTGGTCGCCAGCCGCGGCGAAGGGCGCGCCGCAGCGGTGCAGCCAGCAGCGTCAGAGGCGCCCGGCGAGAAGGTCCGCGCGCCATGAGCCGGCGGCTGCTCTACCTCTCGAACCATGCCGGCTATTTCGTCTCGCACCGGCTGAGTCACGCGCTGGCCGCCCGCGAGGCCGGCTGGGACATCCGCGTCGCCTGCGCCGAGAGCCCCGACCAGCAGGTCATCCGCGACGCCGGCGTCCCGGTCGAGTCGCTCTCGATCACCCGCTCCGGCCTGCGGCCCGACCGCGAGCTGCGGGTGCTGGGCGAGATCCATCGCCTGCTGAAGGCGCAGCAACCCGATCTGGTGCATTGCATCTCCCTGAAGGCGGTGCTGCTCGGCGGCCTCGCTGCGCGCCTCGCCGGGGTGCCGGGCGTGGTGCTCTCGATCAACGGCCTGGGCCACATCTTCACGGAGCGCTCGCTGCTGACCTGGGCGCTGCGCGCCGTGGTCCTGACGCTGCTGCGCATCGTGGTCTCGCCGCGCACGCGGGTGATCGTCCAGAACCGCGCCGACCTGGAGCGCTTGACCCGCCACGGGCTGGGCGGACGCAGCGTGCTGATCAAGGGCGCCGGCGTCGACCTGACCCGCTTCCAGCCGACGCCCGAGCCGCCGGGCCCGGCGACCGTGATCATGGTCAGCCGGCTGATCTGGAAGAAGGGCGTCGCGGAATACGTCGAGGCGGCACGCCTGCTGCGCCGCCGGGGCGTCGAGGCGCGCTTCCTGCTGGTCGGCGCCAGCGACCCGGACAACCCCGGCGCCGTGCCCGACGCCCAGCTCGAGGCCTGGCACCGCGAGGGGGCGGTCGAGTGGCTCGGCCGGCGCGAGGACGTCGACAGCCTGCTGTCCCAATCGCATATCGCCTGCCTGCCGAGCTACTACGGCGAAGGCGTGCCGAAGGGCCTGATCGAGGCCGCCGCCGCCGCGCGGCCGATCGTCACCACCGACCAGGCCGGCTGCGCCGAGATCGTCCAGGACGGCGAGAACGGCCTGCAGGTGCCGGCGCGCGACCCGGCCGCCTTGGCCGAGGCGCTGCGCCGCCTGATCGAGGATCCGGCCTTGCGGGCGCGCCTGGGCGCGCGGGGCCGGGAGATCGCCTGCGACGACTACGGCCTGGAGAGCGTGCTGGAGCGCACGCTGGCGGTCTACGAGACGGTCGCGGGCCTGACCGGCGGCCCCCGGCCGGGCGAGGCCGGCCCGGCCCGCGGCCCGGTCTCCCGCGCCGCCTCGGACTAACCGGATCCTAAGCTTTCCGGCCTCTATTGGGCCTCTGGTCAGGGGCCTCGGCCCGGCCGAAAAGGGCGTGGCAGGCCGGTCGATCGGCGTTAAGGTCCGCGCCGCCGGCCCCCCTCCCCCCAGCCTCCGCGGCGCAGAACGGCGAGAGATCATGAGCACCACCGAAACTCCCGACTCGGCGACGTTCGACATTGCGGTCGCGGCGCTGCTCGACCGGATCGTGCGGCGCCAGGCCAGCGTCGGCGTCATCGGCCTGGGCTACGTCGGCCTGCCCCTGGTCCAGGCCTTCGCGGCGGAGGGCTTCACCGTCCGCGGCTTCGACGTCGACGACGAGAAGGTCGCCAAGCTCGAGGCCGGCGAGTCCTATATCCGGCACATCCCCTCCGAGCGGATCGCGCGCCTCAAGGCGTCGGGCCACTTCGTCGCCAGCGCCGACTTCGACGGCCTCGCCGAGGTCGATGCCATGCTGATCTGCGTGCCGACTCCCTTGGCGGCCGGCCAGGAGCCGGACATGACCTACGTCATCGGCACCGCCGAGGCGATCGCCACGCGGCTGCGGCCGGGCCAGCTCGTGATCCTGGAATCGACGACCTATCCCGGCACCACGGTCGAGGTGATCCAGCCGATCCTGGAGCGCGGCGGCCTGCGCTCGGGCAAGGACTTCTACCTGGCCTATTCGCCGGAGCGCGAGGACCCCGGCAATCCCGACTTCGGCACGGCGGGCATCCCCAAGGTCGTCGGCGGCGACGGCACGGCCGCGCTGCAGCTCGCCAAGACGCTCTACGACCAGGTGGTGATCGCCACGGTGCCGGTCTCCGACACCCAGACCGCCGAGGCGGTCAAGCTGACCGAGAACATCTTCCGGGCGATCAACATCGCCTTGGTCAACGAGCTGAAGCAGGTCTACGAGGCCATGGGCATCGACGTCTGGGAGGTGATCGACGCCGCCCGAACCAAGCCCTTCGGCTTCATGCCCTTCTACCCGGGGCCGGGGCTCGGCGGCCATTGCATCCCGATCGACCCCTTCTACCTGGCCTGGCGAGCCCGCGCCTTCGACCAGGAGACCCGCCTGATCGGGCTGGCCGGCGAGATCAACACGGCCATGCCGGGCTACGTCGTCGAGCGCCTGCGCCAGGCGCTGCAGGGGCGCCAGGGCAAGGGCCTCGAGACGGCGCGGGTCCTGGTGGTCGGCCTCGCCTACAAGAAGAACGTCGACGACCTGCGCGAAAGCCCGGCCCTGACCCTGATCGAGCTGCTGGAGGCCGAGGGCGCCGCGGCCGACTACCACGACCCCTTCATCCCGGAGATCATGCGCACCCGCGAGCATCCCGAGCTGGCCGGCCGCCGCTCGGTGCCCTGGACCGCGGAGAGCCTGGCCGGATACGACGCGGCCCTGATCGCCACCGATCACGACGGGCTGGACTACGGCCTGCTGATCGACAACGTCCCGCTGGTCGTCGACAGCCGCAACATCGTCGCCCGCAAGGGCCTGCAGTCGGACCGGGTGGTGAAGGCCTGATCCCGGCGCCCGCTTGCTGTTCAGCGCGTGAACGTGTTAGGAAGCAAGCCCTTAGGCCGCGTCGCGGCCGCCCTTGGCAGCGGATGAGAGAAGCTGCGTCCAGCCCTGTCCAGCGCTCCCACGGCACCGACCGGCGCGGCCGCCGCGACCGGCTCGCCTGATGCCCGGCCCGGTCCCGGCGGGGCGCCGATCCGCATCGTCTACCTGATCCGCTCGCTCGAGCTGGGCGGCGCCGAGCGCCAGATGGCCGCCCTGGCCAAGGGCCACGACCGGGCGCGCTACGAGCCCCACCTGGTGACGGTCTATCCCGGCGGCGTCCTCGAAGCCGAGCTGCGCGAGGCCGGCGTGGCGCTGCACAGCCTCGACAAGGCCGGCCGCTGGGACCTGCTCGGCGCCCAGCGCCGGCTGGCCGCCCTGCTGCGGGAGATCCGGCCGGCCCTCCTGCACGGCAGCCTGACCACCGGGAACCTCATGGCCCTGGCGGCGCGCTCTGCCGCCCCGGGAGCCAAGCTGATCTGGGGCTGGCGCGCCTCGGCCATGGACTACGCCCACTACGGCCCCTGGACCCGCTGGGCGGAGGCGCTGGAGCGCCGCCTCTCCGCCCGGCCGGACCTGATCATCGCCAACGCCGAGGCCGGCAAGCGCGACCAGCGGGCCCGGGGCGCGGCGGCCGAGCGGGTCGCGGTGGTGCCGAACGGGATCGACGTGGCGCGCTTCAAGCCCGACGCCGAGGCTCGCAAGCGGCTGCGGGCGGAATGGCGGCTCGGCGACGACGACGTCGCGATCGGGCTCGTCGCGCGCCTCGACCCCATGAAGGGCCATGCGGTCTTCCTGGACGCCGCGGCCAAGGCCATCGCACGGCGGCCGGGGCTGCGCTTTCTGGTCGTCGGCGGCGGCGCCGAGGCGCCCTTGCGGCGGCTGCAGGCGCGCGCCGAGGCGCTCGGCATCGCCGACCGGGTCCGCTGGACCGGCCGGCGCCTGGACGTGCCGCAGGTCCTGGCCGCCCTCGACCTGGCCACCTCGGCCTCGCTGTTCGGCGAGGGCTTCTCCAACGCGCTGGCCGAGGCCATGGCCTGCGGCCGGCCCTGCGTGGCGACCGAGGTCGGCGACGCGGCGACCATCCTGGGCGACTGCGGGCGGCTCGTGCCGGCCGGCGATGCCGAGGCCCTGGCCCGGGGCTGGCTCGACCTGCTCGACCGCCTGGCGGCCGAGGGCGACGACCTGCGGAGCGCCTGCCGGCGCCGGATCGTCGACAGCTTCTCGCTGGACGCGCTGGTCGCCCGCACCGAGGCGCTCTATGGCCGGCTGCTGGCCGGCGAGCCGGTCGGAGAGGCGTGAGGCGATGTGCGGCATCGCCGGATTCCTCTGTCCGCCGGGGGCGATGGGCGAGAACGCCCTGCGCGACCTGGCCCAAGGCGCGGCGGCGCAGCTCGCGCGCCGCGGCCCCGACGACGAGGGACTCCTGGTCGAGCCGGAGAGCGGCATCGCCCTGGTGTTCCGCCGCCTGGCGATCATCGACCTGAGCCAGGCCGGCCATCAGCCCATGGCCTCGGCCTGCGGCCGTTACGTCATGGTCTACAACGGCGAGATCTACAACTACCGGGATCTCCGCGCCGACCTGGAGGCGGCCGGCGAGCGCTTCCGCGGCCACAGCGACAGCGAGGTGCTGCTGGCCGGCTTCGCCCGCTGGGGGCTGGTGCCGACCCTCGAGCGGGCCAACGGCATGTTCGCGCTGGCGCTCTGGGACCGGGAGCGGCGCCGGCTCCACCTTGCGCGCGACCGCATGGGCCAGAAGCCGCTCTACTACGGCCGGATCGGCAGGAGCCTGGTCTTCGCCTCGGAGCTCAAGGCGCTGCACCACCATCCGGACTTCGACGGCGGTCTCGACCGCGGCGCGCTGGCCCTCTACCTGCGCCACGGCTACGTGCCGGCGCCGCACTGCATTCACCCGGGCCTGCGCAAGCTGCCGCCCGGCCACTGGCTCGAGCTGTCGGCGGAGAGCGACGTCGAGAGCCTCGCGCCCCAGGCCTATTGGTCGGTCCAGCAGGCGGCGCAAGCGGGGCAGGCGCGGCCCTTCCGGGGCGATACGGCGGCGGCGCTGGAGTCGCTCGACGAGCTGCTGCGCGACGCCGTGCGGCTCTGCCTGGTCTCCGACGTGCCGCTCGGGGCCTTCCTCTCCGGCGGCATCGACTCCTCGATGGTGGTCGCCCTGATGCAGGCGCAGAGCGAGCGCCCGGTGCGGACCTTCTCGATCGGCTTCGAGGAGGCCGGCTTCAACGAGGCCGGCTATGCGGCCGAGGTGGCGGCCCATCTCGGCACCGAGCACAGCGCGCTCACCGTGACGCCCGATGAGGCGCAGGCGGTGATCCCCGACTTGCCGCGGATCTACGACGAGCCTTTCGCCGACGTCTCGCAGATCCCGACCTTCCTGGTCTCGCGACTCGCGCGCGAGCGGGTCACCGTCAGCCTGTCGGGCGACGGCGGCGACGAGCTGTTCGGCGGCTACACCCGCTATCTCGTCGCGCGCAGCCTGAACCGCTGGCAGGGCCGGCTGCCCGCGCCGCTGCGCCGGCTCGCCGCCGGGGCGATCACCGCGCTGCCGGTCGAGGCCTGGGACGGTCTCTGCCGGACCGCCGGGCGCCTGCTGCCCGAGCGGCGCCGCGTCGGCCAGGCGGGGCACAAGCTGCACAAGCTGGCCCGGGTGCTGGCGGCCGAGGGCCCGGCCGATCTCTACCAGCGCCTGGTCTCGCTCTGGCAGGAGCCGGGGCTGCTGCTGCCCGGCGTCGCGGAGCCGGCGACCCTGGCGACGCGGCCCGAGGACTGGCCGCGGCTCGGCGCCTACAGCGAGCAGCTCTTCCTGCTGGACAGCCTGAGCTATCTGCCGGACGACATCCTGGTCAAGCTCGACCGCGCCAGCATGGCGGTCAGCCTGGAAGGCCGGGTGCCCTACCTCGACCACCGGGTCGTCGAGTTCTCCTGGTCGCTGCCGCTCGACTTCAAGCTGCGCGGCGGCCAGGGCAAGTGGCTGCTGCGCCGCCTGCTCGCCCGCTACCTGCCGGAGCGGCTCTTCGAGCGCCCCAAGATGGGCTTCGGCGTGCCGATCGGCGCCTGGCTGCGCGGCGACCTGCGAGACTGGGCCGAGGCGCTGCTCGACGAGCGAGAGCTGGCGGAGGCCGGCCTGCTCGACGCCAAGGCCGTACGCCGGGCCTGGCAGCAGCATCTCGCCGGCCGGCACAATTGGCAGTACCAGCTCTGGGCGGTCCTGATGTTCGAAGCCTGGCGCCGCGACCTGGCCGCCGCCGGTTCCCCGTAACACCAAAGCGCGATGCGCTTGGCTCATCGAGCTTTGGCAAGCGCGACCGCGCGTCCGCAGCGAAGCGAGGACAAGCCCGCGTGGCGCCTGAGCGCCATACGGGCCGCGATGAGCTTCACGCATCGTGGCCTGGTATGAGTGGGTAGCGCTCTACTCCCTGGCCGAGCTATCCGGCTCGGTGTATGCCTGAAGCTTGGTGGCCGCTGCCGGCGTTTTGGGGGACGCAACGAGGATGACCGGACGACCCGATCCGCGCGGCCATGGCTGAGGGACGCAAGAGCCTCTTGGTCCTGGTGCCGAACCTGGTGGTGGGCGGCACCGAGCGGCACCTGCTCGCCGTGCTGCCGCGGCTCGACCGGGAGCGCTTCAAGGTCGAACTGGTGACGACGCGCGGGCCGGGTCAGCTCGACGAGGCCATGCGACAGGCCGGCATACCGGTGGTCAAGGCACCGCTGCCGCTGCCCGGGCGTGCCGCGCTGCCCGCGGCCTTCGGGCGGCTGCTCTTGCGGTTCGCGCGGCGGCCGCCGGACATCGCGCATTTCTTTCTGGCGGAAGCCTATCTGACCGGGGCGCTCGCCGCCCGCTTGGCGCCGCGCTGCCGGCGGATCATGAGCCGGCGAAGCCTCAACCGCTATCAGGCCAAGCGTCCGCTGCTGGCCCGGCTGGAGCGCCGCCTGCACGGCTCGATGCACGCGGTGTCCGGCAACAGCGACGCGGTCATGGCCGAGCTCGCGGCCGAAGGCGTGCCGGCCGAGCGGCTGCTGCTGATCCGCAACGGCATCGAGACCGAGCGCTACGGAGAGGTCGACCGCGCGGAGGCGCGCCGCCGTCTCGGCATCGGGCCGGACCATCTCGTCCTCGTGATGCTGGCGACGCTCTTGCCCTACAAGGGCCACGACATCGTGCTGCAGGCCCTCTCCCAGATCGCCGAGGCCTTGCCGGCGCCCTGGTGCCTTCTGGCGGCCGGCCGCGACGAGGGGATCGGCGCCGGCTTGCGGCGCCAGGCCGAGCAGCTCGGCATCGCCGGCAACATCCGCTGGCTCGGCGAGCTGACGCCGGAAGCGGTGCCCGGGCTGCTCGCCGCGGGCGACATCGCGCTCCTGGCGTCGCGCGAAGAGGGCTTCCCCAATGCCGCGGTCGAGGGCATGGCGGCCGGCCTGCCGGTGGTGGTGAGCGACGTCGGCGGCGCATCGGAGACCGTCGAGGCCGAGCGCTCCGGCCTGGTCGTGCCGCCCGAGCAGCCCGAGGCGCTGGCGGCCGCGCTGCTGGCCCTCAGCCGCGACCCGGAACGGCGCGCCCGCATGGGGGCCGCCGGCCAGGCGCGGGCCCGCGCGCTGTTCTCCGTCGAGCGCTGCGTCGCCGACTACGAGGCGCTCTACGAGCGCGTGCTGCGCGGCGAGGCGCCGGCAGCCGCCGGGGTGAGCGCGACGTGAAAGGCCTGGCCGTCGGCCGCGCCGCCCTGGCGCTCTACCGCCTGACCAGCCGTCTCGCCGGGCCCCTGGTGCGCCGGCATCTCCAGGGGCGCCTGCAGCGCGGCCGCGAGGACCCGGCGCGGGTCGGGGAGCGGCTGGGCGAGCCGTCGCGGGCGCGGCCGACGGGCGCCCTGGTCTGGCTGCATGCGGCGAGCGTCGGCGAATCCATCTCCGCCCTGCCGCTGATCCGCCGCCTGCGCGAGGGCTGGCCGAGCCTGACCTTGCTGGTCACCACCGGCACCACCACCTCGGCCCGCCTGATGCAGGAGCGCTTGCCCGAGGGCGTGATCCACCAGTACGTGCCCGTCGATCTCGAGCCGGCCGTGCAGCGCTTCCTCGGCCACTGGCGGCCGGCCCTCGGCCTGCTGCTGGAATCCGAGCTCTGGCCCTCGCTGCTGCACCACGCCCGCGACGCCGGCTGCGTGCTGGCCGTGGTCAACGGCCGGATATCGCCGGCCTCCTATCGCTCCTGGCGGCGGGCCGCGCCGGTGATCCGCGCCCTGCTGGCGCACTTCGAGCTGGTGCTCGCGCAGTCGCCGGAGGACGAGACTCACTTCAAGGCGCTCGGCGCCCCGGCCGTCGCCTGCCCGGGCAACCTCAAGTTCGCCGGCGCGCCCCTGGCGGCCGATCCGGAGGCGCTGGCCGCCCTGCAGGCGGCGACGGCCGGCCGGCCCCTGTGGCTGGCCGCCTCGACCCACGAGGGCGAGGAGGCGATCGCCGGCGCGGTCCATGCCCGCCTGGCCGAAAGCCACCCCGATCTGCTGACCCTGATCGTGCCGCGCCATCCCGACCGCGGCCCGGCGGTCGCCGCGGCCTTGCAGGCGGCGGGCCTGGCGGTCGCCCGGCAGGCGGCGGAGCAGGCCATCGAGCCGGACACGCAGGTCTACGTCGCGGATACCCTGGGCGAGCTCGGGCTCTGGTATCGCCTGGCCGAGGTGGTCTTCGTCGGCGGCTCCCTGGTCGACATGGGCGGCCACAATCCCCTCGAGCCGGCCAAGCTCGACAGCGCGCTGATCTGCGGCCCGCATACCTCAAACATCGTCCAGGTCGCCCGCGAGATGATCGAGGCCGGAGCCCTGCGGCGCGTGGGCGATGCCGAGACCCTGGCCGCCGCGGTCGCCGCGCTGCTCGACGACCCGGCGGCCCGGCGCGCCCAGATCGAGGCAGCGCGCCGCTATGCCGAGACGCAGAGCGGCGTGCTGGACAACATTCTCGCCGCCCTGACGCCGCTGCTCGACCGGGCGGCGGCCCGGGCCCTCTAGTACCAAAGCTCGACCGCGCGTCCGCAGCGAAGCGAGGAAAAGCCTGCGTGGCGCCTGAACGCCATAGAGCCTGCGATGAGTTCCACTCATCGCAGGCTGGTACAAAGCCATGGCACGAGGGAGCTTCAAGGACTTGTGATTCGCTTTGCCGAGGAGGCGCACGGATGCTCGACAGCATGACCGCAATGCGAAGCTCTCTTGCCGCCGCGCTGCTGCTCTGGCTCTTCGCCGGCACGGCCCTGGCCAACCCCGACTTCTGGAGTCGGGAGTGGCCGGAGACCGACTTTTCCAAGACCTCGATCGACCTGACCGAGATCATGAGCGGCGGCCCGCCGAAGGACGGCATTCCCTCGATCGACGACCCGAGCTTCACCGCCGTCGGCGAGGCGACCGAGATGGCGCCGCGCGAGCCGGTCATCGGCCTGGTGGTCAACGGCGTGGCGCGCGCCTACCCGCTCTATGTCCTGACCTGGCACGAGATCGTCAACGACAGCATCGGCGGCGTGCCGGTCGCGGTCACCTACTGCCCGCTCTGCAACGCCGCGATCGTGTTCGACCGCCGGGTCGGCGGCGAGGTCCTGGAGTTCGGCACCACCGGCAAGCTGCGCCGCTCCGACCTGGTGATGTACGACCGCACGACCGAGAGCTGGTGGCAGCAGTTCCTCGGCGAGGCGATCGTCGGCGAGCTGACCGGCACGCGCCTCGAGATGCTGCCGGCGCGTCTCGAGTCCTGGGAGCGCTTCGCGGCGCGCCATCCCGACGGCGAGGTGCTGGTGCCGAGCCGGCCCGGGATGCGCAGCTACGGCAACAACCCCTACGTCGGCTACGACTCCTCGGCGCGGCCTTTCCTCTACCGCGGCGACTATCCCGAGGGCATCGAGCCCATGGCCTACGTGGTGGCCGTCGGCGACGAGGCCTGGTCCCTGGAGCTGCTGCGCCAGGCCAAGGAGATCGAGAGCGGCGACCTGACCCTGACCTGGGAGCCGGGCAAGGCCTCGGCCCTGGATTCCCGGCTGATCGCCGAGGGCCGCGACATCGGCAACGTGGTGGTCCAGCGCCAAACCGCCGATGGCCCGAGGGACGCGGTCTACGACCTGACCTTCGCCTTCGTGTTCCACGCCTTCCGCCCGGACGGCGTCATTCACAAATAGGCGGCGCCTGCGCGGCCGTTCGACGCCGCCGGATGCCTAGTCCTACTGAGTCACAAAGGGCCTCAAGAGTTCTGTAGCGGCTCGGGCCTATTGTAGTAGGTGAGAAGATTCACGCTGGATGGAGGGTTTCTGGCATGGATCTTCAATGGCGAGACGGCGACAGTGAATCTCGGTTT
>JANQLT010000163.1 GCA_028280455.1 Kiloniellales bacterium
CCGCTCCCCCTCCCGGCCACCCAATAGGATACTGCCGTGGGTGGCCGGGAGGGGGAGCGGGCCGGTGCCGTGATTCCGCGTGAGCGGAAAACGCTTTAGTCGAGGCGCAGGCGGCCGTTGTCGGTGCCGACGTTCCAGAACTGCTCGTTGTGCGCCTGGGAAGCCTCGAGCAGGTCCTTGATGGCGGCGAAGCAGGGCTGGCGATGGCCGTGGTAGTCGACCAGCGGACCGATCGGCTCGAAGCTGAGGCCGAAGCGCCGGATGAGCCGGATCAGGGCCGGCTCCATGACCGCGAAGAGATGGGTGATGCGCTGCTCGATGCTCATCAGCAGGCAGGCCCGCAAGAGCCCGAGCGTGATGAAGGGGAGCTGGCGTCGGCTGACCTCGCTGTCGGCGGCGGCGTCGCCCCAAGTCGTGTCCGCGAAGCGCTCTTCGCCGAGACGCCGGCGATAGCGCTTGGAGACGGCGAAGCGGGAGATCTCGGCGCAATGGGCGAGGTCGAAAGGCCCGGCCGTTTGGATCAGCTCGACCGGGCAGACCCGCTCGATGGGCAGGCTGTCCTCCGGCCGCTCCGGGTCCGGCAGGATCAGCCGGACCGCGCCGCTGACCATGCCGCTCGGCCGGTGCAGCAGGAGACTGTGAACCGAATGGCTGTCGAACTCGTCGGTCTCCAGGCCGTCGGGATTCTCGGCCGGATCCTCGAAGGCGTTCTCGACGCAATAGACCTGATAGCGGAGCCGAAAGGCCTCTTCCAAGAGCGCGGGCGAGTCGACGAGCACGACCTTGAACCAATGGTCAAAGCCGGGAGGGTCATCCGCTGCGGCTCGCGGCTCGGCCGCGAGATGGCTGCTTTGTAGTGGCATCGACGACGTCTAGCGCTCGTTCTTTCGGGGCAAGAACGACCCTAAAGTGGCAGTTATTTACAATCATTAAATCGAATGATTGACGAAGTATGAACGTCGCGCGGCGGCCGGAGAGACCGCATGGCGGCCGGGAAGCCGTGCTGCGTCAGCGGCTGCGCAGGTAGTCCGAGGACTCGAAGGACAGCCTGGCGAGCTCCCGGGACCGCGGAAAGAGCTCGCGGGCCTTGCCGTCCGGCTCGAGATGGGGATGCGCGTAGAGATCGCGGATCTTCTCGATGTAGCGGATGGTCTCCGGGAAGGGCGGCACGCCGGCATAGGCCAGGACCCTGTTCTCGCCGGCGTTGTAGCCGGCGAGGGCCAGCTTGAGGTCGCCCTTGAAGTGATCCAGCAGCCAGCGCAGGTACTCGCTGCCGGCGCGGACGTTCTCGGAGGGATCGAAGACGTCCTTGACGCCGAAGCGGTCCGCGGTGGCGGGAATGAGCTGCATCAGGCCCATGGCCGACTTGTGCGAGACGGCCTTGGATTGGAAGCCCGACTCGACCGCGATGACGGCGAGCACCAGATAGGGGTCGAGGTCGAACTCGTTCGCCCAGAGCTGCGCCAGGTCCTTGACCTCGTCCGGCGCGCGGCGATCCAGCTCCTCGACGCTCTGCACCTGCCACTGGTCCTGCGGACAGTCCCGCTCGACGTCGGTCGCGGCCTTGGAAAGCGTCTTCAGCAGGTTGCGGCTGGTGCGATGGCCGCGCTCGGCGGCGATCTTCAGCCAGGTTGCCGCCATGTCGTCGTCGCGCTCGACGCCGCGGGCGTTGAGATACATCCAGCCGAGATGGTAGGCCGCGCTGGCCGAGCCCTCGTGGGCCAGGGCGCAGTAGAGCTCGCGGGCCACGGCGAAGTCGCGCTCCAGGCCCTCGCCGTGCTCGTAGCGGCGGGCCAGGGCCAAACGGGCGTCGGACTCGTGCGAGCGCGGGGCGACGTTGCCGCGCGGCTCGACATAGACCTCGGTCACCGACACCAGGCGATCGCCGGCTACCTGCAGAGACATGGCGGCGGCCCCGCCGGAGAGCGCGGCGGCAAGCGCCGCGCCGAGGATCGGAACCGACAGGGCGCGCGGCCAGCGGCGGGCTATGGCGGGGCCGCGGATCATTCGACGGTCACGCTCTTGGCCAGGTTGCGCGGCTGGTCGACGTCGGTGCCCTTGAGCACCGCCGTGTGGTAGGCGAGGAGCTGCATCGGCAGCGCGTAGAGCAGCGGCGCCACGAAGGGATCGACCTCCGGCATGACGATCGCGTCGGCGACCTGGTCGCCGGCGGCCGCGACGCCCTTGGCATCGGAAACGAAGACGACCTTGGCGCCCCGGGCGATCACCTCCTGGACGTTCGAGAGGGTCTTCTCGAACAGCGGGCCGGAGGGCGCGCAGACCACGACGGGCACCGCCTCGTCGATCAGCGCGATGGGCCCGTGCTTCATCTCGCCGGCGGCATAGCCCTCGGCATGGATGTAGCTGATCTCCTTCAGCTTGAGCGCGCCTTCCATGGCGACCGGGAAGCTCGAGCCGCGGCCGAGGAACAGCACGTCCCGGGCGCGGACCAGGCGTTGGGCGACTTTCTCGAAGACGGCCTCCTGGCTCAGCAGCTCGGCGATCCTGCCGGGCAGGTCCAACAGGGCCTTGACCAGCGCCGCCTCGCGAGCGGCATCGATGGTGCCGCGCCGGCGCGCGCAGTGCAGGGCGAGGCAGGCCAGGACCATGAGCTGGGCGGTGAAGGCCTTGGTCGAGGCGACGCCGATCTCCGGCCCGGCCAGGGTGTAGAGGATCTGGTCCGATTCGCGGGCCACGGCGCTCTCCGGCACGTTGACCACGGAGAGGATCGGCTGATCCTCGCCCCGCGCGTAGCGCAGGGCCGCCAGGGTATCGATGGTCTCGCCGGACTGCGAGATGAAGAGCGAGGCGCCGTCCTGCGGCAGCAAGGCCTCGCGGTAGCGGAACTCGGAGGCGACGTCGATCTCGACCGGGAGCCGGGCGACCTGCTCGAACCAGTAGCGCGACACCAGGCCGGCGAAGTAGGCCGTGCCGCAGGCCGCGATGGTCAGGCGAGACAGCCCCGCCGCCTCGAAGGGCAGGTCCGGCATGGCGATGGCCTCGAGGCCCGGATGCAGGTAGGCATGCAGCGTCTCGTTGAGCACGCTCGGCTGCTCGTGGATCTCCTTCTGCATGTAGTGCCGGTGGCCGGCCTTGCCGATCAGCGCGCCGGACAGCGACGACTGCTTGACCGGCCGCTGGACGGTCTTGCCCGCCGAATCGTACATGGCCAGCGTATCGCGGCCGAGCTCGACCCAGTCGCCGTCTTCCAGGTAGCTGACCTGGTCGGTCAGCGGCGCCAGGGCCAGCGCGTCCGAGCCGAGGTACATCTCGCCGTCGCCGTGGCCGACCGCCAGGGGGCTGCCGCGCCGGGCGCCGATCATCAGGTCATGGTGGCCGCCGAAGATCATCGCCAGGGCGAAGGCGCCTTCGAGCTTCGAGAGAGTCTTGAAGACGGCGTCCTGCGGCGACTCGCCCTGCTCGAGGCGCTCGCTGAGCAGATGGACGATCACCTCGGTATCGGTCTCGGTCTCGAAGACCCGTCCCTCCGCCTCCAAGCTGCGGCGCAGCGCGTGGAAGTTCTCGATGATGCCGTTGTGCACCACCGCGACCCGCTCGTTGCCGTGGGGATGGGCGTTGGTCTCCGACGGCGGGCCGTGGGTGGCCCAGCGCGTGTGGCCGATGCCGACGGTCCCGGTGATCGGCTTGGCCGCCAGCAGGGAGCTGAGCTGCGCCAGCTTGCCTTCGGCACGGCGGCGATCGATCGAGCCGTTGACCACGGTGGCGACGCCGGCGGAATCGTAGCCGCGGTACTCCAGCCGGCTGAGACCCGACAGCAGCGAGTCAGCGACCGGTTCGTTGCCCAGAATTCCAATGATTCCGCACATGCCGATTTGCAATCATTCAATTTTCCCTGAAGCTGCATGATAGCAGATCGCCTTCGGGGCTATAACGTTGGAACTATTAATGGATTTAATGAACGCCGGGACCGGCGCCGCTGTCCCGGCCGGCCTTGGACGGCAGCGCCGAGCCGGGCAGCAGGCGACGCACCGCCAGGAAGACAAGCCCGCCCACGCCGATGCCCAGGGCGTTGACGTAGAAGTCCGACAGGCTGGTCGAGCGCGTCGCCAGGAAGAGCTGCAGGAACTCCGAGGAGACCGAGTAGAAGAGGACGAAGGCCAGTATCGGTGCGACGGCATGGCGCCTGAAGGTCAGCAGCGAGACGAAGGCGAGCAGGAGGAACATCGAGAAATGGGCGACCTGCTTGAAACGCAGGCCCTCGAAGAAACCGTCGCCGCCGCGCCGGCCGAGATACCGCACTTCCTGGCCGCGTCTCGGCTCTCTTTGCGCCTCCGACGACCGCCGGCTCTCGGCCTGGCCGCCGGCTGAGTCGTCGCGGGCCGTCGGCTCGCTCGTCTCGTCACCCTCCGACCGCGCCTCCGGCTCCGGCGCTCGCGCCCGCTCTTCCTCGGCGGGCGCGCTTTCGAATTGCGGTGGCGGCTCGGCGGGATCGGTCAGCGCGGCGTAGGTGCTCTCGACCAGATGGACGATCCGGCCGTAGTAGGGCTGCGGCATGACGATGGCCGCCGTGGCCAGCGCGAACAGCAGGACCAGGGCCGCCTTCGGCAGCTTGCGGCCGTCGAGCCGGATCAGCCGCCAGGCGCCGTAGGCGAAGAAGGCCAGCCAGAGACCGACCACGAGAGTGCGCAGGCCGAGGAACAGCGGCCGCTCGTAGAGCGGCACCAGGGTGATCTCGCGCAGACCCAGACGACCGGCGCGACCGGCGTTGTAGACCATGAGGCGGATCGCCTCGGTGGCCTCGTGCAGCGGAAAGACGCGGCTCTCGCGGCCCCAGGGCTGGTCCTCGTCGAGCAGCATCACGCGCTTCGGCCAGTAGCCGATCGTTCGCATGCGATCGCCGATACTGAAGATCAGCACGCCGACGCGCTGCCAATGGTCGTCGCCGGGCCGCAGCGTCTCGATCCGCAGGTCGGCTTCGACGCGCACGTGGCTGAAGGGCTTGGAGCGCCGCAACAGCGTCATCACGTAGGGCACGCCGCGGGAGTCGCCGGCATCGAGCAGCAGGCCGCCGCCCTCCGCCGCCGGGGCTTCGGAGACGCCCTGCGGGCTGACCACCCAGATACTCGGCACCTTGTCCGGCGGGGTGATGGTCAGGCTGTCGTCGCGTGTCTCGAAGCGCCAGGGCAGCTCGAGGACCGCGAAGGTCGCCAGACAGAGCAACGCGACCGCCAGGCCGTGGCGCAGCAGCGTCGAGATCATGCCTGTTGGGCTGGGCAGGGTGGAGCCTCGGCGGCGTTGAGGTGTCGAGCAGGCGCCTGGTAGGCGGGGGAAGGACTCGAACCTCCAACCTCTTCCATGTAGTGGAAGCGCTCTGCCATTGAGCTACCCGCCTGCCGAGCCGGCCGAGACACTAGATCAGCTTGCCGCGCATGCCCAGGTGCCAGGGGTCGGGCGATGGCGCTCAGTTGGCTTCCAGCCTCTGCATCAGGGCCTGGGCGGCATCGGCCGAGGCGAACTCGCGGTTCTCGGAGAGGATCCGCGTCAGCAGGCTCTTGGCTTCCTGCCGCTTGCCCGTCTGCTCGAGCGCGGCGGCGAAATGGTAGGCGATGTCGGGATCGTCCGGCGCCCTTTCGAGGGCATCCGCCAGGATGCTCTTGGCCCGCTCGAGCTCGCCGCGGTTGAGCAGGATCCAGCCGAGCGTGTCCATGATGGCCGGCTCCGAGGGCGCCGAGGCCAGCGCCTGCTCGGCATAGGCGACGTCCCGGCGGTCGTCCTTCTTGTGGAACAGCCAGGCCAGGTTGTTCAGCAGGACCGGGTCCTGGGGCCGCTCGACCAGAAGCACCTCGTACTGATAGATCGCCTCGTCGTAGAAGCCCTCGTCGAGCAGGCGGCCCGCCAGGTACATGCGCGCCTGCGCGTCGCGCGGCCGCTGGTTGACCCAGTTCAGGAGGTCGGTCATGGGCGTTACGGGATCGCCGCTGGCCGCCCAACGGGCTTCGTAGAGCGCGATGGCGAGATCGCCGGTCTGGATCCTGTTCCAGGCTTTCTCGTAGGCCTCCAGGGCCTCGGCGGGCCGCCCCATACGCATCAGCACGCGCCCCTCGACCTGGTCGACGGCGGGCGCGCCCGGGAAGGCGTCGCGCATGGCCTCGACGTAGGTCAGGGCGACGCTGCCCTTGTCGTCTTCCAGCTCCAGGTCGATCAGCCGCAGATAGGCGGTGAGCTGGGTCTTGTCGGCCTGCAGCACCTGGAAGAGCTGGTCCTTCGCCAGGCTGCGGTCGCCGCGGCCCAGGTGGATCTCCGACAGGCGATAGCGGTGCAGCGGCTCCTTGGGCTGCATCTCGATCAGCCGGCCGAGCAGCGGCAGGGCTTCGTCGTCCTTGCCGCGCCGAATCAGCACCTCGGCCTGCATGCCGAGGGCGCGCGGGTCTTCGTGAAAGGCCGTAGCGGTCTGCTCCGCCTGCTCCTGCGCCGCCTCGAGGTCGCCGCCGTCGATGAACAGCCGGGTCAGGGCCAGGCGCGGCTCGACCAGGCCGGGCGCCGCCGAGACGGTCTTCCTCAGCCAGCCTGCCGCTTTGGCCGTCTCGCCGGCCTGCCGCTCGATCTCGGCCAGCAGCAACATGGCGTCGATGTTGTTCGGGCTCTGCTGCAGCACGGCCTCGGAGAGCGCCCGGGCGCTGTCCGCCTCGCCGTCGCGCAGATGCAGGCGCGCCAGGTTGTTCCGGGCGGGCAGGAAGCCCGGCGCCATCTCGATCACCCGCTCGAAGGCGAGGCGCGCCTTGGGCAGGTCGCCGAGGCCGAAATGGGCTCCGCCCTGGATGTAGAGCGCCAGCGGGCTCTCGCTGTCCCGCGCCATGAGCTGCTCGGCCACCGCCAGCGCTTCCGGATAGGCCTCCGATTGCAGACTGGCGAGGCCCTTGAGGAAGCTCAGAAGGACCTGCTCGCCGGACGGCCCCTCGCCGCCGGCCGCCTCGCCGACCGGCTCGTCGAGGTAGCCCAGGGCGAGCTGGCCGAAGGCAAGCTGCATGACCGAGCGCAGGTTGCCGGGCGCCATCTCCAGCGCCCTTTCCAGCGCGCCGGTCGCGGTGGCGTAGTCCTCCAAATGCAGGTAGGCGCTGCCGAGCAGAAGGTAGAGCTGCGGGTCGTCGGTGATCTGCCGGCTGGCCTTCTCCAGCAGCGCCGCCGCCTCGGCCGCTGCCCCCTGCTTGATCAAGGTGGCGGCCAGCAGCTTCTGGCCGGGCCGCGAGCTGGGCACCAGCTTTAGCAGGCGCGAGAGTATCGCGCGGCTCTGTTCGAGCTCCTCCAGCGCGTAGTGCAGCGTGGCCCGGAACAGGAGGGCCGGCGGGTAGTTCTCGAGCTGCGGCCCGAGGTTGAGCAGGGCCGAGCGGGCCTCCTCGAACTTCTGCTGCCGCGCCAGGATCACCGCATCGAGGTACTCGACCATCGGGTGCTGCACCGAGCGCGAGCGCATGGCCTCGATCTCGATCTTGGCGAGGGCGTCCTCGTTGAGGTCGATCAGCACGGTGATGCGACCGAGACGCGCGGCGATGCCGTCGGGCGCCACGGCCAGCGCCCTGTCGAAATTGGCCATGGCGCGCTCTGTGTCGCCGGCCAGGCGGCGCAGCTCGCCCTTGAGCAGGAGCGCGCGCACCAGGGTCTCGTCGAGCGCCAGGGCGCGGTCGACCTGCCGCTCCGCCTCGCCATGCTCCCGCATGGCCGAGAGGATCTCGGCGAGCCGCACGAAGGTGCGCGGATCCTGCGGGCTGAGCAGCGTCGCGCGGCCCAGGGCGTCGGCCGCTTCCTCGTTGCGGTTCAGGCCGTAGAGCGCCTCGCCGCGCAGGATCGCGGCCTCGGTCGCTTGCTCGTCCGCGGCCGGGTTGCGGTCCAGTTCCGCCAGCACCTCCTCGTAGCGGCCCTGCAGCAGCCTGGCGTAGCCGAGATCGATCCGGAGCTGCTCCTCGGGAATGCCGAGCTGAGCCGCGGCCCGGAACTCCTTCTCCGCCGAGTGCCCGTCGCCCAGCTCGACGTAGATCTCGCCCAGCAGGGCCCGCGCCTCGCCGAAGTCGGGATCCTGCTGCAGCGCGTTCTTGAGCTGGATCTTGGCCGCCTCGAGATTGCCGGCGGCGCGGTGGTCGAGCGCCTCCTGGAGATAGGCCAGGGCCTCCGGTGCCGGCTGGTTCGCCGCTGCGCTCGTCGGCGCCGCCAGCGCGAGCAGGGCGGCGAGCGCGAGCGCCGCCAGGGGGCTGCGGCTGAGGGTGCGCCCGGTCGTCTGTCTCGGGCCCTGAAAGCCTATCATTGAGTCCTGCTTTTACTGCGATTTCGACGAAGCCGGCGGATGGTGCCGCATGCTGTCATGTTCTATGCCAAGTATACCGCGTTCCGGCCGCATCGTCAGGCACCATACCGGCCTGAAGGCTCTGAAATGGCGAGGAATTGAGCCGCGGCGGCGCAGCCGGGCCTGTCCTGAGTCGGCGGCGCGCGGGGTCGCCGGGCCGCAGGCCGCCGCCGCCAAGGAGGCAGGATCAAGATTAACCAAGGACCAGGGGAATTCTTGAATCACTATTCAACGAATTAACGGATTTTCTCCATTGTTGTTTCCCTCCGGTCCCTGGACCGACCCCCGCTCGACGGCCTGTCGCTGCGCCCTCACGCCACCTTGAGCGGCGAAAACCCTCCGAATTTCGAGGTTTATGGTGGAATTCCGTGGCCTGGAGGAAGCCCTGGCGGCCATCAGGCTAGGCAAGGCACGGGCAGTCGGACTACACTAGTTTCTTCGCGGTAGTCGAATGTAATCAGCGGAATTTGCCGTGATTCGAACGCAGGCTCTTGCTGGCTTTTTCGCGGCAACGGCGTCCCTCCTCATGGCGGGACCCGCGATGGCGATGCCGCTCAACGAGCTCGAGAGCCAGCCGAATGCGTCGTCCCCCTCGGCGGCGCAGAGCGAGCCTGGCTGGCCCGACGACCAGCGGTTGCGGCCTGTCGCGTCCGTCGGATCGGGCGAGCTGACCAGCGGCTTCGACATCGGCCTGACCGACCAGGGGCTGACCCAGAACTGGCTGCGCGTTCGGATGCACAGCGGCAGCGCGAGCGATTGGGCGCCGCTCTTGACCTCGGGCCTGCCCGACCGGTTCGCGTTGGAAGACATGGAGGCGCGAGTCGAAGCCGACGGCAGCCAGATCACGGTCGACGAGCTGACCAGGCGCTTCTTGAAGCAGGAGGCCCGGGCCGGGCGGAGCCCGATCAGCTTGAGCATCCCCGGCGCAGACGGTGACGGCGCGGGTGTCGATCTCGGCCTCAACATGGTGCGCAGCCTGCTGGACCACAAAATGGATCGCGAGCTGGCCCTGACGGCGCTGTCGCACACGCTCGAGATCAGGGAGTTCCTGCTGAGAGTGTCGGCCTCCGATCAGGTCCGAGACTACGAGACGGTGGTCGGCTCGAACAGCGCACGGCGGAGCAGCACGGCGGCGGCCGCGACACCGCAGAGCGACAACAGCCAGCAGAAGACCTACGCCTCACCCGAGCTGGGTCAAATTCAACGCGAGAACGAAGGCTCCGTGATCGACTCCCTGACGGAGTTCGTCATGGAGTTCCTGGTCGATATCCGGACGATCTTCTTCTTCGGCGGCTCTCTGTTTCTCATTCTGCTGCTCTCTTTCGCGGTCTCGCGCTGGAGCAGAGCCTAGTCCGGTAGGGGGAGCGGGCCGGTGCCGTGATTCCGCGTGAGCGGAAAACGCTCTAGCGCTTAGCTCGCCGAAAGGCCGGGCACGGCCCCGCGGACGCGGAACCAAGCCTTGATCGACAGGTGGCGCAGCAGCAGCAAGGGCGGCATGCGTAGCCAGTGGGAGCGAACGTAGAGGCAGCCGAAGGCGGCCTTGGCGATCAAGCTGTGCCGGTGGCGCGGCCGGGGTGTCAGGGTGGTCCGCCCGAGCCAGCCCATCAGCAGCGCGATCGGCGCCGGCGGCGCGAAACGCGCCGCGGCATCGCGGCTCGCTTGCGGCACCGGCGTGTCGAGCAGGGCGGTCGTGAAGCCGAGCATGTAGTAGTGGACGCGGCCGAGCCCGTGCAGCTCGGCGCGGCTCTCGAGCTCCGACCAGAAGGCCGCCTCGCCGCCGAACTGGATCAAGAGGTCGTGCAGGTCGACCAGGTCCCGGAAGCCCATGCGGAAGTCTTCGTTGATCAGGTGCACCGCCGCATGCAGCACCATGTCGGCGGGGCAGAGGACTTTCTGGCCGTCCTCGGTCTCGCGGGCCGCGTTCCACAGCGCCTCGACCTTCGGGCTGACCCGGCTGGTCGGCGGCGCGATGGTGTGGTGCACGTCGGTCGCCATCTCGCGCTCGGGATGCCAGAGCGGGGCGATCTCGTGCATCCAGGTCTCGTAGTAGTGGACGTCGTAGGCGCGGGTGATGGCCATGGTCCAGCCCGCGGCGAACAGCGAATCGCGGACCTGCGAGATCTGGTCGCGCGGCACCATGATGTCGAGGTCGCTGGCCAGCCGGCCCCGCGCCATGGGCAGGTCGAGCGCCAGATAGGCGCTGCCCTTGAGCAGCAGCAAGGGCACCGGGGTGTCGCGCAAGGCGCGGGAGACCCGGTTCATCTCGAAGCGGATACGGGTCTGGTTGAACTCGGCTTGCACCAGGCCGTCGTGCAGCAGGTTGCGCGCTCGCTCGGGGATCGCGTCCAGCAAGCCCGCGGCCTCGAGGGCGACGTAGAGGCGGGCGACCAGCACCTCGCGCTCGGCCTGGCGGATCAGCTCGTTCCACTGCCCCTTGCTCAGGCGCGTCAGGCTGGCGGGGTCCTTGATGGCCGTGAGCAGAAGCGGCTCGGTCACGACGCCAGGGCCTCCCGCTCCGGCTTGGCCGCCGCCAGCAGCTCGTCGAGCGTCGCGATCGCCTCCTCGTTGTCGCTGTATTCGAGGTGATAGATGTCGCAACGCTCGACCACCCGGGTCAGGGTCTCGAAAGCCGTCTGGCCGAGCAGCAGGTAGTTCACGGCGTTGTCGATCAGCCGCATGAAGGCTTCGGATTTCTCGACCGGCTGGACCTTCAGGGCGGCGCCCCGCTTGAAGGCCGGGAAGATGACCAGGGCCGGCAGGCAGGTCTCGTTGAGCGCCGTCAGGCTCTCGCCCTGGCTGCGCAGGTAGGACAGCGAGCCCTTGATGGTGCCGTCATAGCGCCGGCTGAGCCTTTCGGCGCCGCCGGCATCGGCGATGATCCTGATCGACTCGTTCTTCAGCGAGATCGGCCGCGGGCTGGCCTGCAGGCGCCCGTCGCTGCCGCGCAGGATCGCGAACTCGTCCGAGAGCAGGCGCCAGCCGGCCAGGGACAGCAGGGCGCTGAGCGTGCTCTTGCCGGTGCCGGAGGGCGCCGGGAAGATCGCCGCCCGGTCGCCGCGCCCCATGACGGCGGCGTGCAGCAGCAGGTAGCGGGATATCTGCGAGGCGACGCACCAGTTGAGCGCCGACTCGAGCAGCGGGTAGGCCAGGTCCCGCGGCATCGGCTCGAAGGGGTCGAGGTCGTCGATGTAGGCGCAGACGTTCTGCCGGACATAGCGGCGCAGCGGCGAGGGCGGGGCGATCCGCACGAAGAAGTCGCAGATCTCGGTTTCCGTCTCGACCGGGAACTCGGCGTAGAGCTCGGCGACCTGCTGGGCGAGCTGGTCCACGTCCGTGCGCAGGTTCGCGCGAAAGGAGCCGATATCGAGGTTGATACCGGGACCCTTGAGCAGCGAGGAGAGCGTCTCGGACGGCAGGTCCTTGAGGATCATTCGGGGGCCGGCTCGATGATGCCGAGGTCGTCCAATTTGCCGAGAATCTGCGACACAGCCTTGTCGAGCTCGGAATCGTTGTCAACTTCGAGAAAACGCGCGAGCTGCGCCCGGGCTTCGTCCCGCGTCGCCTGGCCCTCGTCGATCACCTTGAGGACCTCCGCCACGGCGACGTCGAGGAGCTGGGTGTCGCCGGACAGCGGGTGGTAGATCACCATATCGCCGTCCCAGTCGCGCCAAAGCAGCTTGTCGCGGCCGCAAACCCGCCAATGTGTCTTGGGGTCGTCGAACTTTCGCAATGGGGCCTTACGTCGTGCGACGCTCTATGGGCGCTGCAGCCTCAGATCTTCTTCGACTTCGACTTGCAGACTAGGCTGACGAAGGTCTTCTTGCCCTTGTCCTTGGTCTTGTCCTTGCCCTTCTTGCCGGTCTTCGTGCCGCTCTTCTTGCCCTTGTCCTTCTTCACCTTGACGGCCACGGTGACGCAGAGCGAGCGGCCGGCGCCGGACTTCTTGTCCTTCATGCCGCCGCCGTCTTCCCAGTCCCAACCGTCGTCGGCGAAGGCCTTGCGGCTGACCGACATAATCAACGGCAACGATGCCGCACCACCTGCCAGGAAGCGGCGGCGTGCAGAAAGCCTCTTGCGCTCGGCCGGCGTCAAAGCAGTCACCTGCTCAGAGCCCGGCAGCTCCTTGCCGCCTTCAGGCTCTTGGTTGTCGCCGTCCATCTGGTCCCCAGCCATGCAGCCACCCAGTCAGGAGTTAAAAAAGACCCAAATTCTTCCCTATTATCACTTGAGAGTATAGCCGCGGTCTCTGCACGGCACAATCACTCAAGTCTTAAGGAGCTTAAGCCGCGTCCAGTTCGGGGTCAATTTATCTTTTTGTGACGGGGGGTTAGCGGAGCCCCTCCTTTGACACACGGCGAGCTCCCGGCTCGGCCGCGGGTTTTTCGACTGGGCCCGGCCGAGTCCGGCCCAGTCAGGCTCGCTTTAATTCAAAGGATTGGCGAGGGCGAAATTGCGGGCATTTGGCCATAAGGCCCTAAATCCAAGGGCCAGAACCCTATTTCGGGCCGGGAAATATAAAGGATCTTAACCATAATACTTATTTCATTGCCTCCAATGGCGCGCGCGCGGAAGCTCGCTCCGCCGGCCCCAGCGAGCGGGCCGAGCGTGCCGAGCCGGGCCGCCGCCGCCCGCTTTTGATCGGGAGACCGCCGCAGATGTCCCGCCCGCCGCCGCGGCCCCTCGCGACGAGGGCCGCCCTTGCCGCTCTGGCGGCCGTCTCCCTCTTCGCCGGTGCCGCGGTCGCGGAGGAGGGGGCGGTGCAGCCCGGCGAGATTCTCATCGAGCCGGCGACGCCGCAGGCCCTGGGCTTTCGCTGGACCGTGGCGGGCGATGCCGACGGCGATGCCAGCGTCTCTCTCTCCTATCGCCCGGCGGGGGACGGTCGTTGGCGGCGCGGCCCCGACCTCTTTCGGGTCGGCCTGCAGAGCCGCCAGCCGAAGCGCCGGCCCCGCGCCAGCGTTCAGTTCTCGGGCAGTCTGGTCGGCCTCCGACCAGATACGGAATACGAGCTACGGTTGCATTTGCGCGACCCGGACGGCGGCGGCCTGCAGCGCTCGATGACGCTGAAGACCGCCGGCTGGCCGCTGCTGCCCGAGGGCCTGCGCCGGCGCCACGTCGTGCCGCGGGCCGAAGCCGGCACCGATGCCGGGCAGGGCACGCGCGAGTCGCCCTTCAGGGGCCTGGCGGCGGCGCTGGCGGCGGCCAGGCCGGGCGATCTGCTGGCGCTGGCCCCCGGCGTCTATCGCCCGGAGGCCCCCCTGCACCTGCCGTCCGGGACCGCGGATCGGCCGATCGTCGTGCAGGGGGAAGGGCCGGGCGCGGTCGTGCTCGACGGCGGCGGGGGCAAGGTCCTGCTCAACCTGTCGGACCGGGAGCAGCTCTGGGTCAGATCGCTGCTGTTGAGAAACGCCCAGACTCTGATCCTCGCCAACCGGGCCCGGCACCTGGTCGTGCAGGGCAACCGCTTCGAGGTCGAGCACGCCGGCTATGTCTCCAACGGCGCGGTGCGGGACGAGAGCCTCGGGCACTTCCTGCTCGACAACCAGTTCCGCGGCCCGACCCGCTGGCCGCGCTCGAAGGGTATCGAGCACATCTTCGGCCTGGCGCTCTCGGGCTCGGGCCACGTGGTCGCCCACAACCTGATGGAGGACCTGGGCGATTGCATTCGCGGCGCCTGGGCCTACGGGGGCCATGGCCTGCTCTCCGCGAGCGACATCCACCACAACGACCTGGTGGCCTGCACCGACGACGGCATCGAGGTGGACCACGCCGACGCCAACGTCCGGGTCTTCGGCAATCGGATCACCAACAGCTTCGCGGCGATCTCCCTGCAGCCGATCTTCGGCGGCCCCGTCTATCTCTACCGCAACCGGATCTACAACACGCTCTACGCGCCCTTCAAACTGCACAACAACACCGCCGGCGTCTTCATGGTCCACAACACCTCGATCCGCGCCGGCATCCCCTTCTTCATCCGCACCAGCACCGAGACCGTGCGCGACAGCCTGACCCGCAACAACCTCTTCGTCGGCACCGACGGACCGGCGCTGACCAGCACCGCCCGGATGATCGGCAACGATTTCGATGCCGACGGCTACGCCTGGCACGGCGGCCCCTTCGCCCTGTGGAACGGCGCGACCTACCCGACGGCGGCCGAGGCGCGGGCGAGCGGTCACCTCTATCGGCGTTTCGGCGCCAGCCCATTGCAGAGCGGCGCCTTGTTCGCCGAAGCGGTCTTGCCGCTGAGGGACCAGGCCCGCCGCTTCGCCGGGGCCGACAATCGGCCGCTGCTGGCCGCGGATAGCCCGGCCCTCGACCGCGGCGTGCCGCTCCCCGGCTTCAACGACGACTTCCTCGGCGCGGCGCCGGACCTCGGCTGCTGCGAGCAGGGGGCGGCGCTGCCGGCCGTCGGCCCGCGGCCGCCCTACGGGCCGTGAGCGACCGGCAGTAAATCGCCGAGCGGGCTTGGACTCTGCTATGATCTGCAAGCGGAAATTCACACATTTGGAAAATGGTCAGACAGTCGGGATAGGGTCCTTCAGGCCGGACGAGGCGCCGGCCCGGACCGGGACGCCACGGAAAAGATGCGGAATTTCAAGCTGATCAAGCGCGACGTCGACGTCGGCCCGCTGCTCGAGGAGATCAAAGCCAACGGCGATATGTGGGATGCCGACCCCACGCGCACGTCGCTGCTGCCCCACCGCGAGACCCGCACCATCATCCTGCGCAGCCATACCGAGCCGGCTAGCGCGGACAAAGCCTATCGGGAGCGCTTTCCGGGCTGCTGGACCTACATCGGCCGGCCGACAACGGTCGCGCACAAGTTCCCCCTGGCCTGCGCGTTCGTGGAGGGCTTCGCCAGAAGCGTTGCCGGTGTCCTGGGCCGCGTCGCCCTGGTCAATCTCGCGCCCCAAGGCACGGTCTATCCCCACATCGACGAGGGCAACTACTACCGAATCCGCTCGCGCTACCATCTCGTCCTGCAGTCCGCCGCCGGAAGCCGCCTCAATACCGGCGGCCACGGGATCACCATGCAGGAGGGCGAGCTTTGGTGGTTCAACAACAGGATCATGCACCACGCTCACAACCACTCCGACCAGGATCGGATCCATATCATCATCGACCTGGCGTCGCCCGAATCCCTGGTGACGGCCGGCTACCGCTTCTCGCGCAATCGCGCGGCGGACCTCTACCGCGCGCTGCGCCGACGCGTCGCCTGACCTGGGGTCTTCCCAGGCTCGATGTCACAGAGCAAGCAAGCGATAGACCAGGGATCGATCCTCCTCGTCGGCAACTACCGGCCGAGCTTGCCCGTCGCGCGATCGCTGTCGACGGCCGGCTATCGGGTGGTTCTCGCGCGCGACGGCTTCTCCGCCGCGGAAAGGTCGCGCTTCGTCGACGAGACCTGGCAGCCGTCGCCTTGGCGCTCCGGCTCGTACGATTTCGTCGGAGAGCTGCAGCGCTTCCTCGAGCGCCGACGCGACATCGCGGCCGTCTTTCCCGTCAACCAAGCCAGGATCCTCGAGCTTCTGGCGAGCAGGGACCGCATCTCGGTACCGCTCATCACGGTCGAGCCGGAGACCGTGGCGACCTGCCTCGACAAGGTGCGCACGACGCGCATCGCGGCCGAAGTCGAGGTGCCGGTCGCGCGCTTCGCGGCCGGGTCCAGTGTCCAGGACCTCTACGACCTGGCCGACGACCTGGGCTACCCCTGCGTCGTGAAGCGCAACGACGGGATCGAGCACGGCCTGAAGGCGCTGGTCCTCGGCAACGCCAATCAGGCCCGGACCTTCGCAACGAGTTACCCGGGCTGGTTCGACAACTTCATGGTTCAGCAGTTCGCCTGGGGCCCGCGATACAACCGCTACTTCATCGCCCACCGGGGTCGTATTCTGCGCCGCCTGGATATCAAGACGCTTCGCACGAACCAGATCGACAACACGGGCCTCGGCGTCTCCGGCGTCTCGACCGCGCCCCTGGCGGCGCTCGACGAGCCCAGCAGCCGGCTCATCGAGGCGCTGGGCTACAGCGGCATCGGCTGCCTGCAGTTCCTGGTGGACGACGTCAGGGGCACGATCGCTTTCCTCGAGATCAACCCGCGCATAGGCGGCAACTACGCCTTCACCCAGGACTGCGGCCTCGATCAGGCCAGCGCCCTTGTCGATATCGTGCAGGGCCGCGGGCTCGAGCATTGGGCCGCACCCTTCGACTACCCGGTCGGCAAGAGATATGCCTGGGTGATGGGCGACCTCGAGGGCCTGGTGCAAAGCCTGGAGACCAGGCAGGTCAGCGGCAGGCAGGCGGTTTCCTGGTGGCTCAAGGCCGTCGCCGGCGGCCTGCGGGCGGACCACCACTTGCTCTGGCGCTGGGACGATCCCAAGCCCGCGCTCTACCTTGCCAGGCGGTCGGTTCCCAAGCTCACGCGGCGGGCCGGGCGGCAGGTCGCGCGGATCCTGGTCCATCGCTCCCGCAAGCTTGCCGGCCGGCTTACTCTGCAGGCGCGCTGAGGGACCATGACAGCCTGCCGCTTGGTGACCTGCTTTGGCGCGACAGGCTGAGCCGAGCCGGCGCCAGGCCGTTCTGCTGATCGGCGACTTCCGGTCGTCGCTCGTGGTCGCGCGTCTCTTCTCCAGGGCGGGATACCGGGTCGTCGCCACGGTTTCCTCCTTCTCGGCGATACACCTGTCACGCCATGTCGACGACGACTGGCGGCCGACGGCGAGCCCTTGGGACACGCCCCTCTTCGTCGAGGCGCTGGAGCAGTACCTTTCGGCGCATCCGGAGATCGTCGCCGTCATGCCGTTGATGCAGCCGCTCATCGTCGCGCTGCTGCCCTACAGAGACCGGCTCCCGGTTCCCCTCCTGGTGTCGAACTCCGCGGCCATCGAAGTCAGCGACGACAAGGCGCGCCTCTCGGAGCTGGCGAAACGGCTCGGGGTGCCGACGGCGCCCTTCGTCGTCGGGCGGGGCGCGCAAGAGATCGTCGGCGCCTGCGAGTCGCTGGGCTACCCTTGCGTCTTGAAGAGCAAGGCCAGCGTCGGCACCGGCGTGCCGATCGTGATCGTTCGGAGCCGGGCGCAGGCCCTGCACGTGGCCGAGCAGCTATCGGATAGCTGCGAGGACTTCATGGTTCAGACCTTCACGCCGGGCTGGCGCTGCAATCGCTACTTCATCGCCCATCGGGGGCGCATCCTGCGCTACCTGGACATCAAGATCCTGCGCACGAACCGCTTCGACGACACCGGCCTTCTGGTGTCGGCGGTCTCGGTGGCGCCCCTGGCGAGGCTCGACGAGCCGAGCGCCCGTCTGATCGAGGCGCTCGACTACACGGGTATCGGCAACGTCCAGTACCTGATCGACGAGGCAAGCGACAAGAACTGGCTGCTCGAGGTCAACCCGCTGCTTGGGCCGTCCTTCACCCTGCCCGGCTATTGCGGCCTCGACTCGGCCTCCGCGATCGTCGACATCGCGAAGAACGACGCGCTCGACCGCTGGAGCGCCGACTTCAGCTATCCGGCGGGCATGCGCTTCGCCTGGTTCCTGGGAGATATCGGCGGCTTGCTGCTGGCGCTCGAGCGCCGGGAGGTGACCGCCCGGCAGGCATTGCGCTGGTTGCTGCAGGCCCTGGGCACGGGACTGCGCGCCGACTGCCACGCGAACTGGGCCTGGGACGACCCTCTGCCCGCCCTCTACATCTGCGCCAAGCGCTCGCTCCTCTTCACCGCGCGGGCCTTGCCCGGGGCGATGCGGCGCGCCGGCCGCCGCCTGACGTCCCTGTCCGCGGGGCGCCGCCCCGGCGCCGTCGGTCGATAGTCCCGGCGCTGCCCGGCGCGGCTCAGGCCAGCTTGCGCTTGGCCTTTCGCATGGCCCGGATGAAGAAGTACTTCGCGCCGTCGTCCAGCTTGGAGCGGCCGTAGGGACGCACCGGCCAGCCGCGCCGCCGGAGCTTGGCGTTCAGCCGGTGCACCGCCGCCTCCCGGGCGAGCGGGCGGGAGCGGAAGGTGACGCTGAAGGAGACCGAGACCGCCGGGCCGTTCTTCACCCAGTGCGGGCTGTGCACCGGGATGTGCAGGCCCTCGCCGGGCTGCAGGGTGAAGCGCTGGCAGGACTCGTCCAGCGCCTGCCGGTAGACGACATTGCGATGGGCGCCGCCGTAGTAGCGCTCGATATCGAGCGGGCCCAGCACGCTCTTGTCCCAGGTATGCAGGGCCTTGCTGCCGACGAGCTGCAGCAGGAAGTTGTGCTCGTCGTCGAAATGGAAAGGCGTCACCGCGCCGGGCGAGGAGAGGAAGATGTAGCCCTCGACCTGGTGCGTGCCCGCGGCCCGCGGCTCGCTGTGCGGGGCGATCTGCCGCACGCAGTCGACCAAGAGCCGGCGGTAGTCCGGGTCGGTCTCGACGTACTTCAAGGCCACCCAGGAGCCGCTCTCGGCGATCCGCTCGATGGTCTGCTCCAGGGTCAAGCCTGTGCGCGGCGTGTGCCCGGGATCCTGGCTGACCGGCAGGTCGCCGGCGTTGAACTCGACGCAGCGTTTCGGCAGCGCCTTGCCGAGCGCGAGCAGGCGCTCGCGCTCGAACAGCGGGTGGCCGCAGAGCGCATGACCGATCCGGAAATGCCGCTCGGGGAAGTGGGTCGAGAAGCAGGCCGCCGCCGTGTCGTCGATGATCAGGTGTCGCGCGGCGCTCATCGTCGGGTCCCCGGAAGCCGGCTCAGCCCTTGAAGAGCGCGCGCAGGCCGAGCTGGCTGCGGGACAGCAGGTCGCGGCCGGCGCAGGCGACGCCGACGATGGGCCGGCGGTCCCGCCAGAGCCCGTTGATCATCGAGTGGTCGGGCATGGCGCAGGAATCCATCCAGTCGATCGGCGGATCGAATTCGTAGAGCTGGCGGATGTTGTCGATCTCGAGCTGCACGCCCGGCGAGTAGCGGGCGTAGTCCTCGTCGAAGGCGATCTTGAAGGCGAAGGCCGCGTGGGGCTGGGCGGCCGAGCGGAGGCTGCACTTCAGGGCGATGGGCCTGTCGTCGAGCGTCAGGGCCTGCATGATCAGCATGCCGTTCTCGGCCGTCTCGCGCAGCAGGCGGCGGAAGTAGCGCCGCCGGTCGGGCTCGGAGTCGAAGGCGTAGTCCGATTCGCCCTTCCAGCCGCTGGCCTCGACCTTCATGAACTGCTCCGTCCAGCGGTCGATGTTGTCGCCGGGGGCGAAGCTGCGGAACTCCAGCGCACCGCGCTCCGCCAGGCGGCGGCGCTGCCGGCGCAGCTCCTTGCGCTTCTTGGCGCCGACGCAGCGGCGCAGGTGCGCCTCCGCGGAGTCCCGGCGCAGGAAGAGGGCGCGCTCGATCTTCAGCAGGGACCGCTGGGCCAGGCCTTTGCTTGCGAGGCCTTGCCGCAGCGCCCGCCAGACCGGGCCGGTCTCGTTCATGATCGGCAGGTCGAAGACGGCGACGCCTTGGGGCGCGGAGGCGATCCAATCGAGCACCAGGTCGACCACCGGCGCCAGGTAGCGCGGGTCGATCAGCGGCGTGCAAAGGAAGCTGTTGTGGTGCTGATAGAGCTCGAAGCGCTGCAGCTTGCCGAAGGGGCTGCCCTCGACCAGGCCGAAGGGAACGAAACCGACCATCTCGTCATGGCCGTTCCGCTCGTCCTGGGCATAGACCAGGACGGCCAGCGCCGGGGGCGGCTCTTCCAGGCATTCCATGCCGACAAGGAAGGGCACGGGCTCGTAGAAGACGTTGGGCTCGATGGCGCGCTCGGCGAGGGCCTGCCAGGTGAGGAGGTGCTGCTTCAGGTCGCTCGCTTCGTAGGCGATCTGCAGCGTCAGGCGCGCCGGCGGCGCCTCCGGCCTTGCCCCGCTCGTCTCGGCAGCCGACGGCTCGTCGCGACCTTGGGGCAGCAGGCTCATTGGCGGACCACCTTCCAGAGGCCCAGGCGGATCAGCATGCGCTTGACGGCGGTGCTGCTCAGATCGGTGGCGGCCGAGCGCAGACCGGCCAGCGTGCCCTTGTTGAATCCGGCGATGCCCCAGAACTCGCGGCGACGGTTGACCCAGGTCCTCTTGAAGGGGTCGTCGCCGATTCCGAAGTCGATCCGCTCGACCTTGTCGACGTCGATGACGTGGCGGAACATCTCGTAGGTCAGGAGCGTGCCGACCGAGAGCCGCGAGAAGCGCGCGTCGTAGGCCAGGCGGTAGCAGTGGGCGACGCCGGCGGTGACCATCCAGATCTGCCCGGCCGCCGGCTGGCCGTCGACATAGTAGAGCCCGAGGCGCAGCACGCCTTTCGCCGAGGCCGAGTGCAGCAGGCCCATGATGTAGTTCTTGTCCATGGGGTGGCGGCCCTGCCAGCTCGCCACCAGGACGCGGACGTAGTCGGAGATCGCCGGCGCGAGCGGCTCGCCGCCTTGCACGAGCTGGAACTGGCCGAAGGCCTCCTTGTCCATGCGCTTGTTTCGCCGGCGTATGGTGTTGCGGAGCTGACTCGGCCGTTCGGCCATGTAGGCCTCGGCCGACTTGCCGGCGACGTCCCCGTACCAGTTGCCGAACAGGAAGTAGGCCTGGGTGATGAAGCCGTGCTTGCGCAACAGCTCGCCGACCACCTCGATGAGTCCGTCCCGCGGATCGAAGGCACCGAACTTGACGATGTCGGTACGCGCCGCGCCGCGCCCCAGCGCTTCGGCGACCTGCTCGATCACGTCGCGGCGCAGGCCGTTCTCCGGGTGGGTGTATGCCCGGTAGAGCATCTGATCGGGGTGCGCGAAGTGGATCGCGTTGGAGCGCAGAAAGCCGACCGGGCCGCTCGGGCTGATGCCGACCGTGATGCCCTGGGGCGAGCCCGGCTCGCCCACCGCGAAGCCGCGCAGCTCGGAGCCGGGCAGCAGGCCGTGGCGCTCGAAATTCTCATAAAAGGCTCTGGATACGAAGAAATCCGACCCTTTGTCTTCGTCCAGAATTCTTAGAAATGCTTCCGGCACATGGCTCAGGCCGCGATATGCCTGGACGGTCATGGCGTTGCGCCTCGCTCTGCGCGGCGGTTCCCGGCCCCCGGTCGGAGTCGCTCGAAGGGCTCGCGGGCTTGGCAAATCGGCCCTATTTCAAGGGGTTTAGCCGCTGGACGGCAATATCTCCCGTACGCCTTAACGCAGTCTTCACGTGCCGTACACCTTCTGCCCTGAAAATGATCCATGCTGGCTGTCGCCTTGCCGCGTAAAAAAGGTTAGGAAGACCAAGCCCATGTGCGCCGGGGAAAAGGTCCGAAAAGTGTTTTTGACAATTGCGGAGCATGACGCCCGGCGGCCCCCTCAGGCCATAGCATAGGCGGAAAAACCTCGATGTCAGACTCTTCGACGCCCACTCCGATCCCCTCGATCAAGCGCGTGGACAGCGATATCTCGGCGATCCGCCACGAGATCTCGCAGATCCAAGAGGTCTTGGAGCAGGTGAGCGAGATCCAGCTCCGCTCGGCCGAGATGAACAACCGGCTTCTGGAGGCGCTCGATCGGGCGACCCAGGAGCGCAGCGAGCAGACCAATCAGTTCGTCGAGCGCGATCAGTTCATCGAGCTGGTGCGCAAGACGGCACGCGAGGAGCTGACCAAGGCGCCGCCCTCGGCCCAGAAGCTGGCCGCGCCGATCGCCGCCGCGCCCTCCTTCATGGACAACTTCAAGGAGCGGCGCAGCCTGTGGCTCGCGGTTCCCCTGATCCTGGCGCTCTTCGCCTCGGCCGCGGCGGGCTATCGGCTGTTCAACGAGCCGGACGAGCCGGCTGCTGGCCTGTCCCAGAGCGAGTCCCAGGCCGAGACTCCGACGGCCGGCGAGCAGGCCGGCATGGCGGCGGCGCCGAGCGGGAGCGCTGCCGAAGCCGAGCCGGCGGCGTCCTTGTCGATGACCGAGGCGGACAGTCCTGCGCCGGAAGCGTCCGCGGCCCCCGCGACCGTAGCGACGGCGGCGCGCGACGACTCCGCGCCTCAGGAAGCCGCGCAGGGCGCGCCGATGCGCGTACAGGAGCTCGACCCCAATCCGCCGGCGGTCGCCGCGACCGAGCCGGAGACGTCGCCGGCCGTTGGCGCGCCGGAGTCGACGAACGAGGCGGCGCGCAGCGCGGCGAGCGAGGCCGGCAAGCGGCTCGGCGCGAGCGGCGGCGCTGCGAAGGACGAGCCGGCCCTGGTGGTCGAGACCACGGTGTCGCCGACCAGCTCGACCAGCCGGCTGTTCATCCCGGCCGAAGAGCCGCCGGCGGCGGCGCCCTCCGAGCTGGCCTCCAAGCCGGGGCCGGACCTCTCCGCCCTTTGGGACCAGCGTCAGCCCCAGGCGACGCTCGGCACGGTGGCGGCCACGGCCGCGGCCTCGAACGCCATGGAGCCGTCGGCCGGGCTGGGCGGCGCGGAGCTCCTCAGCTCGGGCACGGCCGGCACGATCGCGCCCAGCACGCAGCCCGCCGCCGAATCGGCCGCGACGGAGCCGTTGCCGGTGCCCAAGCCGCCGGTGACGCCGCAGGTGCCCCAGCCGGCCGCGGCGGCGCCCGAAGCGGCCCCCGCGTCCTCGGCTCAAGGCGGCCAGATCGCCAGCACCACGGCGACGGTGCCCAGCGTGCCGGCCGCCCCCTCGATCCGCCCCGAGGTGGCCATGGTGCTGCAGCGAAACCTGAAGCGCCTGGGCTACTACGACGGCGAGGTGGACGGCAGCGTCGGGCCGAAGACCCGCAAGGCCATCGAGTCCTTCCAGAGCGCGATAGGCAACGAGCCGACCGGCAAGCTGTCGGCGGACGAGATGTTCCGTCTGGCGCAGGATGCGGAGCGGGCGAGCGCCCAGTAGAGGCCCTTTCGGCCCCGGAGACCCTCAAGGTCGCAAGGTCGAGTCGCGTTGGCGACCGAGCCCGGTCGCCCCGGTCGATCAGGTCACGGCGGCGATCAGCGCCAGCAGTGCGACCCAGCAGCAAAGGCCGCACGCCAGCCAGACGATGAGGCTTGTTCGACCGGAGAGGGCTTCGGGGTGGGGTTCCGTGCTCACGGGCAATCCACCTGTCCAAATGCTCTAGCCAAGAATCCCAGGCTGACCGTCAAAAACTAAGGTTTCGTTAAGAATATTAATGATTCGTTAAAAAGTCCATGGTTTCTCGGGGTTTGTCCACAGTTTCCTGAACCGCAAAATCCTACGAATTTGCGCCCGGGCTCAGCCCTTCTCGGTGCGCCCGTAGATGTCCTCGAAGCGCTCGATGTCGTCCTCGCCGAGGTAGCTGCCGGTCTGCACCTCGATGATCTCCAGGTCCGCCTCGCCGGGATTGCGCAGGCGGTGGACGGCGCCGACGGGGATGTAGCTCGACTCGTTGACCTCGAGCCGGAAAACCTCGTCGTCGCGGGTCACCTCGGCGCTGCCGCGCACCACGACCCAGTGCTCCGAGCGGTGGCGGTGGCGCTGCAGCGAGATGCTGGCACCGGGCTTGAGGAACAGCCGCTTGACCTGGAAGCCCTCGCCGAGATCGACCCCGCGGTAGGAGCCCCAGGGCCGGTGGACCAGGCTGTGCAGATCGGTCTCCGGCCGCTCCTGCCGCTTGAGCTCCGTGACCAGGGCGCCGACGTCGGGCGCCCGATCCAGGGGGCAGACCAGGACCGCGTCGTCGGTGCAGATCACCGCCATGTCCTCGACGCCGAGCACCGCCAGCAGGCCGCGGTCGCTGCGCAGACAGCAGTTGCGCGTGTCCAGGGCGACGATGTCGCCGCGCCGGCTGTTGCCGGCCGCGTCGCGCTCCAGGATCGACCAGAGGCCCTGCCAGGAGCCGATGTCGCTCCAGCCCATGTCGACCGGCACCACGGCCGCCTTCTCGGTCTTCTCAGAGACCGCGTAGTCGATCGAGATGCTGGGGGCCGTCTCGAAGGCGCCGCGCTCCAGGCGCAGGAAGTCGATGTCGGGCTGCGCGCCCTCGATGGCGCCCCGGCAGGCGGCCAGGATGTCGGGCTGCAGGCGCTCGATCTCGGCCAGAAGCATGTCGGCGCGGAACATGTAGAGGCCGCTGTTCCAACTATAGTCGCCGGCGGCGAGGAAGGCTTCGGCGGTCTCCCGGTCCGGCTTCTCGGTGAAGCGCTCGACCCGGTAGGCGCCCTCGAGGCCCGCCCCCTCTCGACTGGTTAGGGGCTCGGCGCGGCGGATGTAGCCGAAGCCGCGCTCCGGCCGGTCCGGCGTGATCCCGAAGGTGACCAGCCAGCCCTCGCGGGCGGCCCGGGCGGCGCGCCCGGTCGCGGCCATGAAGGCCTCGGCGTCGGCGATGTGGTGGTCCGAGGGCAGCAGCAGGACGAGCTGGGCCGGGTCCCTCTCGCTCGCCAGCAGGGCGGCCACGCAGGCGGCCGGCGCGGTGTTGCGCCCGACCGGCTCGAGCACGATCCGGCCCCCCTCGGGACGGCCCCCCTCGGGACGGCCCCCCTCGGGACGGCCCACCTCGGGACGGCCCCCCTCGGGACGGCCTTGGGCGCGGGCGCCCCGGCGCAGCTCCTCGGCGACCAGGAAGCGGTGCTCCTCGTTGCAGACCACGATCGGCGGCTCGAAGGGCTGCGCCGGGCTGACCCGGGCCAGGGTCTCGGCCAGCAGCGAGCGCTCGCCGACCAAGGGCAGGAGCTGCTTGGGCAGCAGGGCGCGGGACACCGGCCAGAGGCGGGTGCCGGCGCCGCCGGAGAGGACCACCGGTGTGATGCGGTCGGTCACGTCAGGCTCTTTCCGCTGGATCGCAAGACTTTGAGGTCATTTGGGTTTTCGGCCACTAAAGATATGGTTAACGAGCTGTCCCGGCAGCGTCTCTCAGGCGCCGGCCAGGTGCCGCTCCCAGGCGATGGCGCTGCCGACGATGCCGTCCAGGTCCTCGTGGCGCGGCTGCCAGTCGAGGCTCTCGCGCAGCAGGCGGCAATCGGCGACCAGGGCGACCGGGTCGCCGTCCCGGCGCGGGCCGCTGCGGATCTCGATGGGCCGGCCGGCGACCCGCTGCACGCTGTCGAGCACCTCGCGCACCGAGGCGCCCCGGCCGTAGCCGCAGTTGAAGACCCGGCTCGCGCCGCCGGCTTCGAGGTAGTCGAGACCGGCGACGTGGGCGGCGGCCAGGTCGCTGACGTGGATGTAGTCGCGGATGCAGGTGCCGTCCGGCGTGTCGTAGTCCTCGCCGAAGATCTCGATGGCGGGGCGCTTGCCGACCACGACCTCGCTGGCGACCTTGATCAGGTGGGTCGCCTGCTCGCTCGACTGGCCGATGCGGCCCTGCGGGTCGGCGCCGGCGACGTTGAAGTAGCGCAGGGCCAGGTAGGTGAGGTCGTGCGCGGCGGCCGTGTCGCGCAGCATCCATTCGGTCATCAGCTTGGAGCTGCCGTAGGGGCTGACCGGCTGCGTCGGCGCCGTCTCGCTGACCGGCATCTGCTCGGGGTTGCCGTAGACCGCGGCGGTCGAGGAGAAGACGATGTGCTTCACGCCGGCCTTGCGGGCGGCCTCGATCAGGGCCCGGCTGACGCAGGTGTTGTTGCTGTAGTACCTCAAGGGGTCGGCGACGGACTCCGGCACCACGACGCTGCCCGCGAAGTGGATCACGGCGGTGACGCCGTGGCGCCGGACCAGCTCGCCGATCAAGGCGGCGTCGCCGGCATTGCCTTGCTTGAAGGTGACGTCTTCCGGCAGGTTCTCGCGGCGACCGGTGGAGAGATCGTCGAGCGCGACGACCTCGCGCCCGGCCTCCCGGCAGGCCAGCAGCGTGTGGCTGCCGATATAGCCGGCCGCCCCGGTGATCAGGATGGTCATGGCCTTTGCGACTCCCGCGCGACCGCGCCGACCTCAGCGCGCGACCGCGCTGCCGTCAGGGCGCACCATGCCAGCCCGGGGCGCCGATGCAAGCGCCCTTGCGCGAAAGCGATCGGACGGTCTTGAGCGTCTCAGGCGGCGAAGCGCTGCTCGATGTAGGCGCGGATCACCGGCATGACGTCGGGGCGCGCGAGGTCCAGGCTGTGGCCGCCCTCGTCGAAGTAGACGGTGCGCGTGCCCGCCAGGGCGCCGTAGCGGCGCTCGGCCTCCCGGAAGTCGAGCACGTCGTCGTCCTTGCAAAGCAGGAGCAGCCGCTCGATCCCGGCGTCGGCGGCCGGCTCGAGGGCGGCGTAGTCCGCCACCGTCTGCTCGGTCACGACCACCGTCTTGTCGCGCTTCTTGCTGTAGTGCGCGCCGAGGTGCTTCGTCGCGCGCGCGGCGGGGTCGGCGACCGGGTTGACCATGATCAGGCCCCTGGCGCCGATCCGGTTGGCGAAGTAGTCGGCCCAGAAGCCGCCCAGCGAGGTGCCGATCACGACGACGTCGCGGCCCCTGAGGAAGCCCTCGTAGAAGGCGTCGAACTCGGCCAGGTTGCGGGCGACGTCGAGATAGTCGTAGTTGAAGCCGACCACCGTGTGCTCGGCGCCGAAGGCTTCGTCGAGCCGGTAGTAGTTGTAGTTCGGCATGGCCGAGAGGAAGCCGTGCAGGGCGACGATGACGCTCTGCTTGTAGTCCTCGGGCGGGACGCGGCCCTTGCTGTAGACCGTGTACTCGAAGAAGGAGCCTTGCTTGGCTGCATGGCTCCCGCGCGTGCCGAGCAGGCCGAGCGTCGCCAGGCCTGAGAGCAGGACGGCCCGCCGCCCCGGTCCTCTGCCGGCATTCGCCTTGCCCGTCTCGCGCTCTCGCCCCATGCCGGCCCCGCCTAGTACCGCTTGTGTATGAGATAGGCGAGGCAGCCGGCGAAGAACAGGGGGGCGAGCATCATCATCGGCGGGCCGAACAGGGCGACGAGCAGGCTCAGCCAGAGGTACTTCCGCCAGCCCGCGACCTTGCGCATCACCACCAGCATGGTTGTGAAGGGGATCAGGTAGCAGAGGAACCAATAGGAATCGTTGCTGAAGGCGCGCAGCCCGGTCTGGTGCAGGCCGAGGCCCATCAGCTTGTAGATCCAGCTCTCGTTCAGGAACAGCAGGCTGTTGACGATGGTGACGACGCTGGCCGGCAGGCCGGCGGGGCCGCCCGCTTCCGGCGAGACGAACTTGGAGTTCAGGTAGTAGAGCAGCGGGTCGAGCCGGAAGCCGACGTGGTCGAGCAGGGGCACGAGGAGCAGCATCGGCAGGGCCAGGTACCAGATGCCGGTCACGCGACGGCCGATCTCGTAGAGCGCGCCGCCGCGCGCCCGGTCGATCGACATCATCGCGAAGTAGCCCGAGATCATGAAGAAGAAGGGCACCGCCCAGCGCCGCCAGTGGTCGAAGCCGGGGATCTCGAAGCTGCTGAACTGATCGAAGTTGTAGTGCCCGAAGGCGATCGAGAGGGTCGCGACGAAGCGCACGACGCGCAGGAAGGCGCTGTGCGAGTCGGTGATCCGCAACGCCTGGCCACCAACTTGCGGAAGGGCCTCCGCGTTCGAGGCGGGCTTGCCGAGCAGACGGCCGCGGAAGCGATCGAAGGCGGGCTGCAGGCGGTTGCAGAGAAAGCCGAAGAGGATCGAGGCGCCGAGCACGAGCAGCAATAGCCGCACCTCGTGCAGCGGGTTCTGCGGGTCGTGGCCGGTGACCGCGGCGAAGAAGTAGAGCAGCGGGAAATGGATGATGAAGATCGGGATGGTGTAGGGCATCGCCACGGCGATGGCCCTGGAGAGCCGCGGACTGACCTGGTCCGAGACGAAGATGTAGCGGGACAGCAGCAGCAGGGTGAAGAGGAAGGCCAGGTGGCCGTACTGCATGGCCCAGCGCTTGCTCATCACCAGGTACTGGCGGACGTCGTAGTCCGCCAGGGTCTTCGACCAGGCATAGAGCAGGTCGCCCGCGCGGTAGTAGTTGAAGACCGCGTAGAGCGTCAGCGTCGCCAGCGCCAGCAGCAGGGCGACCAGCACCGAGGGGCCGGGCCGGGCGCGGGACGGCCGCTCCAGGGCCGGCGAGTCGAAGCTGCCGTGGGTCAGATCGGTCATGGCGATCGCTCAGGGCGCCCGCGCCGCGGCGGCCTCGATGGCCTGCCGGAGCTGCCTGAAGGCGGCGGCGTCCGTCTCGGCCCAGTCCCGCCGGGCGACCAGGTAGACACCGACCGCGAAGGTCTCGACCGCCGGCTCCGCCAGGTCCTGCTGCAGGTTGGCATAGCTGCCGGCCGGCACCTGGGCCGGTTTGTAGACCATGGCGGCCATGTCCTCGGCGGCGTTGAGGTACCAGATGTCCAGGGGCACCAGCCGCAGGTCGCCGCCCTGGCTGTCCAGCGCCGGCAGGTCGCCCCGGCCCGGCGCGGCGACGCGCAGCAGGCAGCCCTTGTCGTCGCCGGCCAGCAGCGCCGGCTCGCCGGCGAGCGCCTCGCTCGGCACGGCGGCCAGGCGCCGGTCCAGGGCCTCGAGGGTCTGCCAGGTGACCCGGCTGGCGCTGTCCGCTGCGCCGACGAAGACCTTCTGGGCCCTCGGCGCCCGCAGCAGGTCCATGATGTCGCCGACGGCCGTGTCGCGGTGGCAGATTAGGTGCAGCAGCCGGTCGTATAGGTGCACCGGCTTGGCGATCATCAGGTGCTCCGGGCCCGCCTTCATGCGCTTCATGAAGAGCGCGTCGCCCTGGACCAGGGCGGCGTCGCAGTCGCCGGCCGCCAGGCGGCCGAGGCTCTGCATCGCGCCGCGGGTCTCGAGCAGGCGCGGCGCCGGGCTGTCCTCCGGCCAGGCCCGCAGGGCCTCGGCGACCACGTCGCGGAGGCCCTCGCCCGCCTGGCCGCCGCAGACCCGGGGCGTCCGCGACTCCGCCCAAACGGCGGCCGCGCCGGCGGTCAGCAGGGCCGTGACGAGGACGGCGAGGCGGTGGCGTCGGGGCACGGCGAAACCCGGGGCAGCAGAGGTCGGACAGGGGGCGCGGCGCTTCCAGGCCGAAGCCGAAGCTAGACCCTTAAGTCGTTCGCCGGCCGCCCATAGCCGAGTCACACTTTGGTGAGACGGGTCACGGCCCTGCGAGATAGTCTCGAAGGCCCTCTCGGCCTAAGGAGCAGAAAAGGTGGGTTTTCGAGGCGCGCTTAACCATGCCGGCCCCGTCCGGGACTTCGTTGCATAGCTGGCATGCAGCGCCAAGGGAGCGCGCTTCACCCACGACCGGCGCCTTCAAGGCGCGCTAGTCCGCAATTACGATCCGTACGCCGGCGTCGGCCAGCGCGTGGCGCAGGTCGTCGCCGGGCCGGCTGTCGGTGACGAGGATGTCGATGTCGGAGAGCGCGCAGACACGGACCAGCGTCTGCTGATCGAACTTCGAGCCGTCCAGCACGGCAATGCGGGTGCGCGACTGCCTGAGCAGCGCGTTGCAGAACTCGGAGTCGCGCAGGTCGTAGTTCGTCAGGCCAGCCGTGGCGCTGATCGAGCCGGCCGAGATGACGCCATACTGCACGGTGAACTGGCGGACGAAATCGATTGCCGCGTTGCCCAGGGCGGCGCCGTCGTCGATGCGCAGCTCGCCGCCGGCGAGATAGATGCGATGGTGCTGGCGGCTCGCCATGATGCGGGCGATCTCCACCGAGTTGGTGACCACCGTCAGGCCGGCGCGCTCGCAAATCCGGCGGGCGACGTAGTTCATCGTGCTGCCGGTCTCGATCATCAGCGACGCCCCGTCGTCTATCAGCTCGAAGGTGGCGCGCGCCATCCGCTCCTTCGCCTCGGCGTTCTCGCGCATGCGCGCCTGAAACGACGGCTCCTGCATGCTGTTCGGCAGCATGACGTTGCCGTGCAGCTTGAGGACCTGCCCACTGTCGGCCAGCGGCCGCAGATCCCGGCGAATGGTCTCGAGGGAAACGCCGAAGGTCTCGGCAAGCTCCGAGATCCCGCAGGACCCGCGCTCCCGGACCAGCTCGAGGATCTTGGGCTGCCGTTTCGAGTAACGCATCGTTGGGGAAACCTCCTCTCTCACGCGCCCGTCCTCCTATCAAAGGGGGACTCTAGAGACAATCGCCGAGTTTCTTCGATTTTCTCAAGAATGTTGCTAAATGCTCGATGTAAAAGCTCGATGTCTACAAGCATTGTCGTAGTATTCTAGCGCTATGGCCAAGCATATGTTCCTGCTTCCGCGGTCTCCTCGCTTCTTGCCCGTCATGAGGCCTATTGACAGTCGGGCAGTTTAAAACCACATAATACCCCATAATCAGGCGAATTACCAATCATCGTTGGGATGTTCTGCGGCGAATAGGGGAAACAGGGGTGCGGCAGGATTTCTTGGCGGCGCGGCGATCGGGCAGAGCCCGAAGACCGGGGTTCGCGACATTGCCGCCGGGCACGGAGCGCTACCGGATTCCCGGCGGCGGCCTGATCGCCGTGGAGGTCGAGCCGGGCGACCGTCTGACGCTCGCCGACCCGGAGGGCCGCCAGAGCGGCGAGCTCTGCGCCTTCACGGCCGGCGGCGCCCCGGACCCGGGTGCGCTCGGCGACGCTCCGTTGCACGAGGCGGCTGGGCTCAAGCGGCTGCTTTCGCGTGACTGTGACGTGAGCCGCGCGACGAAGTCTGCCCTCGAATCCAGGCGATTGGCGATTGCCGAGGCGCGGGCCTACCGCTGTTTCGGGCCGGACTCGCCGGCCGGTGAAAGCCGTGAGTTCGAGGCCGAGACGCGCGCGCAGCTTATCGTCTGCGCGCCGGCTCTGCAGATGTCCCCGGAAGGCGGGACGCCGCCGACGGATCTCGTCCTCACGTTGCGCCGCGCCGCGGTGAAGAGCCCTGCCGAGATGAGCTTGCCGGCTCCCCTGGCGGAGCCGCGCGCCGAGTTTCGCGTCGATGTCGCCTCCGCCCTGGCATACGAGGTGAGAGCCGGCGACTACATCCAGATCATCGACGTCGCCGGTCAGCAGTGTTCCGATTTCCTCGCTTTCGACGCCGCCAAGCTGGAGCGGGGCATCGAGCGGAGTCTGGATGCGACCACCACCCGAACCCTGATGGGCGCGAGCTATCCGAGCCCGGGTCTGCATTCGCGCTTCTACGACCAGGACATGGAGGCGCTGGTCACGGTGGTGCAGGACACGGTCGGCCGCCACGACACTTTCGGCCTGGCTTGCAGCGCCCGCTACTACGAGGACGCGGGCTATCCCGGCCACGCGAACTGCAGCGACAACTTCAATCGCACCCTCGCGCCGTTCGAGATCCCGGCGCGCAAGGGCTGGGCTGCGCTGAACCTCTTCTTCAATTCCGGGGTCGACGGGCTCAACCAGCTCCATTTCGACGAGCCCTGGTCGCGCGCCGGGGACTACGTGCTGTTTCAGGCGTCCAAGGACCTGGTCTGCGCCAGCTCGGCCTGTCCGGACGACATCTCCCCCGCGAACGCCTGGCAGCTTACGGATATCCACGTCCGGATCTATCCGCAGCAGAAAGTCCTCGCCAAAGGAGTGGGCTTCCGCATGACACCCGACGCCGAGACCCGACTGACGAAAGAGACCGCCTTTCATCCCCGCACCTCGCGCCTGACTCGGGACTTCGTCGAGTACCGCGGCTACTGGCTGCCGAACAGCTACACTTCTGAAGGCGCCGTCGCCGAGTACTTCGCCTGTCGGGAGCGGGCGGCCATCCTCGATCTCTCGGCCCTGCGCAAGTTCGAGGTCTTCGGGCCGGACGCAGAGACCCTGTTGCAGCTCGCCCTGACGCGCGACGTGCGCCGCCTGTCGATCGGGCAGGTAAGCTACGCGAGCCTCTGCTACGAGAGCGGCGGGCTGCTCGACGACGGCACGGTCTTTCGCTTGGGGCCGGACCAGTTCCGCTGGATCGGCGGCGAAGACTACGGCGGCATCTGGCTCAGGCAGCTCGCCGAGCGGCACGGCCTGCAAGCCTGGGTCAAGTCCAGCACCGAGCAGCTCCACAACGTCGCGCTTCAAGGACCGATCAGCCGCGAGATCCTCGGCAGGGTGCTTTGGACGCCGCCGACGCAGCCGACGGTCGAGGAGCTGTCGTGGTTCCGCTTCACGATCGGGCGCATCGGCGGCGCGAACGGGATAAGCGTGGTTGTCTCGCGCACGGGCTACACCGGCGAGCTGGGCTTCGAGGTCTGGTGCCATCCGGACCAGGCTCCCGCCGTGTGGGATGCGCTCTGGCAGGCCGGCCAGCCGGACGGTCTCTCGCCTCTCGGCCTGGAGGCGCTGGACATGCTGCGCATCGAGGCGGGCCTGGTCTTCGCCGGCATCGACTTCGACGACCAGACGACGCCCTTCGAATCGGCGATCGGCTTCACCGTCCCGGCGAGCAAGACCGAGGACTACGTCGGCAGGGCCAGTCTCGAAGCCCAACGGGCGCGCCCGCCGCGGCGCCTGGTGGGCCTGCAGGTGCTGGGCAGCGAAAGCGCGACCGCAGGAGACTGCGTGCATGTCGGACGCGAGCAGGTGGGCCAGGTGACCAGCGCCGCGCGCTCACCGCTCTTGAAGACGAGCATCGCCCTTGGCCGCCTGAAGGCCGGCTTCGCCGAGGCCGGCACCGAGGTTCAGATCGGCAAGCTGGACGGCCACCGCAAGCAGCTTCCGGCGCGCGTCGTGGCACTGCCTTTCTACGACCCGGAGAAAGTGCGGGTTCGTTCCTAGAGCGGAGCCACGCGATTGGGCGCAAGCCCTTCGCGATTCCGCCTGACCTCGCGAATCCGTTCCAACGGTCGAATAGCCCGGCTGCGCGTAACGACCTTTGCCGGTGCTGCGGCGCCCTCGGGCGGGGTGGTGCTCAAATGCGGCTTTCCGCCGGATCGGAGATGCCGAAGATGTGGTCTTGCGTGATTTTAGTTGGAGTTTCTGTGTATTTATGATACAAAAATGTGGCAATTGTTGGCGGTTGGTGAGGGGCGCGCTCATGTTAGCGGGGCGGAGCCTCACGCCGGCCCGGCAACAAGGTCGAGCGGCTCCACAGGGAGCGAACCGCAGAAAAAGACCGGGGATCCCTCGGCCCGCGACCTGCGCGAGGGACGCCAGTCTCAGGAGGCTGACAATGAAAGAGCGTTCCACGACAGAGTCTTCCAAGAGGATCGGCAAGCTTGGCTCGGCGGCGCTGGCCGGCCTGTTCAGTGCTGCCGTCATGACCGCCGGGGTCGCCAACGGCGCCGCGCCGGAGTCGAGCGACCCGATCAAGATCGTGCTCAACAACTGGACCAGCCAGGTCGTGCTGGCCAACGTCACCGCCGAGCTCTTCAAGAAGCTCGGCTACAACGTCGAGCTGGTGCCGTCGGACAACCAGCTACAGTTCGCCGGCATGGCGAACGGCGATCTCCACGTCCAGGTGGAGGTTTGGGAAGGCACGCACAAGACGAACTTCGAGAAGTTCGTCGGCACCGGCAATCTCCTGGATGTGGGCAAGCACGATGCCATCACCCGCGAGGAGTGGTGGTACCCGACCTACATGGAAGAGCGTTGCCCCGGCCTGCCCGATTGGGAAGCGCTGAACAAATGCGCCGAGGCTTTCGCGACCGCGGAGACCAAGCCCAAGGGGCGCTACCTGGGCGGCCCGATCGACTGGGGCAAGCACCACAACGAGCGGGTGCAAGCGCTGGGCATGGACTTCGTCGTCGTCAACGCCGGCCAGGCTTCGACCTTGTGGGCCGAGCTGGACGCCGCCTATCGGAACGACGAGCCGATCGTGCTGTTCAACTGGACACCGAACTGGGTCGAGGCCCGCTACAAGGGGCGCTTCGTCGATTTCCCGGACTACGATCCGAAATGTCTCAGCGATCCGAGCTGGGGCATGAACGCGGACCTGGCCTACGACTGCGGCGCTCCCAAGAAGGGCTGGCTGAAGAAGGCCGCCTGGGCGGGCATGGAGGAGAAGTACCCGGTGGCCCTCGGTCTGCTCCAGCGCATCAGCTTCACCAACGCGCAGATCGCCGATGCGGCCGCGCTGGTCGACGTCGACAATCTCAGCCCGGAGGACGCGGCGGCGAAGTGGCTCGAGACCAATCGAAGCGTTTGGGAAGCCTGGATCTCAGGCGCGACGGACTGATACCGAGCCCGCGATGGGCGCAACTCATCGCGGCTTGGCACAACAAGCGCTCCTCCCGATCTCATCTCCCTGCCTCGGGCGCCCGGTTCTCCGGGCGCCCTTTCTCTTGTGCGCCCAGCATGGGCGCACTTCCGTGGGTGCAAGTCCCACCACGAGCTGGTCACGGCGAGTGAAGTGAAGCGCAACTGCATGAGGGCGACCGAGTGTGGGGAGGAAGCGTGGAGCGAAACTGCGCGCCGATGGACAAGAACCGGATAGGAGGCGCGGCGGACCAGGGCGAGCGGGCAAGAAACCGCGAAGCTCTCGTGGCCAAGTGGAAGTGGCGTAAATCCGGCGGCGGTGCAGTGAAGGAGTGCGTTCTTACCTGGGGAGATCTCGCCTTGTGCCTGAAAGGGCGACGGTGTCGAGCCGGAGCGAGAAGTCAGCAGAGGCCATAGTAGCCGGCGAGGGTCTTGCGGGCGAAGGGCCGACCGAGGAGAAGTGTTCGCCGTCATGACGATACGATCGGCACCGCGTCAGATGCCCGCGCCAGCGGGGCGGTCCGGGGTTGGAGGCGGTGAAGCCGGCTCTGAACCGGACAGCGACGAAGCCGACCGTCCGCGCCACGAGCCGACGGACACAGGGCCAGGGTTGCTTCACGCGGCCCTGGCGCGAGAGAACCTGCAACGGGCCTGGAAACGGGTGCGGTCCAACAAGGGTGCTGCCGGGATCGACGGTCTGGACATCGACCAGACCGCCACCTGGCTGCGCACGGCGTGGCCCGGCATCCGGGATCAACTGGTTGCAGGGACGTACCGGCCGCAGCCGGTGCGACGGGTGACGATCCCGAAGCCTGACGGTGGCGAGCGTGCGCTCGGCATCCCGACGGTGACGGATCGTCTGATCCAGCAGGCACTGCTGCAAGTGCTGCAACCGATCCTTGATCCGACCTTCAGCGACCACAGCTACGGCTTCCGGCCGGGCCGGTGCGCGCATGATGCGGTCCTTGCGGCTCAGTCTTACGTGCAAGCGGGCCGCCGGACCGTGGTGGATGTGGATCTGGAGGCATTCTTCGACCGGGTGAACCACGACATCCTGATCGACCGCCTCGGGAAACGGATCGGAGATGCCGGCATGCTCCGGCTGATCCGGGCCTACCTGACCAGCGGGATCATGGACCATGGCGTGGTCCGGGAGCGATACCAGGGGACGCCGCAAGGCGGGCCGCTGTCGCCGCTCCTGGCGAATGTCCTGCTCGACGAGGTGGACAAGGAGCTGGAACGCCGGGGCCATCGCTTCGTGCGCTACGCTGACGATGCGAACGTCTATGTCCGCAGCCGGAAGGCGGGCGACCGGGTGATGGCGCTGCTTCGGCGGCTCTACGGCAAGCTGCGCTTGACGGTCAACGAGACCAAGAGCGCGGTGGCCAGTGTGTTCGGCCGCAAGTTCCTGGGCTTCACCTTCTGGGTGGCGCCGGGAGGCCTGGTCAAACGCAAGGTCGCGGCCAAGCCGTTGCAGACGTTCAAGCAGCAAATCCGGCGTCTGACCCGCCGGTCGGGCGGTCGCAGCCTGCAGCAGGTCGTCGAGCGCTTGCGCGCTTACGTTCTGGGCTGGAAAGCCTACTTCCGGCTGGCGCAGACACCGGGGGTCTTCAAAGACCTGGAGCAGTGGATGCGCCACCGCTTGCGGGCCATCCAGCTCAAGCAGTGGAAGCGCGGCAAGACCATCTACAGGCAACTCATGGCGCTGGGGGCGAACCCCGACGTAGCGCGACGGGTGGCGGCGAACAGCCGCCGCTGGTGGTGCAACAGCGGCAAGCTTCTCAACGCCGTGCTGACCCTGGACTGGTCCGACAAGCTGGGACTACCCCGTCTCGCCTGACCTCAACTCCTCGAACCGCCCGGTGCGGACCCGCATGCCGGGTGGTGTGGCAGGGGAGCGATCCATCAGGATCGCCCCCTATGCCGATTGGGCCGAAACCGGCAAGGCGATTAGGCGAGGCCGAGGGCTTGCTTGCGCTGCTCGCTCCAGCGGCCGATCAGCCGGTCGGAGATGATGCCGATGAAGGCGATGCAGAGCCCGGCCATCACGCCGCCGCCGATGTCGCTGTAGGAAAGCGCCAGGAGTATGTCGCGGCCGAGGTCCTGGGTGCCGATCAGCGCGGCGATGATCACCATGAAGAGGGCGAACATGATGGTCTGGTTCAGGCCCAGCAGGATCTCCGGCAGGGCGACCGGTAGCTGCACCCGCCAGAGCATCTGCCGGCGCGTACAGCCGACCGACACGGCGGCTTCGATCAGCGCCTCCGGGACGTTCCTCAGGCCCAGGTTCGTGTAGCGGATGATCGGGATGACGGCCCAGATCACCACCGCCATGACCGCGGCGATGTCGCCGACCTTGAAGAGCATGACCACGGGGATGAGGTAGACGAATGACGGGAAGGTCTGGAAGGTGTCGCACCAGATCGTGATCGCCGTGTTGGCGCGGGGGTTGCTGGCCGCCAGGATGCCGATGGGCACGCCGATGATCACGCAGAGCAAGACCGATATGGTGACCAGGTAGGCGGTCAGCACCGTCGCCGGCCAATAGCCGGCGGTCACGATGACCAGCAGCAGCCCGGCGACCAGGCTCGCCAGGCGCCAGCCGCCGAGCCGATAGCCGAGCATCGCGAAGAAGAGCACGACGACCGGCCAAGGCAGCCACTGGTAGGTCTTCTTGACCGGCAGGAAGACGTAGATGACCAGGAAGTCCCGCACCACCTTGATCGTGTCGTGAAGGCCGTCGGTCACGCTACGGATCAAGCCGTCCCAGAAGGCCGCCGTCGAGAGAGTCCAGCTTTCCGGAAAGCTCTGCAGGGCGGCCAGCTTCGGCGAGAGCGCGAAGCTCAGCAGCAGGGCGCCGGCGGCGAGCAGCAGATGGAGGTTGCGGGCCGCCCAATGGGCATCCTTGTGCCGCAGCCAGGGCGCCTCCGTGGCATAGGCCTGGCTCAGGCGATCCAGCACGATGGCGATCACGACGATCGCGAGCCCTTGCTCCAGGGCCTGGCCCAGCTTCAGGTTCTGCAACGAGAAGAGCAGCTCGTAGCCGAGGCCCTTGACGCCGATCAGCGAGGCGATGACCACCATGCTGAGGGTCTGCATGATCACCTGGTTGAGCCCGACCATGAGGGTCGGGCGCGCATAGGGCAGCTCGACCTTCAGGAGCTGCTGCCGGGGCGTGGTGCCGGCCATGATGCCGGCTTCCAGGACCTCGTTCGGCACGCGCTTCAGGCCGAGGATCGTGCAGCGGACCATGGGCGGTATCGCGAAGATGATGGTCGCGATGACGCCTGCCGCCGTGCCGATGCCGAAGAAGAAGACCACCGGCACGAAGTAGGCGTAGTGCGGGATGCTCTGCATCAGGTCCATGACGGTGGCGATGATGGCTTCGAGCCAGGCGCGCCGTGTCGCCAGGATGCCGAGCAGCAACCCGGTGACCGCGGCCAGGGGGACGCAGACCAGGACGACGGAGAGCGTCCACATCGCGCCCTCCCACTGGCCGAAGACCGCCAGATAGAGAACCCCGCCCGCTGCCAGCGCGGCCAGGCGCCAGCCCTTGATGTAGTGGCCGGCGAGCGCGGCCAGGATGGCCAGCGCGAGCCAGGACACGCGCAGGCTGTCTTCCGGCCCGAAGCCGGAGACCAGCGCCGCCTCCATCCAGCCGAGCGGCCAGTCCATCAGCCAGGCGATGCCGCGGGTCAGCTCCTTGAAGGTGAAGAGACCCAGGTCGAAGGAGAAGATCATCCAGTTCGCCGCCTGGTCGAGCCAGCGGGCGAGGGGCAGGGTCCAGGCCTTGGGGTAGTCCGTGGCCCAGGGCAGCGCCTCGCGCGCCAGCAGGATCAGCAGGATGGCGCCGGCCGTCGCCCAGGTCGCGACCCGCGCGGCGTCCAGACGGAGGGCTGGGCGAACGTCGATTTCCCGGACAGCCAAAAGCAAGTCGCCTGCGCTGGAGGTGGACCTCGAGTCAGTTTGTGGAGGTTAGCGGGCAGATTGCATATGTTGCAACAGAAAACCACATATTCAGTCAAAAACACCACGCATCGATCCGGCCGACCGGCAGCCGGGTCCCGTTTCGGCTTGTCTCGGGGGAGGCGCGCTCGAGCGCGCAGCGGTGCCGTCCGCGGCTGCTATCGGGCGAGCGGTGGTCCGGGGCGGCGAGACAGTCCCGCGGCGCGGCTCCGTCAGAGCAGCGCCAGCGAGAACCAGGGCACGTAGCTGACCAGCAGGGTCACGGCGATGGCGACGAAATAGAAGGGCGGCAGCTCGGCGATGGTGTTGCCGAGGCGGTTGCCGGCGATCGACGTGGAGATGAAGAGGGTGGTGCCGACCGGCGGCGTGTAGAGGCCGATCGAGAGGTTGAGCACCATCATGACGCCGAGCTGCACCGGGCTCAGGCCGATGACGCCGGCGATCTCGCCGAAGATCGGCGTCAGCAGCAGGATCGCGGCCGGCAGGTCGAGGAAGGTGCCGATCAGCAGCATCAGGACGTTCATGGCCAGGACGATGGCCCAGGGCTCCTTGAGCGTCGCCAGCACCCACTCGGCCAGCTCGATGGGGATGCGCTCCAGGGTCAGGATCCACTGGATCAGGCTCGAGGCCATGATGATCAGCATGACCGCGCCGGTCACCACGCCGGCGTCGATGATGGCGCGGTAGATGCTCTTGAGGCTGAGGTCGCGGTAGACGACGTGGCCGACGACCAGGGCGTAGGCGACGGCCATGACCGAGACCTCGGTCGGCGTGGCGATGCCGAAGCGCAGGGTGGCGATGACGAAGACCGGCATCAGCACGGCCGGCAGGGACTTGGCCAGGGTCGCCAGGAAGCGGCGTCCGGCGCCGGCCTCGAGGGCCAGCGGAATGCCGCGCAGGCTGGCGAGCAGCCAGCAGAGCAGCAGCATGCTGAAGACCAGCATCACGGCCGGCACGATGCCGGCGATGAAGAGGTCGAGGATCGAGGTCTCCGAGACCAGGCCGTAGATGATCAGCGGGATCGAGGGCGGGATCAGCACGGATATGGTCGAGGAGGAGGCGTTGACCGCGGCGGCGAAGCCGGCCGGATAGCCCTCGCGCTTCTGCACGGGGATCAGCGCGTTGCCGAGGGCCGTCGCGTCGGCCACGGCCGAGCCGGAGACGCCGCCGAAGATCATCGAGCCGAGCACGCTGACCTGGGCCAGGCCGCCGCGTAGCCGGCCGACGCAGGCCTTGGCGAAGTCGATCAGGCTGCGCCCGAAGCTGCCCGACATCATCAGGTTGCCGGCCAGGATGAAGAAGGGGATCGCCAACATCGGGAAGTCCTGGGTCGGCGAATAGAGCCGCTGGGCGGTGATCAGGATCGGCACCCGCCCCTCGATCATCACGGCGCCGCCGGCGGCGATCAGCAGCGCGTGCGCCACCGGCACCGCCAGCAGCAGCAGCACCGGGAAGATCACCGCGAGCAGCAGGCTCATGGCGCGGCGCCCGCCGGCGGCTGCGCCGCCGCTTCCGGCGCCAGCAGGGTGCGGCAGAGGCCGATCAGCGCGGTCAGGCCGATCGCGGCGTAGCCGTAGAGCAGGGCCATGTAGCCCCAGCCTTCACTGATCCCGGTCTCGGCCAGATGGCTGTCCCAGGAGCTGACCATCATGACCCAGCCGGCCTGGACCACGACCAGCGACATGGCGGCGATCAGCAGGTCGATGAGCGCGCGGATGGCGCGCCGCAGCCCGGGGCCGGCGATCCTCAGGATCAGGTCGACGGCGATGTGCTGGCCGCGCTGGGCGGCGAGCACCGCGCCGCAGATCACCAGCCAGGGAAAGAGGATCGCCGGCAGCTCGTAGGCGCCGGCCACGCCGCTGGAGAAGGCGTAGCGCAGCACGACGTTCATGAAGATCGCGCCGAACAGCACGACCGTGATGACCACCAGAATGCCCTTGGAAACCAGGGCGATGGCCGCTTCCAGTCTGTCGATAAGGCGAAGCGCGGGGCCGCCGGGCCCCGCGCTTTCCGCTTCAGGCTGCGTTTGCGTCACTTGGCCTTCGCGGCGGCCGCTTCCTTGGTCAGCAGGGCGACGAAGTCCGGGAACTTGCCTTTCCAGGACTCGTAGACCGCGGCCGTGGCGTCGACGAAGGGCTGCTTGTCGACCTCCTGGAAGTTGCCGCCTTCCTGCTTGATGACGGTGACCAGGCGCTCGTTGTCGATCAGGTTGCGGCCGCGCTGATACCAGCCGGCTTCGGCGACGGCCCGGCCGACGGCGTCGCGGTGCGCGTCGGAGAGGCCGTTCCACCAGGCGGCGTTGGCGATCAGCGGCGTGCCCTCGTACTTGTGGCCGGTCATCGAGATGTGCGTGGTGATCTCGTGCAGCTTGGCCGAGTGGATGTTGGTGAGCGGGTTCTCCTGCGCCTCGAAGGTGCCGGTCTTCAAGGCGGTTGGCAACTCGCTCCAGGCCAGGGGCGCCGGGTTGGCGCCGAGGGCCTTGAAGATGTCGAGGGTCATGGGATCCGGGGGCGTGCGGATCTTCAGGCCCTCGACATCGGCAGGCGACTTGATCGGGCCATCGACGGTGGTGATGTGGCGCACGCCGTTGTCCCACCAGCCGATGATCACGAAGCCCTTCTTCTCGGCGCGGGCGGAGAGCTCGGCGCCGACCGGTCCGTCGAGCGTGACCCAGGCGTCGGGCAGCTCGTTGAAGAGGAAGGGCAGGCCGAGGGTCGCCACCTCGGGCACCACCTGCGAGAAGGCGCCCTGGGAGTTGGCGGTCATCTGGATAGTGCCGACCTTGACCGACTGGATCATCTCGGCGTCGTCGCCCAGGCTGGCGGAGCCGGCGACGTTGACGGTGATGTCGCCGCCGCTGTAGCGCTCGACCAGCTCGGCGAACATCTCGGCGGCGTCGGAGCGCGGGTTGCCGGGATTGGCGCCGTGGGCCAGGACGATCTCGTCGGCTGCGGCGACGCCGCTGCCCATCAGCAGCGCCGCGGCGGCGATGGCCGTTAGCCTCCGGCCGGATCTGCTCGTCGTCATAGGGTTCTCCTCCCATCTCGTTGTTGGGCCCGGCGCTCGCCTGCCGGGCGCGGTTCGGCGGTCGTGCCGCCCTGGAGTCACGCCTCGCTTCGCAGGCTCTCGCGCAGGCGCTGCGCGATGCCCGCGCCGTCCATGCCGTAGTGCCGATAGAGGTGGGTCGGCGGCCCGAGAATCGAATAGCTGTCGGGCAGGCCGATGCGGGTCACCTTGGCGCCGACGCCGTGGTCGGCCAGCACGTCGGCGACCGCGCTGGCGAAGCCGCCGGTGACGTTGTGCTCTTCGGCGGTGAAGAGGCGGCCGTGGCGCTTCGCCGCCTCGAGGATCGGCGTCTCGTCGATCGGCCGGATCGAGTACATGTCGAGCACCTCGACCTCGATTCCCTCGCGGGCGAGCAGCTCAGCCGCCTCCAGCGCGAAGGCGACCTCGACGCCGATCGCCAGGATGGTGGCGTGCTTGCCCTCGCGCAGGCGGTTCGAGCCGCCGATCCGCCAGGCCGGCGGCTCGGCATAGACCGGCGTCTCCCGGCCGCGGCCGCAGCGGAAGTAGATCGGCCCCTCGTGGTCGATGGTGGACGTGAGCGCCGCCTCGATGGCGTTGGCGTCGCAGGGCGCCATCAGCACCAGGTTGGCCAGGGCGCGCAGGGCGCCGATGTCCTCGTTGCAGTGGTGCGAGGTGCCGTAGAAGCCCATGGCGATGCCCGAGTGGGTGCCGACCAGGCGGACCTTGAGGTTCGGGTAGCAGATGTCGTTGCGGATGTTCTCCAGGCCCATCAGGGCGAGGAAGAAGGAGTAGTTGGAGATCACCGGCAGCCAGCCCGTGGTGGCCAGGCCGGCGGCCGCGCCGATCATGTTCCGCTCGGCGATGCCGAAGTTGAAGTAGCGCTCCGGGTAGCGGCGGCCGAAATCGACGACCTGGGTCGGCCGGCCGAGGTCGGCGGTGCAGACGACGATGTCGTCGTGGCCCCGCTCGGCCAGCTTGATCAGCGTGCGGCCGGTCGAGAGCTGGGTCGAGAGCGCCAGCGAGCCGGCCATGTCCCAGGACGTCGCGTCGAAGTCGAGGGTGACGGTGCTGTCCTCGGGAATTGTCCGCGCCCGGCTGCGCTCGTCGTAGAGGTCGGTCGCGCTCATGGCATCAGACCCTTCTCGATCTCGGCCAGGGCGCGGGCCTTGTCGGCCGGGCCCAGGAAGCCGAGGTGCCATTGCCAGGTGCCTTCCATGAAGCTGACGCCCTTGCCGGCCACGGTGTCGGCCAGCACCACGCTCGGCCGACCGTCCGGCCGGTTCAGCGCCTCGTCGAGGGCCGCGAAGGTGCGGCTCAGGTCGTGGCCGTCGGCCAGCTCCAGCACGCGCCAGCCGAAGGCGCTCCACTTGGCCTCCAGCGGGCGGGTATCCATGATCTCCGCGGTCTCGCCGTCGGAGCCGACCTTGTTGATGTCGACGATGCCGACCAGGTTCTCGAGGCCGTAGTTCGGCGCCGAGATCGCCGCCTCCCAGACCTGGCCCTCGGTCATCTCGCCGTCGCCCATCAGGCAGACCACGCGCGCCGGCGAGCCGCGCCGCTTGAGCCCGGCGGCCATGCCGACGGAGACCGAGAGGTTGTGGCCGATGGAGCCGGAGGAGAAGTCGACGCCCGGCACCTTGACCATGTCGGGGTGGTCGCCGAGCGGGCTGCCGAGGCGCGTGTAGTCCTTCAGCCAGTCGGTCTCGAAGAAGCCCAGGTCGGCCAGCACGGGATAGAGCGCGATGGCGGCGTGGCCCTTGCCCATGGTGAAGCGGTCGCGGTCCGGCCAGCGCGGCTCGTCCGACTTGACGTGCAGCAGGCGGTAGTAGAGCACCGCCAGGAGCTCGGCGATCGAGAAGGCCGAGCCGTAGTGGCCGGAGCCGCAGACGTCGGTCTGCTCGACGACGGCGCGCCGGATCAGCTTGGCCTTCTCGGCGAGCCTATCGTTGCTGGCTTCGTGCGGCGGTCTCGGCATCGGCGGTCGTCCTCTCCTCTCGCGTCAGTGGATGTGCATGCCGCCGTTGACGTCGATGGTCGCGCCGGTGACGTAGGCGGCGAGGTCGGACGCCAGGAACAGGCAGATGTCGGCGACGTCTTCCGGCTGGCCGACGCGGCCGAGCGGGATCCCCTTGAGGATCTCGGTCTTGCGCTCGGCGGTCAGCAGGCCGCCGGTGATGTCGGTCTCGATCAGCCCGGGCGTCACGGCGTTGACGCGGATGCCGTGCGGCCCGAGCTCGCGGGCCATGGCGCGCATCAGGCCGAGGATGCCGGCCTTGGCGGCGCTGTAGTGGGGCCCGCCGAAGATGCCGCCGCCGCGCTGCGCCGAGACGCTGGAGACGCAGATGATCGTGCCGGCCTTGCGGTCCTTCATCGCCGGCACGACGGCCTGGGAGAGCTGCAGGGTGCCGCGCAGGTTGACCCCGGTGACGGCGTCGTAGTCGCCCGGCGCGATGTCCAGCAGCTTCAGGGGCTGGGTGATGCCGGCGTTGTTGACCAGGATGTCGATCGGGCCGAGCCGCCCGGCGATGGTCTCGACGGCCGCGCGGCAGGCCTGCGGGTCGACCACGTCGCAAGCCAGGCCGAGGTGGCCTTCGCCGAGGCTCTCGGCGGCCGCTGCGGCGGCGCTGTCGTCCAGATCCAGGATGGCGACCTTGGCGCCGCGGGCCGCCATGGCGCGGGCGGTCGCCAAGCCGATGCCCCGTTTCGAGGCCGCGCCGCTGATCGCGGCAACCTTGCCGTCGAGCATCGATCCTCCCTGGTCGCGGACGGGGGCCTTCGTGAGGAGGTGAGGGTCGCCCGGCCGGTGCTTCTTGCTTGCTCAAGAGCTAGGCCGCGGCGCTTTCCAGGACAAACGCGAAGTTCTACTCTTTAGATGAAGGAATTTCAGGAGTCGCCGATGCCCATGCGTCCCACCATGCGCGGCCTGACCGCCTTCGATGCCGTGATGCGGACCGGTAGCTTCGCGGCAGCGGCGAGCGAACTCAACATCACGGCCTCGGCGGTTTCCCACAGAATCAAGGCCCTGGAGAGCTATCTGGGGCTGTCACTGTTTAATCGAGTTCATCGACAGGCGACCCCGAGCGAGGCCGCCGTCGAGTATCACGGGCACATCGGCCGGGCCTTCGCCGACATCGAGCGGGCCACCGTCCGGCTGGTCTCGATGAGCCGCGAGGACGCGCTTTTCGTCCATGCCGCGCCGACCTTCGCCACCCAGTGGCTGATGCCTCGGCTCAGCGGTTTCTTCCAGGCGCATCCCGAGCTTGATGTCCGGGTCACCGCGACGCCGCAGCCGGCCGACCCGGAGAAGGACGACATCGACGTCGACATCCGCTACGGCGACCGCTACGGGCCGGGCATCGTCGCCGAGCCGCTTTGCGAGGAGCAGGTTCTGCCGCTGGTCAGCCCGGCCCTGCTGTCGGAGGGCGGCCCGCGGGGCCTCGACCTGCTGCAACGGGAGACGCTGATCCACTCGACCAAGTGCCTGGTGCAGTGGTCGGACTGGCTGGCGCGCTTCGCCCCGTCGCTGGCGCTCGACCTCTCGCGCGGGCCGAAGTTCGACCGCTCCTTCCTGTCGATCGGCACGGCCAAGGACGGCCTCGGCGTCTGCCTGGAGAGCACGCTGCTCACTTTCCACGATCTCGAAAGCGGCGCCCTGCTGCCGCTCTTCGGCCAGCAGGGAATCCCGATCAAGGCGCACTACCTGGCGGTGCCGCGCCACAAGCAGGGCCTCGAGAAGATCCGGCATTTCCGGCGCTGGCTGCGCGCGGAGCTGGAGCGCGCCTCGCACTGGGTCACGCCGCTGCTCGCGGACAGCCGCTAGCTGGCGGGTCGGTAGCGCAGGAAGCGCTCGCGCTCTTCGCGCCAGGACTCCTCGTCCGGCGTCGCCAGCGCATCGAGATCCGCGGGCGTGGCGCCGGCGTCGTCGACCCAGTCGCGCAGCAGCGGGCCGCCGTTGATGACGTCGATGGCCAGCTTGTCGTTCTCGTATTCGTAGGGGAAGTCGCGCCACAGCGGGTAGTCCGGCCGGAGCGCGCGCAGCGCCTTGAAGGCGAGGGCCTGGAGGCGCCAGGGCCGGAAGGCCTCGTGGTCGTAGCCCGGGCCCTCGGTATGGATTTGCAGGCCGTGACAAAGCGCGCCGACGTGCTTGTGGAAGGTCGGCTCGAACCAGCAGTCGCGCAGGCGGCAGCCGGCCAGCCAGTCCGGTGCCAGCTCCTGCATGCGCGCGAGCAGGGCGCGGGCGTCGATGTCCGGCGCGCCGAAGAGCTCCAGCGGGCGCGTGGTGCCGCGGCCCTCGGAGAGCGTGGTGCCTTCGAGCATGACCGTGCCGGCGTAGGCGCGGGCCATCCAGAGGTTCGGTGCGTTGGGGCTGGGGTTGATCCAGTCCCTGATGCCGAGCGGCCAGCCGTGGCCCGGCGCCGCCTGCGGGTTCCAGCCCTGCATCTCGACGACGCGATAGTCGAGATCGAGGCCGAGCGTCGCGACGAACCAGGCGCCCAGCTCGCCGAGCGTCAGGCCGTGGCGCATCGGCAGGGGGCCGGCGCCGACGAAGGACTCCCAGCCCGTGCGCAGGCGCAGGCCCTCGACGGGCCGGCCGACCGGGTTGGGCCGGTCGAGGACCCAGACGGCCTTGCCGTGCCGGGCGGCCGCTTCCAGGACGTAGCGCAGGCTGGTGACGAAGGTGTAGATGCGGCAGCCGAGGTCCTGCAGGTCGACCAGCAGGACGTCGAAGCGCTCCATCATGGCATCCGTCGGCCGCCGCACCTCGCCGTAGAGCGAGAAGACCGGGATGCCATGCAGCGGATCCTGGTAGTCCGGCGACTCGATCATGTTGTCCTGCTTGTCGCCGCGCAGGCCGTGCTGCGGCCCGAAGGCGGCCGTCAGATCGATGTCGTCGAGGGCCGCCAGGGCGTCGAGCGAATGCGTCAGATCCTGCGTCACCGAGGCAGGGTGAGCGAGCAGGGCGACGCGCCGGCCTTGCAGGGGCCCGCGCAGATCCGGCTCGGCGAGGAGGCGATCGATGCCGAAGATCATAGCCGCTCCGCACCCGGCAACACGTCATCCCTCCTTGAACGAAGACGAGTAAGCGCTCAGCGCCGGGACGCCGCCGAGATGGATGTAGAGCAGCTTCGTCCGAGGCGCGAACGCGCCCCGCCGGACCAGGTCGACGAGCGCTTGCAGCGACTTTCCCTCATAGACGGGATCCGTGACCATCCCCTCGAGCCGGGCGCCGAGACGGATGGCCTCCAGCGTTTCGTCCGACGGCACGCCGTAGGCAGGATAGGCATAGTCTTCCAGAAAGGTGATGTCGGACTCCTCGATGGGCTGGGGCAGGTCGATCAAGTCGGCCGTGCGCTCCGCGATCTGTCGAACCATTGCCTTCGTGTCCCCCGGGCGGGCCGTGACGTCAATGCCCAGGACCTGCGAGGATCGCCCGTCCTGCTTGAAGCCCACGACCATGCCCGCTTGCGTGCTTGCGGAGGCGGAAGCTACAACGATGCTGTCGAACGCGACGCCCAGTTGGCTTTCCTGCGCGCGCAGCTCCTCGGCAAAGCCTACGTAACCCAGGCCACCCAGTCGATGGTCCGACGCACCGGCCGGGATCGGGTAGGGCTTGCCGCCCTCGCGGCGAACATCATCTATGGCCTTCTCCCAGCTCTCCTTGATGGCGATGCTGAAGTCCTCTTTCGAGAACAGAACCTCTGCGCCCATGATGCGCGAGAGTTGGACGTTACCGACGCGATCGTAGACGGCGTCGTGCCATTCGACCCAGCTTCCTTGGATCAGCCGGCATTTCAAGCCTAGCTTGGCCGCCACCGCGGCGACCTGGCGGGTATGGTTGGACTGCACGCCGCCGATCGACACCAGGGTGTCCGCCTCCGAGGCCAGGATGTCCGGCACGAGGTACTCGAGCTTGCGCAACTTATTGCCGCCGAAGGCGAGGCCGGAGTTGCAGTCTTCCCGCTTGGCCCAGATCTCGATCGCGCCGCCGAGAGCCTCTGACAGGCGCGGCAAGGGCTCCAGCGGCGTGGGGCCGAAGGTCAGCGGATAGCGCTCGAATCGCTCGAGGTTCATGGCCGCCTCAGTGGTCGTGGGTTTCGAGCGCTGGACTGAGCGACCTGTCGGCCTGAACCCGGTCGGGCACCTGACAGCCAGTCACGCAGCAACGCCCCGGCTGCTTGGACACGCGCTCGCCTACGTCCAAGACGCCACGGTCGAGCAGACGATCGACCAGATCGACGCGCTCCATCACCGGATAGTTCCGCCAGATCTCCCGCTTCATGGCCTCGGGCGAGCCGCCGCCATGGAGCGAGATGATCGAGTACCAGCCCCCCTGGTGCGACGCCGTGAGGTCCTCGATCAGACGCGAGACTTCGAGGCGCTTCTCCGCGGGAAAGTCGGATCTGCCGCCTAGGACCTCTGACAAGGCGGCGCGCGTCTCGGGATTGTGGTCCTCGTCCGGTCCGGGCAGGGCCACGATCATGCCGCCCGAGACGTAGTGAGCGACCCGGTGCATGTCGTAGATCTTGGTGGCCAGAAGCAGTTTGCCGATGTTGGAGAACACCGGGTCCGGCATGACCGAGCCGGCCGGATCGGCCGTGCAGTAGACGGATGCCGCGATCCCGCAAGCGAAGAAGCTCTCGGTGATGGTGATGAGCTCGACCATGGCGTCGCGTATGTGTCCGTGCCGGCCGATGTCCAAGCCGTTGGCTTCGCTGACCAGCGCGCCGGCACCGATCAGCAAATCACCGAAGCCCGCCCGCGCGCCGATGCAGGAGTGACGGTGGTGCGTCGCATAGGACGTCGTCAGGAAGCCGCCTTCCTCGCACTCGCCGTCCAGAAAGACGCAGTCGTTCGGCACGAAGACGTCTTCGAAGATCACCACGCCCGTCGACTGACCGAACTTCGCCGAGAACTTGGCGGCGGCCTCGCGGGGGCGTCCGGCCGGGCGGGTGACGATTGTCACGCCCTCGGCATCGACCGGCACGGCACAGCAGACGGCGAAGGCCGCATCTTCCGGTCTGTGCGTGCGGCAGGGCATGACCAGAAACTCATGCATATAGGGCGCGCCCGTGACGATCGCCTTGGTGCCGGAGATGACGATCCCATCCGGTCGCCGATCCTTCACGTGCACGTAGACATCGGGGTTGGTCTGCTGGCCCGGGCGCAGCGATCGATCGCCCTTGGCATCCGTCATCGCGACCCCGAGGGTCAGGTCCTCGTCCTGCACGCGGTGCAGGTATCCGAGGAACCTATCGTGATAGTCCGTGCCCTGGGCGTCATCGGTTCGCTTCGTCGCCTGAAAGATCGCGTTGAGCGCGTCATGCGACAGGTAGCGCTGCGCGCAGCCGACTTCGCGGCAGACCAGGCGCGTGGCCTCCAGTTTCGTCAGCAGGTCTTCCGAGGTCTCGTTGATGTGCAACATCCGATTGACGGTCTGGCCGGACGTGCCCTGTCGCGCGGTCAAGAGCGAGCGATGTGCTTCGTGGTGGGCGAAGTCATAGGTCGAGGCGACGGCGGCTATGCCCGGCTCCAGCAGCGGCTCATCCGCAACGCTCTCGATCCGTTCCCCGTTTAAGAAGACCCGAGGCGCGTAGCGGCGCAGCGAGTCCCGGTAGCCCTGTCCATCCAGCAGCATGTCTGCCTCCAATTCAACGCTTGCTCACAAGAATGAACAGTGTTAAATTTCTTGTCAAGACGTTTAGGAATCGCCATGAAAAGCCCGGCAAAGTCCACTCTTGCAAGCAGTCGGCGACGAGAGGCGGTCGCGGATTTGAAGCGTTCACTGATTCTCGAGGCCGCGCGCGCGGTCTTCGAGACCGAGGGTCTGGACGGCGCCAGTCTGCGGGCCATCGCCATGAAGGCCGGCTACACGCCCGCGGCTCTCTACACGCACTTCGCCTCGAAGGAGGAGATCTACGCGGAGCTGCTGGCCTCTTCCCTTGCCAAGCTACGGTCGCGGGTCGAAGACGCGGTCGCGGACGTCGAGGCGCCGGACAGACAGATCCGGGCCGCGGCTCTGGCGTTCTTCGATTTCTATGCGGAAAACCCCCGCGATCTCGATCTTGGCTTCTATCTGTTCCGGGGTGGCATGCGACCCCAGGGACTCGGGCGAGAGCGCGACGAGGCGCTCAACGGTGCCCTGGAGGCCACGCTAGCGCCCATCGGGAGAGCCGCAAGAGCCTCGGGCACAAGTGCCAAGGACTCGAGGCGCCTCATGGCGACGATTTTCGCGCACGCGGTAGGGCTGCTCTTGCTGACGCACACCCACCGGATACGGATGTTCGGCGTGGCGCCTCGTGCGGCAATGATCGCTTACTTGGAGGACGTCGTTCCCAAGACGGGCGGCAGAGTCGCGGTAAAGCCGTCGGCATGATGGAAGTCCGGTTTGCCCGGCGGATGTGCGAGCGCCCAATAGGACATGCCGCCGTCCAGTTCTTCGATCACCGCCGCGATGCCGAGCTGCCAGGGCTCATGGCGCGGCAGGCCGCCGATCGCTAGCGACGCGTGCAGCGCGAAGCGGTCCCTTGCTACGCGTGGCTCGATCCGCGGCGGGCTGACGTCCTGCGCGACCTGCATGCCCTCCCGATAGGCTTGGAAGCGGTAGGCGGCCCAAGCGCTCGAGGGTGCGAAATTGAGCTCGTAGTAAGCCGTGCCGGTCGTCGCCCGAACGAAGGCTTCGAAGCAGGTCGTGCGCCACAGGCCGTCGCGGCGCTGCGGACCATCGAGCGGCGCTAGCCGCAGACCGTCGATCCGGCCGATCACTTCGTAGGTGAGTCGCAATCGGCCGGAGTCTTGTCGCAAGGCCTCTACCGCGATGGCTGCCACGGCCGTGCATTGAGCGTGGCTGTGCAGCCGGAGTCGCGACGTGACCGTTCCTGTGGGGAGAGGGCTTCGAGTCTCCATCGTGACCGTAACCGCTAAGCCCGCAACGGCGCGATCTCGGCGACGACCGCGCCCAGGGCCTCGAAGTCGCGTCGGCGCGGCGAGCTGGCGCGCCAGGCCAGGCCGACGCTCCGGCTCGGCTCCGGGGCCTCGAAGGGGATCACCTGGATGTCGTTGCGCTTGGCCTCGATGCCGAGGCTGATCTCGGGCAGCAGGGTCAGGCCCATGCCGTTGGCGACCATCTGGGCGATGGTCGAGAGGCTCGAGGCGCCGAAGGTGTCCAGGGAATCGATCTGCCGCACTTGGCAGAAGGCCAGGGCCTGGTCGCGCAGGCAGTGCCCCTCTTCGAGCAGCAGCAGGCTGCCGCTTTCGAGCAGCTCGGGGCTCGCCCGCCTTTCCTTGCGCGCGCCCTTGCCGCGCCGGCCCGTCCCCCCTTGCCAGCCGGCCGGCGCGGCGAGCAGGAAGCGGTCCTCGAACAGGGCCTCGGTGGCGATACCGGGATGCTCGATCGGCAGGGCCAGCAGGAGCAGGTCGAGCTGGCCGTCGAGCAGCTCCTCGACCAGCACCTCGGTCAGGGTCTCCCGAACGCGCAGGTCGAGGTCGCCGTAGCGGGACCGCAGCAGGGGCAGCAGCGGCGGCAGGATGTAGGGCGCGATCGAGGGGATGACGCCGAGGCGCAGCCGGCCGCTCAGCACCTGTTTGTGGTGCTGGGCGTAGTCGTCCAGGTCGCGCACAGCCGTGAGGATGTCCTTGGCCCGGGCCAGCAGCTCTTCGCCGGCGTCGGTCAGCCGCGCGCCCTGCTGGCGGCGCTCGAAGAGCTTCAGGCCCCAGTCGCCTTCCAGCTCGCTGACCTGCATCGACAGGGCCGGCTGGGTGACGTTGCGGGACTCGGCCGCGCGGCCGAAGTGGCCGAAACGGGCGACCGCCGCGAAGTAGCGGAGCTGCTTGAGGGAAGCCAAGGGGCCGGATCCGGTCAGTATCAGAATTTCTTATCGTGTAGCCAAGATAATACGATTGGATCTGATGATCAAGAATGGCTATCCATGGTGTCCCTAGGTCTCACAACCTGCAGCAGACAAGCGGAGTATCCCATGGACGGCGGAAGCAAGTGCCCGGTGACGGGCGGCATCTCTAGCCACACGACCGCCTCGGTCGTGTCGAACCGAGACTGGTGGCCGAACCAGCTCAACCTGAAGATCCTGCACCAGCACTCCTCCTTGTCCGATCCGATGGACGAGGGCTTCAACTACGCTGAAGCGTTCAAGAGCCTCGATCTGGATGCGGTGATCGCGGACCTGGAGAAGGTCATGACCGACTCCAAGGACTGGTGGCCGGCCGACTATGGCCACTACGGCCCCTTCTTCATCCGCATGGCCTGGCACAGCGCCGGCACCTACCGGGTGTCCGACGGCCGCGGCGGCGGCGCCTCCGGCACGCAGCGCTTCGCGCCGCTCAATAGCTGGCCGGACAACGGCAACCTGGACAAGGCGCGCCGCCTGCTCTGGCCGGTCAAGCAGAAGTACGGTCGCAAGCTCTCCTGGGCCGACCTGATGATCCTGGCCGGCAACGTCGCCCTCGAGACCATGGGCTTCAAGACCTATGGCTTCGCCGGCGGCCGCGCCGACGTCTGGGAGCCCGAGGAGGACATCTACTGGGGCTCCGAGACCGAGTGGCTGGGCGACGAGCGCTACAGCGGCGACCGCGAGCTGGAGACGCCGCTCGGCGCGGTGCAGATGGGCCTGATCTACGTGAACCCGGAAGGCCCGAACGGCAGCCCCGATCCGGTCGCCTCCGGCCGCGACATCCGCGAGACCTTCGGCCGCATGGCCATGAACGACGAGGAGACGGTCGCGCTGATCGCCGGCGGCCATGCCTTCGGCAAGGCGCACGGCGCCGCCGACCCGGGCCAGTACGTCGGCCGCGAGCCGGAGGGCGCCAGCCTCGAGGAGCAGGGCTTCGGCTGGAAGAACAGCTTCGGCGACGGCAAGGGCGTGCACACCATCACCAGCGGTATCGAGGGCGCTTGGACCGAGACGCCGACCACCTGGGACAACAACTACCTGGAAGTCCTCTTCAAGTACGACTGGGAGCTGACCAAGAGCCCGGCGGGCGCGCATCAGTGGACGCCGAAGAACGCCGAGGCGGCGGGCACGGTGCCGGACGCGCATGACTCCGCGCGCTCGCATGCGCCGATGATGACCACGGCCGACATGGCGCTGCGCATGGACCCGATCTACGAGCCGATCGCCCGGCGCTTCCTGGAGAACCCGGCCGAGTTCGAGGCGACCTTCGCCAAGGCCTGGTTCAAGCTGACCCACCGCGACATGGGCCCGGTCAGCCGCTACCTCGGCAAGCTGGTGCCGTCCGAGCCCTTGATCTGGCAGGACCCGGTGCCGGCCGTCGACCACCCGCTGGTCGACGAGCAGGAGGTCGCCGCACTCAAGGCGCAGATCCTCGAGTCCGGCCTGTCGATCGGTCAGCTCGTCGCCACCGCCTGGGCCTCGGCCTCGTCGTTCCGCGGCTCCGACAAGCGCGGCGGCGCGAACGGCGCGCGCATCCGCCTGGCGCCGATGAAGGACTGGGAGGTCAACCAGCCGGCCGAGCTGGCCAAGGTCCTGCCGGTTCTGGAGTCGATCCAGGCCAAGTTCAACGAGGCGCAGACCGGCGGCAAGCGGGTCTCCCTCGCCGACCTCATCGTGCTGGGCGGCAACGCGGCCGTCGAGGCGGCGGCTAAGAAGGCCGGTCACGCGGTGACGGTGCCCTTCTCGCCGGGCCGGACCGATGCCACGCAGGAGCAGACCGAGGTCGCCTCGGTGGCCCACCTGGAGCCGACCGCCGACGGCTTCCGCAACTACCTGCATGCCTCGCACCGGCGTCCGGCCGAGCAGCTCCTGGTCGAGCGGGCACAACTGCTGACCCTGACCGCGCCCGAGATGACGGTCCTGGTCGGCGGCCTGCGCGCCCTCGGCGCCAACCACGGCGGCAGCGCCCACGGCCTGTTCTCCGATCGGCCCGAGACCCTGACCAACGACTTCTTCGTCAAGCTGCTCGAGATGGGCACGACCTGGGAGAAGTCCGCCGGCGACGAGCGGGTCTTCGAGGGCCGCAACGGCAGCGGCGGGGTCAAGTGGACGGCGACCGCGGCCGACCTGGTCTTCGGCTCCAACTCGCAGCTACGGGCCCTGGCCGAGGTCTATGGCTGCGACGACGCGCAAGAGCAGTTCGTCCGGGACTTCGTGGCCGCCTGGACCAAGGTCATGAACCTCGACCGCTTCGACCTGGCTGCCTGAGCGTCAGTCTGCTTCGTCAAGGAGAACGGCGTCTCGAGCCTGCTCGGGACGCCGTTTTCGATTCCGGGCGGCGACGTCTCTCATCTCTTCCCCGTGGCCGCGGACAGCGGGGTCTCCAGCTCGATGCCGTTGCGCGCGACGACGTCGGCGGTGACCTGCAGGAAGTGGTCGATGGTCGAGACCTTGGCGCGGCGCTCGCGGTGCCAGGTCGCCAGGGTGTCGATCTGCGGCAGGGCCTCGCGCAGCGGCTTGACGACGATGCCCCTGATGAAGTGCAGCCACTCGCTGTCGACGTAGAGCGTGATACCCATCTCCGCCGCCACCAAGCCCATGATGCCGTCGCCGTGCTCGGCCTCCTGGATGATACGCGGCTGGAAGCCGTGGCGCCGGCAGAGGTCCCTGATGATCCGGTGATAGATCCGCCAGGTCTCCCAGCGGCCCATGATGAAATACTCGTTGGCGAGGTCGGCGACCGACAGGGCCTTCTGCGCGGCCAGCCGATGAGACGACGGCAGCACGCAGACCAAGCGCTCCTTGCGCACGATGATCTGGTCCAGGTCGCTATGGTGGGAGGGCCCGGTATGGAAGGCGACCTCCAGGGCGCCGTCGAGCACCATGCTCAGCATCTCCGGCGTCGGCGAGTCGACCAGCTTGACGTCGACCTCGGGATAGGCCGCGCGGAACTGGCGCACCGTCTCCGGCAGGAGGCCGCTGATGGCGAAGTCGTTGAAGCCGACGCGGACCTCGCCGGTGATTCCGCTCTGCACCCGCCGGGCCAGATCGACCGCGTCGTCGAGGCTCTCCAGGATCGCCTGCGAGCGGGAGAGAAAGGCCCGGCCCGCCTCGGTCAGGCTGGTGACGCGGGTGGTGCGCTCGAAGAGCGTGACGCCGGCCTCCTCCTCCAGGTGCTTGATGGTCCGGCTGAGGGCCGGCTGGGCGACGCCGATCCGTTCCGACGCGCCGCGAAAGCTGAGCTCCTCGGCGACGGCGCAGAAGGCCTTCAGGTGTCGCAGCTCGATTCGCATTGATGCTTCTCAAGCATTAATTCATGCCTAACTGATATTTGAGAATACACATTATGGCTCCTACCTTGCCAGCCTTGATCGCCGCTCAAGTGCGATGAGGCAACGGACGGACAGGGAGCAGCGCATGACCTGGAATGCGAGAATTCTCTTGGCCGCAGCGGCTTTGGTGCTGGCTGCGCAAGGCGCCAAGGCGGACAAGGCCGACGACACCCTGAGGATCGGCTGGGGCGTCGACGGCGTCATGGTCAACGCCGACAACTACTACGGCGCCACGCGGTCGGGCATCTGGTTCACCGCCATGGTTTGGGACACGCTGATCTACCGCGACCCCACCTCGGGCGAGTACCTGCCGAACCTGGCCAGCGGCTGGAACTGGATCGACGACACCACCCTCGAGCTGACGCTCCGCGAGGGCGTCACCTTCCACAACGGCGAGCCCTTCGACGCCGACGATGTCGTCTACACCTACAACACGGTCTCCGCGCCCGACAGCGGCGTGAAGTTCCAGCGGATCGTCAACTGGATCGACAAGACCGAGAAGGTCGATGCCACGACCGTGCGGATCCACAGCAAGGGCCCCTTCCCGCAGGCCCTTGAGTTCCTCGCCGGGCCGATGCCGGTCTACCCCAACGAGTACTACGCCGAGGTCGGGACCGAAGGCATGTCCAACAAGCCGATCGGCACGGGCCCCTACAAGGTCGTCAGCATGAAGCCGGGCGAGGAGTACACCCTGGTGCGCAACGACGGCTACACCTGGGGCGGCCCGAAGGGGATGGCCAAGATCAAGAACGTCGTGATCCGCGAGATCCCGGACGTGCAGACCCAGGTGGCCGAGCTCCTGGCCGGCGGCATCGACGTCACCGCCGACCTGACGCCCGACCTCGTGGCCAAGCTTCAGGGTCGGCCGGGCGTCACCGCCGAGATGGCCGAGACCCTGCGGATCTTCTACCTGGGCATGGATGCCGCCGGGCGCACCAACAGCGATCCGACCAAGAACCCGAAGGTTCGCCAGGCGATCAGCCACGCCGTCAATCGACAGGCCATCGTCGACAACCTCCTGGGCGGCGCGCCGAGAGTCGTCAACACGCCTTGCCATCCCTTGCAGTTCGGCTGCGACGAGTCGATGGCCAGGGTCTACGACTACGATCCGGGCAAGGCCAAGGCCCTGCTGACCGAGGCCGGCTATGGAGACGGCTTCACCATCGACCTCTACGCCGAAGCGCCGGCCCACGAGGCCGAGGCCATCATGGGCGACCTGGCGAAGGTCGGCATCCAAACGAAACTGCACCGCCTGCCTTGGGAGGCCTTTCGCGACGCGCAGGTGGCCAACAAGGTGCCCCTGTGGCTGGCCAACTGGGGCTCCTATTCCCTGGCGGATGCCGCGGCCAGTGTCAGCGTCTTCTTCAACGGCAGCGAGGACGACTTCGCCCAGGACACGGACGTCATGGAGTGGCTCAAGCAGGCCGACACCAACACCGACCCGGCGACCCGCAAAAAGCTCTACGGCAAGGCCATCGCGCGGATCACCGAGCAAGCCTACATCTTGCCGACCTTCAGCGGTGTTCGGAGCTACGGCTGGGATTCCGAGCTGAACTTCACGCCCTACGCGGACGAGATCCCGCGCTTCTACGAGTACAGCTGGAAATAGCCCGACGACGTGACGGCGGCGCGCCTGCTCGACGGGCGCGCCGCGCCGTGGAGCTTGCGCCATGTTACCTGAGAGCCAACTGGGCCCCGGGGCGCTGCACAGCGATGCCCTGGTCTGCGATACGACCTTGCCCTGGACCGACTATGGGCGCGCGGAGCACCGGGCACAGACCCTGCCGCGCATGGTCGAGAACGGCGTCGATTTCGTCTCCCTGACCCTCGCGTCCGATTCCGAGTCCACGCTCGAGGTCCTGAAGGCCATCGCCCGGGAGCGCCGCAGCTTCCTGTCGCAGCCGGCGCTCTATCGTCTCGTCGAGAGCGTGGACGACGTCCTCGCGGCGAAGCGGGACAAGCGGCTCGCCCTCTCCTTCAACCTGCAGGGGACCAACGCGCTGGACGGCGACCTCAACATGGTCGAGGTCTTCTACAAGCTGGGCGTCCGGCATATGCTGCTCGCCTACAACCACCGGAACAGGGTCGGCGACGGCTGTCACGAGCCCGGCGACCGCGGCCTCACCGCCTTCGGGCGGGAGCTGGTGCAGGAGATGAACCGGGTCGGCATGATCGTCGATTGCAGCCATACCGGCCACCGGACCTCGATGGACGCCATGGAGGTCTCCAGCGCGCCGGTGATCTTCTCGCACTCCAACCCGCGCGCGCTTTGGCAGCACGACCGCAACATCGGCGACGACCTGGCCCGGGCCAGCGCGGCGAGCGGCGGGGTCGTGGGCGTGGTCGGCGTCGGTATCTTCATGGGCGAGAACGATTCGGCGACCTCGACCCTGGTGCGTCAGATCGACTACTACGCCGAGCTGATCGGCACAGAGCACATCTGCCTCGGTCTGGACTACGTCTACGACGTCGAGGAGATGCAGCGCTACATGTCGGAGGTGAAGTCGCCGGCGAGCGGCAACTACGACAAGATGACCGCCTTCTTCCAGCCCGAGCAGCTCCCGGAGCTGACCGAGGCGCTGCTCGCCGGCGGCTATTCCGAGACGGCGGTGCGCGGAATCCTCGGGGAGAACTTCCTCCGGGTCGCACGCGCCGTCTGGCGATAGCGCGCCGACGCCGCGCATGCTGCCGTTCGTCGCCAAGCGGCTGGTCAGCGCCCTTCTGACCTTGCTGCTGGTCTCGGTCCTGACCTTCTCCCTGGCCCATCTCGCGGGCGATCCGGCCATCGCCGTCGCCGGCCGGGAAGCCTCGGCAGAGGATATCGAGCGCATCCGCGCCTACTACGGCTTCGACCGCCCGATCGTCGTGCAGTACCTCTCCTGGTGCGCCAAGGCCGCCGTCGGCGACTTCGGCATGTCCTACCACTATCAGCAAGCGGTCTCGGACATGCTCGTCGCGCGTCTGCCGATCACGCTGTCGCTCGGCATCGCCGCGCTCGCCTTCGCCCTGGTCCTGTCCCTGCCCCTGGGCGTTCTGGCGGCGATCCGCCGCGGCTCGCTGATCGACCGGCTCTGTCTCTTCCTCGCCGTCGTCGGCCAGGCCATGCCGACCTTCTGGCTGGCGCTGCTGATGATCGTGTACTTCTCCCTGACGCTGCAATGGCTGCCGGTCTCGGGCAACAGTAGCTGGCTGAACTTCGTCATGCCGACCATCGCCCTCGGCTACTTCGCCACGCCGGCGCTCATGCGGCTGACTCGGGCCGGCATGATCGACGCCTTGGAGTCCGACTATGTCCGCACCGCCTGGGCGAAGGGCCTGCGGCCTTTCACGGTGTTGTTCAGGCACGCCCTGCGCAACGTCATGATCCCCATCGTCTCGGTCTCGGCCGTGCAGCTCGGCGCCATGCTCGCCGGCTCGATCGTCGTCGAGCAGATCTTCGCGCTGCAAGGCATCGGCTGGCTCGGCTACGACGCCACGGTGCGCTCCGACCTGCCCGTCGTGCAGGCCATCACCCTGATCATCGCCGCCTTCTACGTGCTGCTCACCCTGGCCGCCGATCTGATCAACGCGGCCCTCGATCCGCGCATCAGGGTGACCTGAGCCGATGAGCGCGGGCAACGAAAGCAACGCGGCCATCGACGAAGCCCGCGCCTTTCGGCGCTTCCTGCGCCGGGCCGCGCGCAACGGCAGCGCCCTGACGGGCGGTCTCGTGCTGCTCCTGGTCCTCCTCGTCGCCCTTGCGGCACCGCTGCTCGCGCCCTACGACCCCTATGCGCACGACCTCTCCCGGCGGCTGCTGCCGCCCCTGTTCTATCCTGGCCACGACCCGGCCCATCTCCTCGGCACGGACGGCTTCGGACGCGACTATCTGTCGCGGCTGATCTACGGCGCGCGGGTCTCGCTGCTGATCGGCATCTCGGTCATGCTGATCTCCGGCCTGATCGGCACCGTCCTGGGGCTGCTCGCCGGCTACTTCGGCGGCCGCATCGACCAGGTCATCATGTTCGTCATCAACACCCGGCTCGCGCTGCCGGTGTTCCTCGTGGCCATGGCGGTGGTCGTGGTGCTCGGCGCCTCGCTCTGGGGCACGATCATCACGCTCGGGCTGTTTCTTTGGGATCGCTTCGCGGTCGTCGTGCGCAGCGCCACGCAGCAGATCGCCAGCCAGGACTACGTGACCGCCGCCAGGTCCATCGGCTGCTCGCACCGCCAGATCCTCCTGGGCGAGATTCTGCCCAACCTGATGAACGCCGTGGTGGTCGTCGGCACCATCGAGATGGCCTATGCGATCCTGCTGGAGGCGGCGCTGTCGTTCCTCGGCTTCGGGGTTCAGGAGCCGACCCCCTCCTGGGGCCTGATGCTGGCCCAGGCCCGCCAGTATCTCTTCTTCGACGCCTGGCTGCTCTACATCCCCGGCGCCGCGCTGTTTCTCGTCGTGCTCTGCATCAACCTCTTCGGCGACGGCCTGCGGGACCTGCTGGGCATGGGAGAGGACACGTGAGCGCCCTGCTGGAGGTCCGTGACCTGCACGTCGAGATTCCGACCTCGGCCGGGCTGGTCAGGGCCGTGCGCGGCGTCAGCTTCGCCGTCGACAAGGGGGAGATCCTCTGCGTCGTGGGCGAATCGGGCTGCGGAAAGTCCCTGACCTCCCTGGCCGTGATGGGGCTGCTGCCGCGGCGCGCGCGGCGCCGCGCCGCCGTCATGCGCTTCGCCGACCAGGATTTGGCCGGCGCCGGCCCCGCTCGGCTTGGCGAGCTGCGCGGCGATCGCATGGCGATGATCTTTCAGGACCCCATGACGTCGCTCAATCCGGTGCTCACGATCGGCGATCAGTTGATGGAGGTCTACCGCCGGCACCGGGAAGGCGGTCGCGAGGCCGCGCGCGCCAGGGCGATCGAGCTCTTGGAGACCGCCGGTGTGCCGGCGCCGGCGCAGCGCCTGGAGCAGTACCCGCACCAGCTTTCGGGCGGCCTGCGGCAGCGGGTGATGATCGCCATGGCCTTGATGTGCGAGCCGGACCTGCTGATCGCCGACGAGCCGACGACGGCGCTCGACGTCACCATCCAGGCCCAGGTTCTGTCCCTGCTCAAGCGCCTGCAGCGCGACCTCGGCCTGGCCGTCATCCTGGTGACCCACGATCTGGGCGTCGTCGCCCGCATGGCCGACCGCGTGCTGGTCATGTACGCCGGCGAGATCGTCGAGCAGGCGACGGCGGCGGAGCTCTTCTCCCGTCCCTGTCACCCCTACACCCAAGGCCTGATGCGCTGCCTGCCGGGCCAGGCCGGCAGCGCGCGGCTAGGCACGATCCCCGGCATGGTGCCCAACATGACCGGCGCCTTTGCCGGCTGCTGCTTCGTCGAGCGTTGCGCCTATGCGACCGCCGATTGCCGGCAAGGCGGAAGGGAGCTGGTGTCGCTGACGCCGAGCCATGCCTACCGCTGTCTCTTGCCGGCGCAGGAGTCCCTGGGCCATTTGCGGAGCCCCGCGTCATGACGGTCGCGATCGAAGCGCGCGACCTGCACCGCAGCTATCGGCTCAGCCGCGGGGCCTGGGGCGCCGGCGCGCGCGTGCAAGCGGTCTCGGGCGTTTCCTTCCAGGTCGAGCGCGGCAGCGTGCTCGGCCTGGTCGGGGAGTCCGGCTGCGGCAAGTCGACGCTGGCGCGCCTGCTGCTCGGCCTCGAGCAGCCCAATGCCGGCCAGGTCCTGATCGACGGCCGGCCGGTGGCCGAGATGGGCCGTCTGGAACGGGCGCGAAAGATCCAGATCGTGTTCCAGGACCCGAACTCCTCGCTCAATCCGCGCAAGAGCGTGCTGTCCATCCTGACCATGCCGCTGCGGGTCCACGGCCTGGGCAGCCGGCAGGAGCGCGAGCGCCGCGCCGCCGAGGTCATGGACCAGGTGGGCCTGCCGAGACGCCTCCTGCAGAGCCGCCCCAGCGGCTTGTCGGGTGGCCAGCGCCAGCGGGTCGCCATCGCCCGGGCCCTGATCGTGCGGCCGGAGATCCTGATCTGCGACGAGCCGACCTCGGCCTTGGACGTCTCCGTGCAAGCCCAGATCCTCAACCTGCTCCAGGACCTGCGCGCCGAGCTCGGCCTGACCTACATCGTGATCTCGCACAACCTGGCGGTCATCGAGCACATGGCCACGCGGGTCGCCGTCATGTATCTCGGGCGCCTGGTGGAGGAGAACGCAACCGCCGCGCTCTTTTCCTCGCCCCGGCATCCCTACACCGCGGCCCTGCTCGCCTCCGTGCTGACGCCCGACCCGGCCCTGGGCCTTCCCGAGACGGACCTCGGCGGCGACTTCCCCAATCCCCTGGCGCCGCCGGAGGGCTGCCGCTTTCACCCGCGCTGCCCGCAGGCCATGGCGGCCTGTTCGCGGCAGGCGCCCGCACCGCTTCGCTGCGGCGAGGGTCTCGTCGAGTGCCACCTCTACGGCGGGTCCGGCGCCGGAAAGCAAGAAAGCGTTGGCTCCCATGCCCGGTGACAGCTTCGCTCGGCTCTATGCGGATCTCATCGTCTGGGATGCCCACGCCTGCCTGCCGCTGGTCCCGGGGCAGGACATGTCGGCCCTGGAGCGCCACCGCGCCGCGGGGGCCAGCTTCGTCCACGTCAACGTCGGCATGGACTACAACCCCTTGCCGCAGATCATGCGGGTCATCGCCGGCTATCGCCGCTGGCTCGAGGAGCACGCGGATCGCTTCCTGCTGGCGGAGACGGTCGAGGACGTCCGCCGAGCCAAGCGTGACGGCCGCCTGGCGGTGGCCTTCGACCTGGAAGGCTCGATGATGCTGCAGGGCGACCTCGACATGCTGGACCTGTTCCACGATGTCGGCGTGCGCCAGATGCACCTCGCCTACAACCGCAACAACGCCGTGGCCGGCGGATGCCACGACCGCGACGGCGGCTTGAGCCCGCTCGGCCGCGGGGTCGTCCGCCGCATCAACGAGCTGGGCATCATCATGGACTGCTCGCACATGGGGCTCCGCAGCAGTCTCGAGGTGATGGAGATCTCGACGCGCCCCGTCGTCTTCTCGCATTCCAACGTGAAGGCCCTGCGGGACCATCCGCGCAACATCACGGACGAGCAGATCGAAGCCTGCGCGGGCAGCGACGGCGTGGTCGGCATCTGCGGGATCGGGCCCTTCCTGGGGGACGACGAGATCTCCACCGAGCGCTTGCTGCGCCACGTCGACTACGTCGCCGAGCGCGTCGGCCCGCGGCACGTCGGCCTGGGCCTCGACTACGTCTTCGACCAGACCCACGACGAGATGCCGGCCGGCCAGGCGCAGGACTACTGGTACCCCGAGACGCAGGGCTATGACCTGCAAGGCATGCAGATCAAGCCGCCGGAGCACCTGCCCGAGATCGCCGGCGCGCTGCTCGATCGGGGCTACGAGCCCGAAGAGGTGCGAGCGGTCATGGGCGGCAACTTCCTGCGGGTCGCCGAGGCGACTTGGTCGGCCGCGAAAGGTCCGGTCTAGGCGAGGCGTCGCGCGCCGACAGCACTTCGGATGTCGGCCTGCTCTCCGTCGCGCCGATGATGGATTGGACGAGAAACTCAAGTATTGCAGATAGTTAGTCGACGGCCTATGCGCAGCCAGTGGCGATCCTTCCACCTGGGTAGCCTTCGGCTTTTCTGTCAGCAAGAAGACCGGCTTCAAGCGACGTGGCATCTGGCCATGAGACATTCCCCGACGTTTTGAGGTCGAGCCTGCGCGCCTGCCGATCTCGCTCGCTGCATGGAAGCTCGGCCATTCCGGATCGAGGCTTGCTACCTGTTCCGTTGGACCGGGAACTGAATCCGTCGGTCTGAGTCCCGCTTGCATGCTCATGGCCGATACTTGACAGGACGCAACGCCCTATGGCTCCCTGCGCCCATACCTTTCCACACCTTCCAAGACCATTTCTCGGCATGAGCAACGCCAGACGTCAGCCGCGGTCGAAGCTTGTCCGGGATGCGGTCGGGCCCAGGAACGGTCGGACGAAAATGGGTGGCTCCTCGCCGACGGCGAAGATGTTTGCCGTCCTTGACGTTCTTGCCGAGCGCGGCAGTGCACGGCTGACCGATATTGCCTTGGCGCTCGACGTGCCCAAGACCACTCTCCACCACACCGTTGCACAACTGGAGGATTTGGGGCTGTTGCAGCGAGAGCTCGGTGGCCGACAGCTCACTATCGCGCCGCGGCTGGCCAAGCTGTCGTCCGACATACTCGGTGCGGCGATGCGGCATGCGCCGCGCCACGCCATACTCGAGAGACTGGCCGCAAGCCTGGGCGAGAGTTGCAGTCTCGGCATTCGCGTCGGCCACCGGACCGTCTATCTCGACGATGTGACCGGTTCCTCGCCTCTGGCATTCAATTTCCAGACGGGCAGTCACGTTCCCCTCTACTGCACGTCTACGGGAAAGCTCTTCTTGGCCCGCATGACGGCGGCGGAGCTGGACCGCTATCTGAAGAGCGAGCCGCTGGTGCAACACACGCCGCGAACCATCACGGACCCAGATCACTTGCGCGCGGTCGTTGCCGAAATCGCCGAAAGCGGCTTCGCCTGCTCGGACGATGAGTTCGTGCTCGGCGTTGTCGGCGCCGCCGTTCCCGTGGTCGACAGACAAGGTCGATTGCTGGCGGGCCTGACCGTCTCCATACCGGGGGTGCGGATGTCCTTTTCCGACCTGCCCAAGCTGCGGTCGGCTCTCGACTCTGCTGCCGAGAACCTCGCGCAGACTTTCGACTAAGGCGTTTTCCGCTCGCGCGGACTCGCGGCACCGGCCCGCTCCCCTCCCACCGAAAGCAGATCCACTGCCCTGCGCCGTCTCCAAGCCGGCCGCGAATCCGGCCGTTTTCGCCTGCCGCGGCCGAAATGCCTGCCCGGGCGAAAAAGGGGTTTGACATATAGTTCGAAAAATAGCTACGAATCATATCATAATATCGAACAAAACTGAGGCGATGCGGTCCGATCCCTCGTGTCGTCGCACTGTGACGGTGGAGCATCAGGCGTGACTGATCATCTCGAAACGGCGTTCTCCTTTTCCAACCGGCATAAGGACCTGATGGCGCGCGATGCCGAGCACGTGCTCGGGTGGCGTTATGAGCCGCGCGTTGTCTTCGAACGCGGCGAGGGCGTGAAGCTCTTCGATGTCGACGGCAACGAGTACTACGACCTGAGCTCCGGCATGATGTGCCTGGTGCTCGGCCACGCTCACCCCGAGCTCGTCGAGACGATCAAGGACATGGCGGGGCGTTTCGTGCACCAGTCGTCCTGGTACACCAATCCCTGGGCGATCGAGCTGGCGGAGCTGATCGCCTCGACGCTTCCCGACGGTCTCGATGTCATCAACTTCGCCGTCACGGGCTCCGAGGCGAACGAGATCGCCATGCGGATGGCGCTCGGCGCCACCGGCGGGTTCGACATCTGCTCGGTCGTGCGCGGCCTTCACGGCGGCTCGCTGGCCGCCGAGGCCGTCACATCGGTCGGCGGCGCCCGCAAACGCGGCCTCGGTCCGTTGAGCATGCCGGCGCGCTCAAACAGCATCGTTCCAGCCTTCTACTACCGGGCGCCGGTGCGGGATGCGGACGAATGGGACCGCATATCGCTACAGATGACGGATGATCTGATCGAATTCACGACCAGCCAGGAAGTCGCCGCGCTCATGCTCGAGCCGATCGCGGTGCCCGGCGGCATGATCGTGCCGTCGAAGAACTGGATGCGCGGCATCAAGGAGATCGCCGACAAGTGGGAAGCGCTGCTGATCTTCGACGAGTGCCAGCTCGCCCCTAGCCGGACCGGCAAGATGTGGGGATTTCAGCGCTATGACGTGACCCCGGATATCGTGACCTTCGGCAAGGGCATGTCCGCCGGCTTTGCCATTTGCGGCACGGCGACGACCCGCGAGGTGGCCGAAGCGTCGAGCGGCAAGAAGGGGCTTCCCTGGGCGGGCACTTACCCGCAGGACCCCTTGTCCTGCGCCGTGGCCCTGAAGCAGCTCGAGATCGTTCTGCGCGACGACATCACGGGGCGGGCGGCCAAGATGGGCGATCTCCTGGAGTCCAAGCTTGCGGCGCTGGCGGCCCGCTACGAGTGCATCGGCGACGTGCGCGGCGCCGGTCTCTACAGGATGCTGGACATCGTGTCCGACCCCGAATCCCGCCAGGCGGACCCGGCGTTGGCGGAGCTGATCCGCCGCGAAGCCATGGCCGAAGGCCTCGTGATGATCGCGGTGAAGAACTACATGCGCGTCTGCCCGCCTTTGATCATCACCGAGGCGGAGATCGACGACGTCGTCGGACGCCTCGACCGTGCCCTCACGAAGGCCATGAGCAAGCGCACGGACGAAATCGACTTCAGTTCCTCAGGGTCGCTTGCAGCGAACGAAAAGTTCCGCCAGTCGGCTTGAGAGATGGGGACGCGGGGGCCGGCCATCGCGTTCCCGGCCCATCGCACCGGCTCGACAAGAAAAGGGAGGTAGCCATGAAAATCCTGAAACTGTTCTCGATCCTTGCGATCCTGTTCGCGGCCTTGCCGGCTTCTGCGCCGGCCGTCCAGGCCGAGGACTCGCTTCTCGATACCGTCCTTGAGCGAGGCAAAGTGATCGTCGGCGTGTCCAGCGAGGCGCCGCCATTCGGCTTCATCGATGAAGATGGCGAGCTTGTCGGTTTCGACATCGACATCGCGAAACTCATCGCCAAAGGGATTTTCGGCGAAGAGGGGCGTATCGAGTTCCTCAAACAGGGCTTCGCTGCGCGTTGGGCGAACGCCAACAGCGGGAAGATCGATTTCGGCATTCAGATCACCACGATCCACAGCCAGCGTCCGACGAAGGTCGCGTTCACGCGCAGCTATGTCGATTCTGGCATCTTGCTGGTTTCGAAGAAGGGGTCGGACATCGACAAGATTGCCGACGCCAACAAGGAGAGCGTCACCGTTGCCAATCTTACGGTTCCGGCACAGGAGGAGCGGGCCCAACGGCTCTTCCCCAAGGCCAAGCTGACCGTGTTCGACTCGACGGCGGCGCAATTCAACGCCGTGCGCACCGGGCGCGCCACCGCCGCCCAGCTCGATGAGCCGGTCGCGCGCTGGTATGTCAGCCAGCACGACGATGTGCAGGTCACGACGGACTGGATCACACCGCCGACGAACAACGCCATCTTCACGAAGCTCGGGGACTTCGAGTGGTGGCTGGTGCTCGATACCTACGTCGGCGAGCTTCGCGGCGGCTCCCTGTACCCGGAGTATGCGAAGATCTACGAGAAGTGGTTCGGCTCTCGCCCGCCGCATACCAAGTTCTGGATCGAGGAGCAGTTGCGAGCCAAGGAAGAAGCGGGCAACTGACTCCCCCTCTTCAATTCGATGGAAGGGGGTTGCGCTTTGTGGGATTGTGCCGGCGCCCGGGCCGGCACAATCCCAGATCTTGCTAGCGGCGTTCAGGCGCTGAGCGCCAGGCAATCGTTCGGCCGCTTCTAAAGTGCGGACGCATGGACGCAATCCTTGATTTCTTCGGATTTGCCTTCATCCAGAGCCAGCTTCCCCGTTTCTGGGATGGCTTCCGGCTGACGCTCGCCATCTCCGGCGCCTCGATGATCGGTGCGGTGATGTGGGGCTTGGCTCTGGTCGGGCCAAGGATGTCGGGTCTGCCGGTGGTCGTCGTTCCGATCGTGGCCTACATCGAGCTGGTGCGGAACACGCCGCTTCTGCTTCAGATCTATCTCTTCTATTTCGGCCTGCCTCTTCTAGGCCTTCCGCTTTCCGCCTTCGTGTGTGGGGTCATCGCCATTGCTTCGCAGCATGGCGCCTTCTTGTGTGAGATCTATCGCGCGGGCATTCAGTCGATCTCCCGACAGCAGTGGGAAGGGGCGCTGGCGCTCGGCATGACACGCCGCAAGGCGATGCGACAGGTCATCCTGCCCCAGGCGGTCCTCAAGGTCGTGCCGCCGATCGGCAACCAGTTGGTCATCCTGATCAAGGACACGTCGCTCGTCTCGGCAATCGGCATCATCGAGCTGACGCTGAGCGGGAAGATGGTCATAGAGCGGAGCGGTGCGTCCTTCGAGGTCTTCCTCTTCATCGCCGCGGCCTACCTGCTCCTCACGACCACGTTCGGCGTCGTCCTCAGGATCGCCGAGAACAGCCTGCGGGCCAGGCAGTAGCCCATGTTCGATGTTCTCGGCGCCAACCTGCCCTATCTGATGAAGGGAGCCCAGCAGACGCTGTGGCTGGCAATCGTCGGCGTGGGTCTCGGCACGTTGCTGGGGCTTGTGCTGGGCGTGACCGGCGCAATGGTCGGAGGCGTCGTGCCCGCGATCGTCACGACCTACGTGTTCGTCATTCGCGGCATTCCCGTGTTGGTCTGGATGTTCCTGGCCTACTACATGCTGCCCCAGCTCGGGCTCATGGTCGGCGACATGACCGCCGTCATCGGCGCGCTGATCCTCTACACCGGCGCCTTCGTCACCGAGATCGCCCGCGGCGCGGTCATGGCCGTTCCGAAACACCAAACGGAGGCCGCCAAGGCGCTCGGCATGCGCAAGCTGACCATGCTTCGGCTGGTGATCCTGCCTCAGGCCACGAGCCTTTCGATCCCCCCGCTGCTGAACAACTCGGTCATGATGATCAAGGCGACATCCTATGTCTCGGTGGTCGGGGTATGGGAGCTGACCTATGCCGCCCGCGAGGTCGTCGAGCGGACACTGGCCGCCTTTCAGATCTTCCTGGGCGTCATGCTGATCTATTTCCTGATTTGCTATCCGCTCACACTGGCCGCGCGATACCTCGAGAAGAGATTCTCCTATGAACACTAGTGCCGACATGCCGATGATCCGCGTGAGGGAGGTCTACAAGAGCTTTGGCGATCTCAAGGTGCTCGATGGCATGTCGTTCGACGTCAGCCGCGGCGAAGTTCTGGCCATCATCGGTCCGAGCGGATCGGGAAAGTCGACGATGCTGCGCTGCCTGAATTTCCTCGAAGAGCACGACGCCGGCGAGATCTTCATCGAGGGAGAGCCGCTCGGCTATCGTGTCCTGGATGACGGCTCGCGCGTCCGCGAGTCGGAGGCGGTGATCGCGCGAATGCGCTGCGACGTCGGCATGGTGTTTCAGAGCTTCAATCTCTTTCCCCACCGCAACGTGCGCCAGAACATCACGATGGCGCCCGTGAGCGTCAAAGGCGTCGACAAGGCGGAAGCGAACGACCGCGCCGAAGCGCTACTCGAGAAGGTCGGCCTTGCCGAGAAGGCCGACGAATATCCATCCCGTCTGTCCGGCGGCCAGCAGCAGCGCGTCGCCATTGCCCGAGCCCTGGCGATGGAGCCCAAGGTCATGCTGTTCGACGAGGTCACCTCCGCGCTCGATCCCGAGCTGGTCGGAGAGGTGCTCACGGTGATGCAGCAACTCGCCGAGGAGGGCATGACGATGGTCATCGTCACCCACGAGATGCAGTTTGCCCACGATGTGAGCGATCGCTTGATGTTCATCGACCGTGGCAAGGTCCTTGAGGAAGGCAATCCGGCAGAGGTTCTCAACATGCCGAAAAGCGCACGTCTGAAGGACTTCCTGCATCGCTTCAGCGCGTCGTTCAGTTAGGACAGGCCCGGCGTCGGGCCTCATGGGACCGATTGGGGGGATTGGGTAACGGGGGAGTCGGACAATGCTCCCAAAGAAACGGAATTGCCTCGGAACCGTCGGACCTGGACCGGGTACGCCGCATCTATCCGAACGGAGGAAGATAGATGGAACTCTGGCGGGATCAGCTCGTCGGCGCGGAGAAGTCCATGAAGCTCAAATCCCGCCCCTGCAGCCATTGAGCCGGTGCATAGCTGCAAGGCGGCCTGGAGACCAAGGCCTCTTTGCAATGCGCGGCAGGTCGAGCAGATCGCCGAAGGTCTTGGCCGCGCCTGCGGGGCGTCGTTTCGGCTGGAATCCCTAGTCGGTCGATTCAGCGCTCGGTGTCGAGGGCCCACTCCTCTGCGTCTCTCCGTCGTCTGAAGGTCTCGGCGGCGTAGTAGCCCTTGCGACGACCTTGCGCGCGCCAATTGCCCGAGGCTAGTTTCGTGACCGTTGGCATCCGTGTGCACTCCGCCTCCGCGTGTGCGCTCTCTGTGCGCAGGGAGATCAAAAGAGATCCAAACGTGTGCAGATCTAGCCAATTCGAGGTGCGCACGCTCACGCCCTAGTCCTTTGTGGGATATGATAAGCTGTTGAAAAAAAGAGCGCATTTATTGTCCGTCGCGCCCATGATGGATTGGACGAAGAATTCAAGCATTATAGAAACTTAGGTAGGCACGTGTGCAAATTCTGTGCACCAAGAGAACCAAGAAGACCCGCGAACATCCAAGCTCACAAGCTCACGAACCAAAAGCTGCAGGTTCAAATCATCCTGCAGTCAGTTCCAGCGCCCGAAGTCAGGTCGGATCGAATAATGCCAAAGGGCAACGAGTCACTCTCATTGCCCTTTGGTATTAACGTGACAACGCCAGATGGATCGAGCTCAGACCGTTATCGGTCTTCCAGCCTGTGCGTAAGGTTCTGGCAGGTGACGACTTCGGCGACGCCACCGAGGGCTTCCATCGCGGTTCGATGTGCACGTTCGTCGAAGCTTGCGCAGCCATCTTCGAGGACCAGGCAGTTAAACTCGCGTACATGAGCGTCGCGCACAGTGGAGCTGACTCCGCCGTTGGAAGTGATTCCGGCGAAGACGAGTGTGTCGACCTCCGCCTTTCGCAGAACCCATTCCAGGCGACTCATGTAGAACGCCGAGTAAGCGATTTTCTCGACGCTGAAGTGCGCCGGCTGAAGCTCGTCCACCAGGGCGTGGCCCCAGGAACCCGAGGAGAAATCGCCGGCACGTAGAAAGGGGCGCAGTGCGCGAAGATGGGGCGAGATCAATGGCTCGCCGTCGCGCCCTCCGATCAGTGTGAAGTGTGTGGATATGATGCAGCCGCCAGTGTCTCGGAAGCGCTTTGTCAGGGGTTGTAGGCGCTTCGCCAGCGGTTGCATGGTCGGTGCGATGCAGTTCCCACGAGAATAGGCTCCTGAGGGATGAATGAAATCATTCTGTAGATCGATCAGAACCAGAGCCGTTCGATCTGATCCGAGCGGTTCCTCGTCAGTCATCTGACACCTGCTTGGATAGATGAAGTACGCGAATTTGGCATCTAGGCATGGCTCACCAACTCGCTTTCGGGCACTCACGAACTGGATCCGCAGGCTTGCCCGCGGAGACGCCGTTCGAGGTATGGCACCAGGCCGCCGTGGCGCACCATGTTTGCGAGATGCGCCGGCAGGGGCTCGCAACAAATGCGGTCTGCGCTCGTCAGATTTTCGATCCGACCACGTTCGGGATCGACCAAGAGCCTGTCGGCGTTGGCAATCCTCTCGGTCTCTGGGCAGACCAGCACCATAAGGCCAAGATTTAGCGCGTTGCGATAGAAGATGCCGGCGAAGGAGCGGGCGAGAACAACCCCGACACCCAGATGCCTCAATGCCTGAACCGCCTGCTCGCGCGAGGATCCCATGCCGAAGTTGCGCCCCCCGACGACGATGTCACCTGGCCGGACGCCTTCAGCGAACTCGGAATCGAGCGTTTCCAAGCAGTGCCGCGCGAGTTCCTCGATTGGGCCCTTCATGTAACGGCCGGGCGCCAAGGCATCCGTGTCGACGTTATCGCCGAACCGCCAGACCCGCCCTCCGGTCGCCGCATCCATTCCGGTCATGGTCCGTCCTGCAGTATATCGCGCGGATCGGCGATCCTCCCCGCTACGGCCGAAGCGGCTACCGTGAAAGGCGAGGCCAGGTAGACCTTGGCTTCGGGCGTACCCATGCGACCTTGGAAGTTCCGGGCCGTCGACGAGATGCAAACGGTATCGGCGTCCAGGCGGTGCTCGCCGTAGCCCGCGCAGAGCCCGCACGCGGAAGCGAGGAGGCTGGCACCCGCCTCAATCAGGATCGACAGGGTGCCTTCCTCTTCTGCGGTCTGGCGATCGCGCAGCGATGCCGGTGCAACCAGAAGCCGGACGCCTGAGGCTACCTTCCGGCCCTTTAGAACCCGGGCAGCGTTTCGGAGATCGGTGAGTTTGGCGCCGGTGCAAGCGCCGATGTAGGCGACGTCAACGTCGACCTTGTCGAAACACCCTGCATCGCGAGCGTTCGCAGGACTATGCGGTGCGGCAACTTGCGGAGCAAGACTGCCTGCGTAATAGCTGTGCCTCGCGCCATAGCGAGCGTTGGGATCGCTGCGCCACGCCATGATATCGTCGAGATCTGCACCCGTCTCTGCTAGATACCGCCCGGTCGTCTCGTCCGGCTCGATAAGCCCGGTCATCGCCCCCAGTTCCGCCGTCATGTTGCAGAGGGTCATGCGCTCTTGCATTGGCATTGATTCGATCGCTGGGCCGGCAAACTGCACCACACCATAGCCGCCGCCATCGAGCCCGAGATCGCCGCAGAGTCGGAGCATCATGTCCTTGGCGACGACACCATTCTGCAGCCGGCCGTCCCACTCTATGAGGATCGTGCTGGGCACGCGTAGCCAAGTTTCTCCGGTCACCAGAACGCCAGCCATGTCAGTGGCTCCGATGCCGAACATGAAGCATCCGAAAGCGCCGCCCGTCGGCGAGTGGCTGTCTCCGCCGACGACGAAGAGACCTGGCCGCAGATGCCCGCGCTCAGGCAGCACGATGTGGCAGATTCCCTGCTTGTCATAGAATCCCCGAATATCTTGATCGACGACCCAGCGGCGGGTGAGGTCGAGGATAGCCGCCGTATCCGAATCGAAGACGGGAACGAAGTGGTCGGTAACGACGATCACGCGTGTCGGGTCCCAAACTCGGGCGCCTAGCCGTTCGAGTATCGGTTTTACCCGGCGCGGTCCGCCGGAATCGTGCATTAATGCCAGATCCACGGAGCAAGTAACAATATCTCCCGGCGCGACGGCGGGCTTGCCGGCGGCTCGCGCGATGATCTTTTCGGCCAAGGTTTGCGCCATGCTTCAGTCTGCTCCGCATTGCGTTTTCGATTCGGCTTGGCAGCGACGAGTGAATCTCTCCGGCGTCCAGCTGTTTCCGGCCTTGGCGCGGTCCGGCGCGAGGCGCATCGCGACTCGGTAACAGCCGACTTTGATCAACCTGACTTTCGTCTCGACGTGCATGACAGTGACCATCTCAAGCAGGCCTTCGGCCAAAGGCCTCAGCACCCTCGGCGCGGTCTGCTCCGCGACAATGGTTGCACGCCCCCTGTTCTGCGAGTCCAGACCACGATCGGCCTCGTGCAGGGCGTCATGTTCCCTCCGCTTCCATTGGACAGGATAGAAACTATAACCAAGGCATTAAAAGTTATAAAGATATAATTAATATATCTTATTGTGGAATGCTAGGGTGTGGTTGACATGACCGGCACTGCGTTGACATCGTTTGGTGAGTGCTATAATGTTATAATGATGTTATGATAAATCATGCCGTCATAGAATGCCAGTGATCGGCTCGCCATGTGGCCCGGAGATGCAACCGACCAACGCCAGGATCGGCCATTGCTGTGGGGATGGTCTATGGCAGAGTGCTTGTAGCAGTGGCGAAGCGGCGGGGAACAAGATTAGTTCCACCCCTTCCTCGCGCCGGTCGCTCCGACACAGTGCATTTACAGTCCTGCACCGGAGACTCACGGTCGCTGTGTATCGGCCCGGTACCGCGATGCCGACAGAGCAGACACTAGGCAAGCTCTGCGAGAACTCCCAGGCCGAAGTAGGGTGGGGAATGGGCCGGCTTGATGCTGCGGGGCCGATCGATCGACATCGGGTCAAGGGTGCTATCGAGCCCCGCCACATGTCGGTCCGGCTGATGGAAACCCGCAGCGGCCACTTGGTCGAAAGCTCGGCTGGGAGCGGCAACGAAGTCCATGTCTGGCTGACGAAGCTGGATGATCTCAGAGTCGCGCCAGAGCCGCGTTCCACCTTGCGCTTGACGGAAGGGGCGATTGTGCTGCGCAGTTCGCGGCTGCGCTGCAGCAACGGCGATCTCTCACGGCACCTGATCGCCCATGTTCCCGAGGAGGTCAGGCGCGTCTGCAAGAACCGCGGTTTGGCTAGTCAAGTGCGGCTCAGTTGGTCCGGTCGCTCGAACCGGTCCAGTTGCTCTATCGGCCGCAGCATTTCGGGCCGCCCATGACGAGGCAAGCCACCGACGATGCTTGCGGTTGGCGGGCCGAGTGCAAGCGTCCGTGATGCGTCCTTAAATCCCCCGAAGTGGCATCTGAACCTAAGGAGCCGTGCCGCCCATGATAGTCAACGCGGGCCTTCGCCCTCTCCTCGATAGTGACCAAGCGGTGCTGGTGCCGGGGGTGTACGACGGGCTAAGTGCTCTCTTAGTTGAACGCACAGGGTTTGAATGCGCATATATTTCTGGCGCCAGCATCGCCTATACCCGCTTCGGCCGTCCCGATATCGGGCTGGTGAGCTTCGCCGAGGTGGCCAATGTGCTCAGTGATATCCGCGAGCGGGTTTCCATCCCTTTGATCGTCGATGGCGACACCGGCTTCGGCAACGCGCTAAACGTGATGCGAACGGTGCGGCAATTCGAGCGACTGGGCGCGGATGCCGTCCAGATCGAAGATCAGGTGATGCCGAAGCGCTGTGGCCATCTCTCGGACAAGGCCGTTGTGCCAGTGGGCGAGATGGTCGGCAAGATCAAGGCGGCGACCGACGCCCGGAGCTCCGGTCGCCTGCTGATCATCGCCCGCACCGATGCGCTCGCCATCGAAGGTGTCGATGCGGCCATTGAACGTGCATTCCACTATGTCGAGGCCGGGGCAGACGTGTTGTTCGTCGAGGCGCCCCACTCGCGCGCGCACTTGGAGGCGATCGCAGGGCAGCTCAAGGCCAATGCGCCCCTGGTCGTCAACATGGTCGAAGGCGGACGCACGCCGCTTTGTCCACCGCATACCTTGGACGCTCTTGGTTTCTCGCTGATCCTATTCCCGGGGAGCCTTGTGCGCGCCTTCGCATATCTGGCCAGCGGTTTTCTCCGCAGCCTTCGCGAACATGGCAGTACCGAGCCTTATCGGGACTATATGGTCGATTTCGCCGAGCTGAACACGATTCTCGACACCGAGTCTCTGTTGGCTGCTGGACAGCAGTACGAAACCAAGGATTGAGCCAATGGCGGAACCGACGATCGATCCCATTACGCTTTCCGTACTGAAGGGACGACTAGAACAGATCGCGGACGAGATGGACGCGACGCTATTCCGCTCCGCCTTCAATCCGATCATCGCCGAAGCCCACGATGCCTCCCATGGAATCTACCATGCCGCAACGGGGGAAACGCTGATCCAAGGTAAATCCGGCCTTCCGATCTTCGTCGGCGCCATGGCATTCGCCGTGAAACTGGTAATCGATCGCTACGGCGGTGACCTCCACGAGGGCGATGTTTTCATCTTCAACGACCCCTATGAGGGTGGAACGCATCTCAGCGATGTAAAGCTTGTTCGGCCTTTCTATTATAAAGGGGAGCTTGTCTGCCACCTAGCGTCGGTAGGGCACTGGCACGACGTTGGCGGCAACGTGGCCGGAAACTACAATCCGGTTGCCAGTGAGTGCTTTCAAGAAGGCATCCTGATCCCGCCTGTACGGCTGTTCTCGCGCGGTGAGCTGCGTGAGGACATCATCGACATCTTGCGAGCCAACTCACGGCTGCCTGAAAGCGCTTATGGGGATCTCAATGGTCAGATCAACGCGCTCGAACTCGGCTGCCGCCGGCTCACGGCCCTGATCGACGATTATGGCCTCGAACGGTTGCGAGCGGCATTCAAGGGCCTGTGGGCAAACGCAGCCAAGCTGATGCGCACGCGTATTGCCGGTTTGCCCGACGGCCTCTATTCGGCCGAGGATTTCATGGACAACGACGGGACCACCGATGTACCGCTGCGCATCGCTCTCGACATCCGGATCAAAGGCGAGCGGATGAGCTGGGACTTTTCTCGTTGCGCACCCGCCTGCTCCGGTCCGATCAACATATCCCGGTCAACCACCATCGCCGGCTGCTACGTCGCCATCAAGCACTTGTTCCCGGGCGTGCCAGCCAATGCCGGGCTTCTCGAGCCGATCGACTTCGATGTGCCGAAGGGGTCGATCCTTGACGCCCGATGGCCGAGACCGGTTGGGGGCTATACCGAGACGGTGCTGCGAATCATAGATGTTGTCTTTCAGGCATTTGGCGAGATTGACCAAAGCCTGACGACCGCCTGCGCCTACGGGACCATCAATGCTCTCAGCCTGAGTGGCAAGCGCGAGGACGGCAAGCCCTGGGTCATGTTCAGTTTCTTCGGCGGCGGTCACGGCGCACATGCCGAGGGGGACGGCCTCAATCACGGCAACGCGCCGATCTCGACGGCCACCATTCCGCCGCTGGAAGTGTTGGAAAGTCTCTATCCAATACGCTTCACGACATGGGCCCTCCGGCCCGACAGCGGCGGCACTGGATGCCACCGCGGCGGCCTCGGCGCGATCTACGAGATGGAGATTCTGGCGCCCGATGCCACGCTGTCCCTCTTTGGCGAGCGCGGGCGCTTTCCACCGCCAGGGGTGGCGGGGGGCGCGCCGGGCGCTCTCAACCGCTTCTATTTTGAGACCGACGAAGGTTTCAAGGAGCCTCCTATGGCATCGAAGATCCTGGGTGTCCGTTTGAAGCGAGGCCAACGGCTGCGGTTGGAGACCCCCGGCGGCGGCGGCTTCGGCGATGCGTCACTGAGGAATCCCGAGGCGATTCGGCGCGATCGCTACCTCGGCTACAAGACTGATCGGGAGGTAGGAAGCGAAACGCCGGCAGCGCGGTTATCGCAGTCGCCCGGCGCTTGAAAACAAGAACGATGAAGAAGGCGCGCGTGCTGGTTGGTGTCGATGTTGGTGGCACCTTTACCGATTTCTTCTTCTTGGATGAGGAAAGGGGCACCTGCCGCATCGGTAAGATACCGTCGACCCCCGAGAACCAGGCTGTTGGATTCATCGATGGGCTGATGCGCGAGTTGTCCGACTTTTCGGAAATCGCGGTGATCGTCCATGGGACCACTGTGGGGACCAACGCGCTGCTGGAGCGCAAAGGTGCGCGCACCGGGCTCATCACGTCCCGGGGCTTCCGCGACGTGCTGGAGATGCGCCGCCGCGATCGCCCGACGACATGGGGACTCCGAGGCGAATATCTGCCGATCATTCCGCGCGATCTCCGGTTGGAGGTGCCGGAGCGGGTGCTGGCGGACGGGACGGTCCTACAGGTCCTTGACCAAGACGCCGTGGTAAAGGCCGCAACGGTCTTGCGTGAGGCCAGTTGCGAAGCGCTGGCTATCGCTTTCGTCAACGCCTATGCCAACGAGGCCAACGAGGCGGCGGCCCTCGCAGCCGTAGGCAGCGTATGGCCGAATGCGCACATCACGATCTCGAGCGAGATCTTGCCAGAAATCCGAGAGTTCGAGCGAACGTCCACGACCGCGCTGAACGCCTATATGCAGCCCGTGATCGCCCGCTATCTGCGACGTCTGGACGAGGTGCTCGAGGACGGCGGCTTTACCGGGCAGATCCTCATCGTGCAGTCCAATGGTGGCGTGATGAGCGCGCAAAGTGCGGCGCGGTTCCCGGTAAAGACAGCGCTTTCCGGTCCCGCCGCCGGTGTCATCGCCTGCGCCTACATTGCGACCGAATCGGGTTACCCCAACGTGATCTCCTGCGACATGGGCGGCACCAGCTTCGATGTCTCCCTGATTGCGGGAGGCCGGAACACCCTGGCACCGCAAACCACGATCGACTTCGGATTGGTGGTGCGCACGCCGATGATAGAGATCACGACCATTGGCGCGGGCGGCGGCTCGATTGCCTGGGTCGACGATGGCGGGCTGTTGCAGATCGGGCCGGAGTCCGCTGGATCAAGTCCAGGACCGGTGTGCTATGGCCAAGGAAACGAGCGACCGACGGTGACGGACGCCAACGTCGTGCTTGGCCGGATCAATGCCGACCAGCCGATCGGCGAAAAGCTCACCACGCTCGATGTCGAGGCGGCTCGAAAAGCCATTCAAGCCGAGGTGGCCGAGCCGCTCGGCCTCGACACGATGACTGCGGCCGAAGCCATCATACGGGTGGCGAATGCGCGTATGGCTGGCGCGATACGACTGGTGTCGATAGAGCGCGGGCACGATCCAAAGAACTTTGTGGCGATGCCCTTCGGCGGCGGCGGCGCGCTACATGCAGGCGCGCTGATCAAGGAGGTAGGGCTGGCGCGGGCCCTGATTCCACGCTTCCCCGGGGTGACCAGCGCCCTCGGCTGCGTCATTGCCGACGTCCGCCACGACACGGTGCGGACCGTGAACAGCCTTCTTTCGGATTTGGACGAGATCGAACTGGTCCGCTGGATCGAGGAGATAGCGACCGCAGGCCTTGCGCTTCTCGATCAGACTGCAACCGACTTCGAGAAGACCGAGGTTCTGGTTGCACTGGACATGAACTACGTCGGCCAGATCCATACGCTGAGCGTTCCCCTAGGTGACTTCCGAGATCGCCTCGGCAGCCCGCTTGGTAGACCCGAGATCGCTGCGGCCTTCGGCCAGCGCTATCAGGAACAGTTCGCTCGGCTTCTTGAAGACAACCCCATTCGGGTGGTCAACTTGCGCGCCGCGGTGATCGGCAAGCGGCCGAAGTTCCCGCTGAGTCTGCTCGCTCCGCCGGAGGGCCTGACGCGCGATGCCGCAGCGCAGGGCACGCGGCGAATCTACGATGGCGGACAATGGCACGAGACCGAGGTCTACGCGCGGTTGAGGCTCCCAGTAGGCGAGCGCTTCGAAGGGCCTGTGGTCATGGAACAGCCGGATACGACAATTTACGTCGATCCGGGCCTAGCGGCCACGACCGACCGTTTCGGCAATCTCCTGATCGGGCGGGACGTCTGACCTTCCGGCGCGGCACCATGTCGCTGTATTTCTCGGTATCGTGCTCATCCCTCGCTGGCGCCCGCTCTTGCACCGACAGGCCTAAGGGTTGCAGCGGATTGTCCAGCGATCCGTCCGAGCCCTATCGCCGTCAACAGGCCATTGCCGGATAGATAACCTCCCACCGTCGCACCTGAGACTCCCCGCGCGGCCCCACCGGCAGCGAAGAGGTTTGGGAGCGGCCCGCCCGCCCTTCGCAGAACGCGCGCTTCCTCGTCGATCGCAAGTCCGCCTTGGGTGTGGAAGAGGGCGCCAGTTACCCGCACGGCGTAATAGGGCGGCACGAGATCGGTTTCAACGGTGAAGGTGCGGCCGAAGTTGTCGGTTTTTCCCGCGAGCGAAAGCTCGCGGGCTTCGGCAATGGTTCGTGCCAAGGTTTCCGCGGGTAGCTGGGTCTGCCGTATCAGGCTTTCCGCATCGTCGGCGCGTCTGATTGCGCCGAGCGCGATTGCCTGCCGATAGTCGTCAAATTGCTTGCCGAGTTCATGGAGTCGGGAATCGTAAATATTCCAGACCGTCCCTTCCGGTTGTGCCAGCACACGTTCCGCTTGCTCGGAATAGCCATCGTGTTCGTTGGAGAAACGTTCGCCCCGCAGGTTGACCTGGAAGGCACCTTCCATCATGAGCGCCCAGGTAACAAGGATACCCTGAGGGTGTGCCACCGAGCCGTGCCCTTGATAGGCGCTCAGGTCGTCCAGTTGTGCGCCGAGTCGCTGACCCCAGAGAATAGCGTCCCCGGTATTACCTGGATGGCCGAAGTAGAGTGCATCAGCCATTTGTGGGATGTGCCGCCGGACCAGATCCTGGTTGCCGCCATAACCGTTACAGGCGAGTACCAAAGCGTCGCAGCCAATGTTGTCCCGGCTTCCGTCGGGACGCCGTATGGTCAGGCCAGTCACCCGCCCGTTGGAATCGGCGAAAAGCGCCACGACATGGGCTTCGGTAATCAGATCGATCTCTCTCTCCGTAACTGCCGTCGCCAGGCGATCGATCAGTTCGCGCCCGTTGCGCGATGGCAGGGCGTGCATTCGCATGCGGCTGTGCCCCGGGTAGAGAAATCCGGTAACCAGCTCAAAGGGTAGACCGTGATTATCCGCCAACCATTCGAGGGTTGGCCCGATCTCTTCGGCAGCCCGCCGGGTAACTGCCGGATCGGAGCCGTTGTCGTTCTTGTGCATGATGTCGGCGACGAAGCACGCGGGGTCGTCTTCGACGCCGAATTCACGCTGGAAGCGTGTTCCCGGTGCCGGAATAAGACCCGACGATAGCGCCGTACTGCCGCTCGGAACGGCGTCACGTTCCAGGATCAAGGGCTGAACGCCGGCATCCTGGGCCGCGAGAGCCGCGACCAGCCCGCAGGCGCCGCCTCCTACGATCGCGACGGGCACGCTTACTTCGGACCGAAGCTCCTTGGCCGGGCGCACAGCCATGGCTAGTTCCCCATTTCCGTTCAAGTTGCGACGCAGGCAGCCCTATTGGCGTGGGATGAAGTCAGCCCTGGCGCATGCCGGCGGCACTGTGGACGAAATTCCGGAGGATGAGGCCGGCTTTATCGCGCTCTAGAACCTTCCGCGCCGCGCTGACAACAATTCCAGGGGGCGGCTGGACATCTAGCTTGGTGGTGCCGGTCTCGCCACCGATGGAGGTCTCGTCGGCAGCGTTGGCTTTCTCGACCGCCAAATGGGCGCCTTCGAGCATGGCGATGTCAGACTTTCCGGCCAGAGCCGTCAAGGGTCCCACTGCATCGACTGTCAAATCCTTGGCCTGCGCCGAAGCGGTGATCACGGCCGAAACCGGCAAATCGCCGCTCGGGCGTAGCATCCTCTTCATTGAATGCCTAACCTCCGGGTTGAGTGTCTTCGATCGTTCTCTTGACCTCAAATCGGACAAGCGATCCGGCTTCGGTAAAAGCGGCTGACGTGTGGTTCGACCTTCTCGAACAGGGCGCGCATCGGTTCGACTCGCGCCGTCAGCTCGACCAAGGTGGCCGCGGCCGCGGCACTCAGATCCGTGAGATCGACGCCGAGGACCCGCCCGTCCACCACTACGTCGCGGCCGCCGACAATGACACGATCAACGCCGGTTCCGTCTTCGCAAAAGACGACCTGACGGATCGGATCATTCACCGGCATGTAGTGCGGCCGCTCGAGACTGAGGCAGACGATGTCCGCCAGATAGCCCGGCGCGATCTGGCCGATTTCATCATCGCGCCCCAAGATCCGGGCACCGCCTATGGTCGCGGCGCGCAGGATCTCGGGCGCCTCGAGCCACGTTTCGTGATCGCTGTCGCGGATCCGCGAAGCGTAGCATGCATCCCGCATTGCCTCGAACATGTTGAGATTGTCGGAGCAACTGCAGGTGTCGGTCCCGATCCCCACCAGGATTCCGCGGTCGAGCATGTCGCGGACCCGCGATATTCCAGTGCCCAATCGCATGTTGCTGCCGGCATTGTGGGCGACCGCAACGCCTCGCTCCGCCATCACGTCGAGATCTGCGTCACAGAGCCATATCGCGTGCGCCGCGGTGAAGCCCGGACGCAGCAGGCTTAGCCGGTCGAGCTCACTGACCAGGCTATGGCCATAGCGCTCCTTCGCGGCCAGGGCCTGTAGGCGCGACTCTGCCAGATGTGTTTGCAATCCCAACTGGCGCTCCTCCGCTAGGTCGCCGCAGGCGCGCAGAAAGGCTTCGGAGCAGTGCAGGGGTATCGTCGGCCCCAGTGCGAATCTGATGTCGCCGTTCGGGCTGCCATCAATGATCTCCCGGCAGGCCTCGATGCTGTCGCTGTAGGGGGCGGGATTGAATCTCTCCACCGCCGCGGCTAGCTCGGCTGGTAAGGCTTCCCGGAGCCCTGGAACTGCGTCATAGAAGCCAATGTCCGACATCATCGGCGCGATCGTCGCGCGGATGCCGACGTGGGCGTAGGCTTCTGCCATAGCCGTCAGGCCCTCCGCAGTCGGATGCGGTGTCTCCGCGAAGAGGTCATAGCAAGCCGTAGTCCCTTTGCTGACCATCTCGATGGCACCGATCAGGCCGATCAGGCGTTTGTCGTCGAGTTGACGGCAGCCGCTGATCCAGGGGCCGGCGGCGATCAGGAGTTCGAGCGGCCAGCGGTCGCCCATGCCCTTGCTGAAAAAGCCATGCCCGTGAACATGTACGTTCACGAGGCCGGGGATCAGGATCTTGCCGCACATATCAAGTCGCACCGTTTCTGGCTCGACCGCGAGGCTCCCTGGTTCGCCGATTGCCTGAATGCGCTCGTCGGCGATCAAGATGTCAGCGCGCGCCGCCGTGCCCGCGATGACATTGACGACGAGCCCGTTCTCCAGCAGCCGGGTGCGCACAGGGCAATCGGAGGTCATGGTGCGCGGCCTTTTCAGTGCGCGGGCAACAGGGCGGTGAGCTTTCGCAGATCAGTGAGCCGATCTAGGGTCATCACCGTGTCGAGGATCTGAGCGGCCCGTGACTTGCCCCAGACGGACGCGCCCAGCCGCTGAAATTTCTGCTCTAGCTCCGTTTCGCAATAGGGGTCCTCGGTATCCCCCTTATTGCTGAACACCTCTGCCTTCAGGCTCTCACCGCTCGATAGCGTGATCGTCATGCGGGCCGGTCGGCGGGCCGGCATCATTCTTGTGAGGGCCGGATCCTCCCGAACGAAAACCCTTCGCGCCAGTGCTTGTGTCGTCTCGTTGGCAAGCGCTGCGGCGCGATAGCTCTCCAGGCCGGCATGTCCATTAACGATGGCGGTTGCCACCGAAAAAGGTAGCGAGAACTTAGCCGCCAGCATGTTCCCCGGCGCTTGATTGGAAAGCTGCGCCGCCAGGGAGTAGGTGTCAATGTCGACGCGGACGATCTGGGTCGGGTCGAGCGATCCAGCAGGTCGTCCGGCGAGGATATCACCGAGTGCGTCGAGGCTGCCGTGATTGTAGCGGCAGCAGGCGTGCATCTTGAAATAGTTTCGCGCGATTTCCCAGCGCTTGCCGAGCGCCTCGGTCATAAGGCTCTCTTCGAAGGCCTCGGAAACCACGCTGCCGTAGACTGTCCGCAGCCCGTCCGCCTCACCGGTGAATCCGGCCCGGATCATCTGGTCCGCGCGTAGGCCGAGTTCGTTGCTAATGCCCGAATAGCTGTTGCGGACCGTACCCCCTTCCAGCATCGTCCGTCGGCTGGTGGTCAAACCAAGGCACGAGCTGAGATTAACGAGTTCACGGAAGCGCCCGGCGTCGTAACCTCCCAGCTTGCCGACAGCAACTGCCGCACCAACCGTGCCCCAGGTGCCGTGAGGATGCATCGACAACCGGATCTTCGAAGCGATGCCGATCCGCGAGCCGACCTCGTAGCCGAGCGCAATCGCTAGCAGGAAGTCGGTGCCGTTGCATCCGAGTGCCTCGCCGCGGGCAAGCGCGGCGGGCACCACGTGGATACCTGGATGGCCTCTGGCGAACTGATTGCCCTCGTCTAGTTCCAGGAAGGTTCCAGCGGTGCCGTTGACGAAGGCCGCCATCGAGCAGCCAAGCCGCGTCGGGCTGCCGATCAGGGTCGCAGGACCGTTCCCTTCCTCAGTGGCCAGGTGCCCGACCAGGTGCTGCATCTGGGGTTCCTGCATTCCGGCGGCGATAACCGCTAGGCTGTCCGCGACCACCCAACGGCTGCGGTTGATCACCTCTACCGGCAGAGCCGAGAAATCGGTGCGCGCGAGAAACCGCGCCAGAGTCTCCTGATGAGAGACCTTGAGATCGTCAGGCATTCTTCGCCTCTCTTTGATTGAGGGATTCGAAGACCGAGCCCAGGAGCACTCGCTTCTCGGCCCAATCCCATACTTTCCGAAACCCTGTCCCGCCCGCAGCGGTCAGTCCTTCTTCGTGCCGCCGGACAGAGATGCCGTTTCGCACGAGAACCTCCCCGTCGACCATGGCGTGGTCGACGTCACGACCCGAACCGCTCCACACCAAAGTCGGCAACGGGCTGCGTATTGGCTGAAGATCGAACCGATCCAGTTTTGTGCCGAGGCGGCCTGCCGTGGCGCCGATCTGCAGCCAGCCGAGATCTGGACGGCCGGGATCCCAACAGCCGGGGACATCGGCCGCGACCGTCGCCGCCGTCCCGGCCATCTCCCGCGCCGATCCCCTGTCGGGGCCGCAAGGATCGCGGGGACGGCGAGAGGTAGAGCCACTGCGTTGCTGCGTGGGGTCGTTGTCAAGCTTACTCCATGGCTTCGGCACTTAAGTCTCCCCGCGGAGCAGTGTAGCGATGAAATTAAGTTATATCTATATGACATTAGGAGGTGCAACCCGACGTCGAAGGAAGTCTCCGGCCGTTCCCAGCGGCCAGCGCCCGGCTTGCCGCGGGCGGGGAACGAGACGGTCTGGCAGGCCGTGCGCGGGCGACCTGGCCTAAGGAGACCCGCGGTTGACATGAGTATCCGTCTATGAAGGGACGGCGCGGCCGGCTCTCTCAAATCTGCTTGCACAGGGATGTATAAATTGATTATAAATATATAACATCATAATGAAGTGTTAATCATACGGTGGCTGCACAGGCGGACAATCTTCAGGTGATTGAGCCGCTCAGCCCATCGCTGAAACGAAACAGGATCGATCAGAAACGGGAGGAATGACGTGAGACAGCTTGACGTGAAATGTTTGTGGGCCGTCCCCCTCGGATTGGTCTTGGGAATGGCGGCGTCCGTTCCGGCCGCGGCCGGGACCGTGGTCGATGCCATCAACAGCCGTAGCGAGATCCGTTGCGGTGTCAGCCAGGGAACACCGGGTTTCTCCGCTCCCGACAGTGCCGGAAACTGGAAGGGCCTTGATGTCGAGATCTGCGAGGCCTTGGCCGTCGCGATGTTCAACGACAAGTCCAAAGTCGATTGGATCTCGCTCCAATTCTCTCAAGTGTTCCCCGCGCTTAATTCAGGAGATATCGACCTCATTAACCGATCGATCCTGAAGACCGTCGGTCGGGACGTTGACATGGGACTGGAGTATCCGGGCGTTACCTACTTCTCCGGCCAGACATTCATGGTGCCGAAGGCGCTGAATGTCACAAAGCCGCAACAACTCAATGGTGCTACCATTTGCGTCCTCGGCGGGACCGGCACGCAAGCAACGCTGAATGACTATTTTCGTGAGAAGGGCTTCACTTACACACCAGCGGTGTTTGAAGACCAAGATCTTATGTATCAGGCCTATGAACAAGGCCGGTGCGATGCGGTGACGACCGAACCGCCCATTCTTGCATCGCGGCGCAGCGTGTTCCAAGCGCCTGGCGACCATCTGATCATGGAAGAGCTGATCTCTAAAGAGATTGTCGGACCGATCGTGAAACATGGCGACGACGAATGGCGGGATCTCGTTAAAGTCGTACTATGGGGACTCGTCGCCTTGGAAGAGGAAGGAATCACACAGGCGAATGCGGCTGAGTTGCGCAAGACTGCGACGAAACCAGAGGTGAGGCGAATGCTGGGGCTCGAAGGCGAGCTGGGCAAAGGGATTGGCCTCCGCACCGGGTGGCTCGCGGACGTCGCAGAAAAGGTCGGCAACTACGGCGAGATTTATGACCGCAATGTGGGTCCCAATACGCCGCTGGGTTTGAAACGCGGATTGAACGCGCTATGGAAGGATGGCGGTTTGATGATTTCACCTCCGTTCCGCTGACAACATCGCGGAGTGGCCGAGCAGAGACTGTCCATGACCGGGCAATCGAGAGGAACAGGCCAATGGTTTAGTACTGGGAAAGCCGCCACCGTCTTTGTTGTAGTGCTGGCCTCGGTGGCGGCGATGATGTGGCTCCTCTTCGATGGCGTCCTGGCGCTTGATTTCCTCGTGGCGCAGGCGAACTTCGAAGTCAGCGACACGCTGATCCGGTTCTCGAGCACTGATGCAAATGCCCGCGCGATTGCCGCGGGCATTTTGAATGTCGTGGTTGTCGGGTCGTTTGCTTCGGTTCTTGCCTGTGTATTTGCCGCGGGCCTCACACTACTCCGGCTGACGGGTCAATCGCCCCTGGTCGAAATGACCAGAGCGTTCGTCGACATCATTCGTGGAGTGCCTCTGCTATTGCAGATCGTGGCGCTCTATTTTTCCCTGCTCGCGCTGCCACCGCCGAGTAGCGCGACGCCGGTGATGGACTGCTTGCTTCTTACCAACCGCGGTCTCTACTTGCCGATGCTGACCATTTCGGGCATCGAATGCCCTGCGCTCGCTGGATTTCGAGTTGACGGTGGGTTTCGCATCTCTATCGAGATGTCGGCCCTTGTACTTGGGTTGTCGGTTTACGCAGCGGCCTTCTTATCCGAGATTCTCCGTGGCGCCATTTTGGCTGTTCCAAACGGCCAGTGGGATGCGGCCCGCGCCCTGGGTCTGAAGCCGATCAGGACGTTTTTCCTCGTTATTCTTCCGCAAGCGCTCGTGGCCTCCATCCCGCCGGCCACAAGTGTTTTCGCCGGTGTGTACAAGAATACATCACTCGGAATCGCGATCGGCTACAGCGATTTGATGATGATCAGCAATAGCATCATTACGATAACGGGCCGAGCGTTCGAGATGATGGCGATCGTTTGCATTGCCTTTTTCATTGTAAACTACTCTGTGAACACCGGTCTCACGTTGTTTCATCAGCGCTTGCTAAAGCGCTATGGTTGATAGTGCTCCGCCAATCGTCCGGGCTCCCGTTTTTACGGTCAGTCGGGCCGTTTCAGCGCTGCTCTGGGTCTTAGTGATCATTGCGATCCTACCCACGATTAGATGGCTATTCATCGACGCGCAAGTCATCGGAACGGCCGCCGAGTGCCGTGCTAGCAGTGGCGCCTGTTGGGCTTTCGTTCTGGAGAAGCTGCCTTTCTTGGTGCATGGGTTTCTGGTTTCGCAAGTCGGAGCACCGCAAACCCTGTTTGTCGTGCTTTCGCTCGTCAAAGTCGCGCTCCTGTTTGCCCTGCCGGTATGGGGCAACCGGGTACTGGTCCCAATAATTGTCATCCAGATCCTGACGACTGCGGTCGTTGTTGCGCCTGGGCTGATCGGTCTTTCCGAACTGTCAGGACGCTGGAGCGGCCTGTTCCTGACGATCAGCCTAATGCTAGACGGACTGCCCATTGCTCTTGCCTTGGGAACGCTAATGGCCGTGGCGCGCACATCGGATTCCTCATTTACGAGAATGACGGTTGGCTTTTTCGTAGACGCATGTCGAGCGATCCCGCTCGTCGCGATCCTGTTCTTCGCCGCAGTGGTCTTCCCCCATTTCCTGGGTCAAGAGTTTACACCTTCAAAGTTGGTCCGTGGCTGGACGACCTTCGTGATCTTTGCTGCATGCTATTTCTGCGAAGCCGTACGCGGTGGTCTCGTCGCTGTTGGGTACGGGCAGGTCGACGGCGCACGCTCACTCGGTCTGAAGCGATGGCAGATCACCCTGTTCATCCGCCTGCCACAGGCTATGACGACGGCCTGGCCAACCATCACAACCAATCTGGTCGCCTTTACGAAGGACTCCAGTCTCATTTCGATCATCGGTGTGACAGAGTTGTTCGGTGCGCTGCGGTTTTCGCTCAGCGATTCCGAATGGCTCGGGTTTTTTCTTGAGGGCTACATCTTCGTCGGCGTGCTCTATTTCGCGCTTTGCCAACTGGTTATCGGCTGGGGGCGTTTGATGGAGCGTCGTCTAGCCCGCTTCGCCAATGTGACCTGAGCAGCCAAAAGCCTAGGAGCCCAGCATGTCAGATGACTACTATCGCCTTAGGAGCACGCAAATCGCCGAGGCGGTCGCTGCGGATACGCCCGTCATAATATGTCTCGGCGCTACCGAGCAGCATGGGAGTCACTTACCGCTGGGGACAGATACCTATCAAGTTGAGGAACTGGCGCGCAGTGCCATTAAGTTTCTCGACACGCGTGGGATTGCTGCTCTGCTGGGACCGTCAATACCGTTCGGTCCACGGCAGTTCCAATGCGAGGCGCCAGTCGACTTCCCAGGCACAATAGCGATCTCGAATAAGACGATGCAGCAGCTGTTGCGCGAGGTGTGTGCGGAGCTTATCCGACATGGCTTTCGGCGGCTCTATATCGTCATCGGAAATGCGGAAAGCGATGCGCCTGCCCAGATCGCGGCGAAGGAGCTTTCGGAGGAAACCGACGCGGTTGTCACCACGGTCAACTGGATGGTGGTGATCACGGAGCTTTATCAAAACCAGATTTCATTTCAGACCCCGCAAGGTCACGGAGGTGCCGGAGAGACCGCACGAATACTTGCAATCTTGCCAGAACTTGTCGATCTGAAAGCATCTCGTGCCTACCACCCCAAGATCCCCGCATCAAATTTGGACCGAGATGCCTTGCCTTATCTTGGAGGTGGCATCGGGCGGTACAAACTACCGCCGGACGCATTCGATGATGCGTTCGAAGGTATCGTCGGCGCACCGGCCGAAGCCACTGCGGAGATCGGCCGACAGCTCTTCGCAGTTATCGGCAAGTGGATTGCCGATGTGATTGCGTTTGAAGAAGGTCTATGGACAGGGCGCTGATACCTCTCTCGCCTATACCAGACTTCGATAGTGGTGACTTGTTTCACTGTGCAGGAAAAGGGCAGTTTGCGATCACGAGGACGGACACCAGACGCGCGCATCGTTCTGCGTAACGCGAACGACTTTCATCCCGTACTCGTATCGATCCGGGCGATAGAGACCGCGGATCAATTCGACTGGGCGGCCCTGATCATCCCGGACCACCCTAGTTATGAAAATTAGAGCCGTGCCGACAGGCACATGGAGGAGAGTGGCTACATCCGAATCCGCAACGCGTGCACTGATAGTCTGGTCGGCACTATCGACCTTCACTCCGGCGCGCTCCAGGAGCCCCAATAGTGGTTGCGACTTCAAATCGGCTTCCTCGAACGACCGGCCGATGTCCTCAGGCAAATAGGCGACAAGATGTGACAGGGGCTCGTTTTTGTAGGATCGCACGCGGACTGATCGCTGCACAATGGCGTTTTTAGGCAATTCAAGCTGCTCGCGAACGTCGGGAGTGGCGGGTGCGTAGCCAAACTCGATCAGGTCGACCTTCGTTTTCAGGCCCATGATGACCAAGTTCTCAAGCAAGCCGCTGATGTTTGTGTGCAGCCGCGACGCAAACTTTTTGGGGACGACGAATGTACCTCGCCCTCTCTTGCGCTGAATCAACCCCTCAGCCTGCAACTCATCCATTGCACGGCGTACTGTTATTCGTGACACGTTGAATTGATCGACGAGTTCCTGCTCCGTCGGCATCGCTTCCGAAGGCAAGTACAGACCATCCAGGATTCTCTGCCTTATCGTAACGTACACCTGATAATATAGAGGTACTGGTGAATCCGACGATTGCAGCATTGTATGACTCCAAATCTCGAACTTACAAAGATGGTCCTCGCTTGCAGATCTGAGCGGTTCACAACTCGCCCCGCCTCATAACCTCTCGTAAACGAAAGCCATTCTTGAAGTGATGCCTTCTCATTACATTATCATAATAGCCGGACATTTGTGGAGATTATGCTCGCATCGTGTGTGCAGCACTGCCCCATCACAGCATGCTGAACGAGGTTGACTGAAGGACCAAGCTTCGGTTGCGCGGTCTGAGCGGCATGCCGCCAATCAGCAAAATAGAGGCTCTGGTCGATCCCTTCTGCCAGCACAGCCTGACGATGCTGTCCTCGCCGCTTAGGCCGGCAAGGACGATCGGATGTTCTCTTTGCTGATTGCTGCTTGCGCGTCATCCGGCGGATCTCCTAGATGATCTTCTCCGCCGGCTCCTTCGATTGAGCGGATCTCTGTCTCGTCTTCACTTCTTGGTGCTTGCGATGAGCCGGGAATTCTCCCTTGTTCAATGTCCAAAATCTGGCTCTCAGGCGCTGACGGCGGACATCGAAGCAATCCGCGAGGTCGCCCGACGATTTGGGGTCCTCTTGATAAGCGACGAGGTCTTGAACTTTCGCCAGAGCTACACGGAGGGAGCGTCCGATGGCTCATGTCGCCTTCAAGGTGCCATCCATGTCCGCGCTGCAGCCCATGTCGAAGAAATCCCCCTCCATGGGTTGCGTGGCCAAGCGACCCGAGAGGCGATCCCGACCTTCCGATCTCTTCTCGATACTGCTTCGCATTCGAGTCGAGCGAATAGTCCGACCACTCGACATGTGAGTTGTCCACCATCGTTTGCGATCACTGGGCCTCCATTTTCCACATGTGAAGCGCTCAGTTTAACTGGACGTTGGTAGATCTTCTTGCACGGAGAAGCTGGATCACGTCGCTGTAGAGGTCCTGGCGGGTTCTGGGTGTGCTTGATAGATTGCGTCCATGAGTTGCAGCGACAGCCACCGGCGCCCCGGCAGGGTCCGACTGTCCGTCGTCCCATAATGGATTGGATGATTAGATCTTATATTGTAATTGGTTAGAAGACTTCGCGTGCACTTCCTGTGCACCAAGAGAGCCAAGAAGATCTACCAACATCAAGACGGAAAGGCTCTGAACCGCCCCGAGCTTACCGGAGGCTCCAACTCTTGAGAGGATGGAGCTATGGACACCCGGGAACCGTGGGGGCGGAATTCGCCAGAGGTGCGCGCGCGAGCCGTGCGGCTCGTGCCGGATCATGCGGGCGAGTACGGCTTGCAATGGGAGGCAATGGTCTCGATTTCGGGCAAGATCGGCTGCTCGGCGAAGACCTTGCGCAGTTCGGTGCGGCGGGCGGAACGCAATGAGGGTCTGAGACCCGGACCGACCTGCTCGGAGCAGGCGCGAGTCCGGGATCTGGAGCGGGAAGTCCGGGAGCTTCCTCAGCTTGAAATCAATCAGCTCCGGTTCCTGACACTGTGCTTTCGACGTGGATCTCATATGTCGTGGTGCGTGAGCGGTTGAGCTCCTGGTTAAAGGCCCTGGAGACGTGTTCGAAGCTCACGGACCGGTGTTGGGGCCTGTCGCTTCCAGTCGGCTACCGCGGAGGCTGAACTGATTGCCTCAGGTGCCCTTGTTGGCGATGGGCGGCGAAGCTCTGAAGGTGCCGGGCCCCATGTTCAGGCCTCCGGACCGGCGATGCCTGCAATGTTGAGCTGTACCGTGACATCCACCTCGGCGACATGCCATTCAGCGGTTTCGAGCGCTGTCCCGAAATCCACCCGCTGCGACGGTCAGCGGCATCGCCCTCTGGACTTTATAAATCTATCATATATAAGATGGGTTCTTTCATGGCCAATCAACATTCAAAAGCACAACGGGAGAGGTGGTCGCGATGTCAATTGTCAATCGGGACGAGGAGATGGAGGCGCTCCAAGAGTCGGCGCTCGATCACCTGTGGCTGCCATTCAGTCAGATGAACCAGTTCATCGAAGATCCTGACGACTTGACCATTTTCGTGGAGGGCGAGGGGTGCTGGCTCACGGACAGCAGAGGCGCCAAGGTCTTCGACATGATGTCCGGCATGTGGCTCAAAGCGATCGGCTACGGACGCAAAGAGATCGCCGAGGCCGTCTATCAGGCGATGCAGGGGATCACCTACAACCCTTGGGGTGCTACGAGTCGGAAGACGATCGAACTGTCCGCGAAGCTTGCCAGCCTGGCCCCTGACAAAGGCTCGAGAGTTTTCCTGGCAAGCGGCGGGTCCGAGGCCAACGAGACCGCCGTCAAGATGGCGAAGAAGTACCATCGCATCAGAGGCGATGCCGGGCGCTACAAGGTCGTGAGCCGCAGAGGTTCCTATCACGGCACCACGCATGCCACGATGACTCTCGGCGGCGGCGGCGTCGCTGCACATCAGGACTACGGTCCGCTGCAGCCAGGCAGCGTGCACGTGTCGCAGCCGCACAGCTATCGTTGCGGTTACTGCAAGGAATCACCGACCTGCAACCTCGAGTGTGCGCGGGAAGTCGAGCGTGTCATTCAGTTCGAGGGTCCGGAAACCGTTGCGGCTTTCATCGGCGAGCCCATGTCCGTCGCAGCAGGAGTCACGATCCCGCACCCGGACTACTGGCCGGCCATCAGATCAATCTGCGACAAGTATGGCGTTTTGCTGATCCTCGATGAGGTGGTCACGGGCTTTGGTCGCACGGGTAAATGGTTCGCCAGTGAGCACTGGGACCTGCAGCCGGACATCACCAGCGTCGCCAAAGCCCTGAGCAGCGGCTACCTGCCTGTCGCGGCGACGATCGCTCGAAAGGAGGTGGCGGACACCTTCCTCGGAGCCGAGAAAGAGACCTTTCGCCACCTGATCACCTACGGGGGGCACCCAATAGCCTGCGCCGCGGCCCTGGCCAACCTCGCGATCATCGAGAACGAGTCTCTGGTCGAGCACTCCGAGCGGATGGGACGGTACCTGTTCGAGCAACTGGAGGTGCTCAACAAGCACTCGATCGTTGGCGATATCAGAGGGGGATTCGGCCTCTTCTGTGGCGTCGAGCTGGTCAAGGACCGGGATAGCAAAGAGCCTTTCCCACCTGAGGCGAAAGTGCCTGAGAGGCTGACGGCGGTGTTCAGGAGACATGGACTTATGACGCGTGTCAGCAATGTCATACCGATCCTGCCGCCCTTGGTGATCTCAAAGGACGAGGTAGACCACATCGTTCGGGAGGTCGACGCCAGCCTCAAAGAGCTGAGCGAAGAGATCTAGCAGCAGCCTCGCCGCTCGCTGTGTCGGGGCGCAAGCCGACATGGATCCAGCAAAGGACAGCAAGGTTTGAACGATGCTTGGCCGATACTCGAAGGGCGTCCGGCTCGAGCGGTTCGACTACGCGAAACGCGGTGAGCCCGAGAAGATCGACATGAAGCGCGAGGGCTTCGGGGCTCGGGCTCCGGACGATCTCGAGCCGTGGATTGCGCGCTCTCGGCTGGCGAGTCGCGGCTTTCGCTACCGCGTGGCCGAGGCCGACGAGAATGCGCCGGAATATCTTTCAATCTACGAACTGGAAGAAGACGATCTCGAAGCTGCTGCGCTAGCGTTTGAGGCGCAGCGGGTCGAGCATCGCGGACAGGAGCAAGGTCAGCCTGCGGTGCAAATAGCCGACGCCGCTACCTGGCGCCGTGTCGGGCCGGATTTCCGTTCCTCCGGGTCGAGAGGGGCGGCCGTGTCGGGCCTCCTCGCAATCGAGGCCCTGTGCACGGACCCGAGCAAGCTGGAAAACTATAACCGTTGGTACAACGGCACCCATGTCCCCGACATGTTGGGGACCGGCCTCTATCACACGGCTTATCGCTTCGAGAACATCTCACCCGAGCCTGGGCGTGGCGCCTATCTCGCGCTTTATGAGACCGACCAAGATCCGCTGTCGGCGCAGCGAGCGTTCTGGCAGGACTTCCGACCCATATGGATCGAGACGGGACGGGTCATCGATACGATGAAGGTGGTCTCGGCCCGCAGCTATCGGCAGCTCACTTTCTCGTAACAGGCGTGGGCGCCGTGGCCGACCATCGGGATTGGCCTCTCCGGTAAGGCGCCCGAGGCCGTTTAGAGCTCGGCCCTCGGCCGTCGCGTCGGAGGTCGACGACACGGTCCGAACCGCCGCCGGGCACGAGCGCGCCTCCTTTTCGGTGGTGCCAGGTGATCCTTCCTGCCGTCGAGCCGGCCCTACGCACGGCCGACATCGGGTCGCTCGGCCGAACCGTCTGGCCGAGGCCCGGATCGTCGGGGCGCTTGGGATCGTGCTCAGGCCGAATCGCCGCTTGCAAACCAAAACATCTAAAGATACGATATTATAGATCTTAAGATGAAAGAGATGGCGATCGACGTCCTTTGGAATGCCGCTCGCTCGCGGTCTGGAGCCGGGCGGGTCCCGCCGAAGAGCCGTGTTCAGTGGGCCGCGTGTTACCGGGGCTCGCCAGAGCGGCCCGGAAAATAAGCTCAAGGGGAGGAACGAGATGACGAGGCTGTTGCTGGCGCTGGTATGCGTTGTTGGAGCCGTTCTGCTTTCCGGAGTCCAAGCATCGGCGGGAGAGAAGGTGATCGTCGGCTGGATACCCACCGTTTCGCCCTACGAGGCGGCGATCTGCGGCGACTCCTTCTCCGATGCGACGGGCTACGAAGTGGATTGGCGCAAGTTCGAGTCCGGTCCGTCCGTGATAGCGGCTTTGGCTTCCGGAGAGGTCCCAATATCGTTTCTCGGGTCTACGCCAGCCGCGGCGGCGATCAGCCAGGGCCTGGAGATCGACGTCTTTTGGGTCGTGTCGTTCATCGCCACCGGCGAAGCTCTGATCGCTCGGCCGGAGGCCGGTATCACGGGACCGCAGGACCTGCGAGGCAAGACCTTGGCAACCCCCTTCGGCTCGACGAGCCACTATCACTTGCTCTTTGCCTTGAAGAGCTTCGGCATTGCCCCGGAGGAAGCCAAGATCGTCGGCATGACGCCACCGCAGATCGCCGCCGCGTGGACCCGCGGCGACATCGACGGTTCCTACGTATGGGATCCGGTTCTGGCGAAGCTGAAGGACCAAGGCGGAAAAGTCGTTGTCGACTCGGGCCAGCTCGCCGACTGGGGCGAGGCGATCCTCAATCTCTTCGTTGTCCGAAAGGACTGGGCGAAAGAGCACCCGGAGTTCATGGCGGCCTTCGTCTCCAAAGTGGCGAAGATGGACGCCGACTACCGTCAAAACCCGTCATCCTGGGCCGCCGACTCGGAGCACGCTGGATGCCTGGAAAGCCTTATGGGCGTCAAGCCCGCCGATGTCCCGCGGATCCTCGAGACCTTCGTGTTCCCTTCGTTGACCGAAGCCGTGACACCGGAGTGGATCGGCGGCTCTGACGGCGGTCGTGTCGCGCGTTGGCTCAAGCTGACGGCCGAGTTCCTGAAGGACCAGAACAAGATCTCGAACGTCCTACCCGACTACGGCGTCGGCGTGACGGATAGATGGGCCAAAGAAGCTCTCAAAGAGAGCAGCCAGTAAACGGCGGAAATGCGAGCGGGGATGGGCTCCTTTCCGGTCCCATCTCCCTAGCCCGTCGCCGCGACACAAGAGCCGGCAAACCGCCCCGGACCTGTACATCCGAGTTGACGGCTGGAGTTCTCCATCGATGAAGCCAAACATCGTGTTCGTCTTCGCCGATCAACTGCGCGCCTCGTCGCTTGGCTTCGTTGGCGAGGAAGCCGTCATCACGCCCAACATCGATGCTCTGGCAAAGAGGGGGGCGGTCTTTACGACGGCCGTTTCCGCGACACCGATTTGCGGCCCCTATCGAGGGTCGCTTCTGACCGGACGGTCCGCAGTCTCCACGGGTCTCGTGTTGAACGACATACCCCTGTCCGCCGAAAGCAACACGATCGGGAAGACGCTGAAGGGCGAGGGTTACAGAACGGCCTACATCGGCAAGTGGCACTTGGACGGGCCCGATCGCCTCGCGCCGGTTCCCAAGGAACGGCGCCAAGGCTTCGACCTCTGGGCGGCCGCCAACTTCGAGCACAACTACCGCCGCTCGAAGTATTTCGACGACCTCGATCAGCCAAAGGTGTGGACCGGATTCGATGCGGAAGCGCAAACTGATCGAGCGATCGAGTTTCTCAACGATAGCGAGCGAGGAGATCCCTTCTGCCTCTTCCTTTCATGGGGGCCACCCCACAATCCATACCGGATGGTGCCGCAGAGCTATCTGGACATGTACGAGCCGGAGGCTCTGACGCCGCGGCCGAACTGTCCCGACATGCCCCGCGAGGACTTGTGGGGCTACTACGCGCAGACGAGCTTCCTCGACACGTTGCTGGGTCGGATCATCAAGACGATCGACGATCTCGGGCTCTTCGACCGCACCATACTGGTCTTCACGTCGGATCACGGGGACATGCACGGATCCCACGGCGTCTACAAGAAGCAGTGGCCGTGGGAGGAGTCGATAAGAGTCCCCTTTGTCGTGAGCTATCCGCCTGCGATTGCGGCGGGCAGTCGGTTTCAGTTTCCGATCAGCGTCGTCGACATCATGCCGACCTTGCTCGGACTTGCCGGCATTCGGGTGCCGGACTCGGTCGAGGGCGTCGACCTGTCGCCCTGTATCGGAGGACGAAGAGCGGACCCGCCGTCCTCCGTGCTTCTTATGAACCCCTGCCCCTCGACGGTCATCGATCCGAGAGGAGAGGACATCTATCCGACCTTTCAAGGCCGTCGCATGGAGTACCGCGGCGTGCGGACCTCCCGACACACCTACGTCAGGACTCTTGAGGGGCCGTGGCTGCTCTACGACAACGTCGATGATCCCTATCAGCTCGAGAACTTGATCGACGATCCCAGTCGGCGATCCCTGCGCGAGGAATGCGATTTCCTCATGCGCGGGCACATGGAGAGGATCGGCGACGAATTGGCGCCGCGTGAGTTCTACTACGCCAAGTTCGGTCTGGAGGTGAATCAGCGCGGGCAGATCAAGAACATCGTTCAGAACAGCTATCCGGATGGGTAGTCGCAGAGCTGGCGAGAACAGTGAGCGGGCAGTTTCCTTCTCTCGAGACGCATGCCCGGCGAGCAAGAGGCAAGGCCATGTATCCTGAGTTATCGCTCCATATCGACGGCCGGTGGTGCAAGGGCAGTGATGGCAAGTCCGAGCCCGTCATCGATCCGGCGACCGAGAGCGAGATAGGCTCGGTGCCGCACGCATCGAAGGACGACCTCGACCGAGCGCTGGAATCCGCGCGGACGGCCTTTGATCTGTGGCGACGGGTGCCGGCCGTGGACCGCGGCAAAGTGCTGAAGAATGCCGCGCAGTTGATGCGGGATCGGCTCGAGAACATCGCGCGTGCGCTGACCCTGGAGCAGGGCAAGCCCCTGCAGGAGGCGCGAGCCGAGACCCTCTTTGCGGCAGATGTGATCGAGTGGTACGCGGAGGAAGGCAAGCGAGCCTATGGCCGGGTCGTGCCCGCTCGCGCGCAAGGTCTCCGCCAGATGGTGCTCAGCGAGCCGGTCGGACCGTCCCTGGCGCTCTCGCCCTGGAACTTCCCGGCGACCCTAGCGGCGAGAAAGATCGCAGGTGCCTTGGCGGCTGGCTGCTCGTGCATCATCAAGCCGTCGGAAGAGACGCCGGCGACGGCTATCGCAATTGCCCGAGCCTTGGAGGAGTCGGGCCTGCCCCCGGGCGTGCTGAATGTCGTATTTGGTGTGCCGGCGGAGGTCTCGGAGCATCTCATCGCCTCGCCCGTGATCCGCAAGGTGTCCTTCACGGGGTCGATCCCCGTCGGCAAGCACTTGGCGCGGCTGGCCGCCGATGGCGTAAAGAAGTGCACGCTCGAGCTCGGGGGCAACGCGCCTCTCATCGTGTTCTCTGACGCCGATGCGGAGCGATCCGCAGAGCTGGCGGCTGTCGGCAAGTATAGGAATGCAGGGCAGGTCTGCATCTCCCCGAGCCGGTTCTTCGTCCATGAAGCGGTCCACGATCGCTTCGTTCAGAGATACAGCGACATCTCCCGCAGCCTCCGGGTCGGGCCCGGCCTCGAGGACGGCATAGAGATCGGCGCCCTTGCGAATGCGCGACGGCTTGATGCGATGGAGCGTTTAGTCGCTGACGCCAGGGATCGCGGCGCGAAGGTCCTGTGCGGGGGGAAGCGGGTCGGAAATCGCGGCTTCTTCTTCGAGCCGACTGTTCTGACAGATGTCGAGGACGAAGCGGATGTCATGGCCGAAGAGGTCTTCGGTCCGGTGACGCCTGTTGTCCGCTTCAGCGACTTCGACGATGTGGTGCGGCGGGCGAATGCCGTCCCGCAAGGCCTGGCGGCCTACGCCTTTTCGAGATCGGCAGAAACCTGCGCGGCGATCGCCGACG
>JANQLT010000194.1 GCA_028280455.1 Kiloniellales bacterium
ATCGGCCGCCACCGGCCCCCCCCCCCTCCCGGCCCCCCAATAGGATACTGCCGTGGGGGGCCGGGAGGGGGAGCGGGCCGACGCCGTGAATCCGCGTGAGCGGAAAACGCCCTAGCCGGCCGCCGGCACCACCATGCCGCGCTGCACCGCCGGCCGCGCGGCGAGCGCGTCGTACCAGCGCTTGACGTTGGGATAGTCGGCCAGCTCGACCCGGTGCCACGCGTGGCGGGCGGCCCAGGGAAAGGTCGCGATGTCGGCGATGCCGTAGTCGGCGCCGGCCAGGTGCTCGGCCTCGCCCAGTCGCCGGTCGAGCACGTCGTAGAGCCGCCGGCTCTCGTTGTGATAGCGCTCCTCGGCGTAGGGCGCCTTGCCCGGGTTGAAGTGCAGGAAGTGGTGCGCCTGGCCGAGCATCGGCCCGAAGCCGCCCATCTGCCACATCAGCCATTGCATCGCGACGCTGCGCTCGCGCGCCGCCGTCGGCAGCAGGCGGCCCGTCTTCTCGGCCAGGTAGATCAGGATCGCCCCGGTCTCGAACAGCGAGAAGGGCTCCCCGGCCGGGCCGTCGGGATCGACGATGGCCGGGATCTTGTTGTTCGGGCTGATCGCCAGGAAGGCCGGCTCGTGCTGCTCGCCCTGGCCGATGTTCACCTCGTGCACCGCGTAGGGCAGCGCGAGCTCCTCGAGCATGATCGAGACCTTGCGGCCGTTCGGCGTCTTCCAGGTGTAGAGGTCGATGGTCATGGACGGGACGTTCCCAAAGGCGTCAGCGACGGCTCAATTGCCGAGCGCGGCGTCGAGATCGGCGATCAGGTCCTCGGGCGCCTCCAGCCCGACCGAAAGCCGCAGCAGGTCCTCCGGCACCGGGCTCGCCGGGCCCTCGATGGAGGCGCGATGCTCGATCAGGCTCTCGGTCCCGCCGAGCGAGGTGGCGCGCTTGAAGACCCGGCAGCGGGCGATCGCCGCCAGGGCCGCCTCGGCGCCGCCGGCGACCCGCAGGGAGAGCATGCCGCCGAAGCCGCCGGCCATCTGCCGGGCGGCGATGGCGTGCCCCGGGTGGCTCGGCAGGCCCGGGTAGAGCACGCCGGTCAGGCGGCCGTCGCCCTCGAAGCGGCGGGCGATGGCCAGCGCCGTCTCGCTGGCCCGGCGGACGCGGACGAACAGCGTCCGCATGCCCCGGTGCAGCAGCCAGGCCTCGAAGGGCCCAAGGATGCCGCCGGTCCCCGCGCGGTTCTCGTGGATGCGCTGCCAGAGCTCGTCTTCGCGGGCCGTCGCCAAGGCGCCGGCGACCGCGTCGCTGTGGCCGTTGAGGTACTTGGTGGCGGAGTGCATGACCAGGTCGGCGCCCTGCTCGATCGGCCGGCCGAGGACCGGCGTCACCACCGTGCTGTCGACCGCCAGCAGCGCGCCCCTGGCGTGGGCGATCTCGGCCGCGGCGGCGATGTCGATCACGTCCCAGGTCGGGTTGCAGGGCGTCTCGATCCAGACCAGCTTGGTCGGGCCGCCGGCCACCGCGGCGGCCAGCGCCTCCGGGTCGCGCTGGTCGAAGAGCACGAAGTCGAGGCCCCAGCGCTCGGCGAAGTCGCCGATCCGCGCCCGCAGGCCCCAATACATCACCCGGGGCGCGACGATCCGGTCGCCCGGCGCCAGGGCCTGGACGACGGCCATGGCCGCCGCCGTGCCCGAGGCGAAGAGCCGCGCCGCCGCGGCACCCTCGAGCTTGGCCAGCAAGGCCTCGGGCGCCAGATAGGCCGGCGCCTCGTCGCGGGCATAGCCGTGTGCCGGGTTGACCAGCGCGTAGTCCGGCCGCCGCTCGAAGGTGGTCGAGACGTGCAGCGGCGGGACCAGGGCGCCGGTCGCCGCGTCGCCCTCGAAGAGCCCCTGGGCGGCCAGCGTCTCCGGCGAGAGGTCCAGATCGTCGGTCATGGCCGCAGGGCTTAGCCGCCGGCCCGCGCCTTGCCAAGGCCCAACCACCGGGTGGCGGGCTTCGCGCCCGCCGGCGCTTTACATGACGGCGATAAGGCTTCGTTAACGGCCTCTACTTTAGGCATATGTCGAATGCCTAGATTCCGCTCCGCCAAGACTAGACCCCGACAAGAGTTTTCTGCCTGAAACGCCGGCTCTGCAAAACGGCAGGAGAGCAAGAATGGACCTTCAAACGCAGCTGCGGGCCTTCCGCATCGACAACTCGACCATGGGAAAGCTCCGCGCGCTTCGGCCGGTGGTCGAGACACACGGGCCCGATATCCTGAACCGCTTCTACGACTTCTTCACCGCCCTGCCCGGCGGCGACGCCTTCTTCCCGGACAAGACGGCCGTGGAGCGGGCCAAGGCCGCCCAGCTCAAGCACTGGCTCGCCCTCTTCTCCGAAGGCATGACCGAGCAGGCGGTCGAGACGGGCGTCAAGATCGGCAAGGTCCACGAGAAGCTCGGCGTGACGCCGTCCTGGTACATCGCCGGCTATACCTTCGCGATCAGCGAGCTGGCGGTCCTGGTCAACCAGAAGGCCGGCGGCTTCTTCAACAGCAAGGACACGACCTCGGCGATCCTCTCGATCCTGCTGCTCGACATGAACATCGCCCTCAGCGCCTACGTGCATGCCGCCAACGAGACCCAAGACACGCGCTCGGCGCAGGAGTTCTCGAAGGCGATGATCGACGAGACCATCGCCCTGTCGGTCGCGGTCAACGAGTCGGCGATCTCGAACGCGGACATGATGCGCTCCCTGCAAGACGTCGAGCATGTCGCCCAGACCGTCTCCGCGGCGGTGGAGGAGATGGTGGCCAGCATCAAGACGATCAGCGCCACGACCCAGCAGGCGGCCGACACCTCGCAGCGCGCGGCCGGCACCGCGGGAGAGGGCGCGCGCGTGGTCGGCGACGCCGTCGGGCAGATGGAGCAGATCGCCCAGGCCGTGACCGACTCGGCCGAGAAGGTCGAGGAGCTGTCCGCGGCCTCGGAGAAGATCGGCGACATCGTCCAGACCATCGAGGAGATCGCCTCCCAGACCAACCTGCTGGCCCTCAACGCGACCATCGAGGCGGCCCGCGCCGGCGAGGCCGGCAAGGGCTTCGCGGTCGTCGCCAACGAGGTCAAGAGCCTGTCGAACCAGACTTCCCAGGCGACCGACGAGATTCGCGGCCGCATCGAAGGGCTGATCACGGAGATGAGGGACATCGTCAAGGCGATGCAGAACGCGCGAAGCGCCGTGGAGTCGGGCTCGGGCGTGATGCAGCAGGTCAGCACCCAGATGGACGAGATCGGCGGCCAGGTTCACGAGCTGGACGGCAGGATGGACGAGATCACGAGCATCCTGAAGGAGCAGAGCCAGGCCTCCAGCGAAGTCGGCAGCGGCGTCGCCGGCATGGCGAAGTCGTCCAGCGCCAACGTCGGACAGATCCGCGAGTCGGCCGCGACCATGAAGATGGTCGAGCAGCTAATCAGCAGCCAGCTTCAGAGGCTGCTGGAGCACGACGTCCCGCACAAGATCGTCAAGGTGGCGAAATCCGACCACGTCATCTGGAAGAAGCGGCTCGCCGACATGATGGTCGGGCTGGAAGCCCTCAACCCCGACGAGCTCGCCGACCACAAGAGCTGCCGGCTCGGCAAGTGGTACTACAGCGACGACGCGGCGCCCTACCGGTCACACCCCGCCTTCGCCCGCCTGGAGGAGCCGCACCGGCTGGTGCACCGCCACGGCATCGAAGCCGCGCGCTTGCACCGCGGCGGCGATACCGGCGGCGCGGTCAAGGAGATCGCCCAGGTCGCCGATGCCTCCAAGCAGGTCATCGACTGTCTCGACGAGCTCGCGACGATCCCGCCGCGCACGATGGTCAAGGCGGCCGGCTGACGGCGGGCGGCCGGCGCTAGTCCTACTGAGTCACAAAGGGCGTCAAGAGTTCTGTATCGGCTCGGGCCTATTGTAGTAGGTGAGAAGATTCACGCTGGATGGAGGGTTTCTGGCATGGATCTTCAATGGCGAGACGGCGACAGTGAATCTCGGTTT
>JANQLT010000212.1 GCA_028280455.1 Kiloniellales bacterium
CGCTCCCCCTCCCGGCCACCCAATAGGATACTGCCGTGGGTGGCCGGGAGGGGGAGCGGGCCGGTGCCGTGATTCCGCGTCAGCGGAAAACGCGCTAGCAACCTGGAGGAATGCCCGGCCGCCAAAGTCGGGATGCATCCGGCCCGGGAACGGCTCTATGCTCCCGGCGATGACCGCCGCCCCCCTACCGATGGACTCCGCCGCCGATCGGGCCGCGCTCGAGGCGCGCCTGCGCCGGGTGATCGAGGGCGAGGTGCTGTTCGACGCCTGGAGCCGCGGGCGCTACAGCACGGACGCCTCGATCTATCAGATCGAGCCGCTCGGCGTGGTGGTGCCGAAGAGCGAAGCCGACCTGATGCGCAGCCTCGAGATCGCCGCCGAGGCCGGGGTCAGCGTCCTGCCGCGCGGCGCCGGCACCTCGCAGTGCGGCCAGACGGTCGGCGCCTCGCTGGTCATCGACACAAGCAAGCATCTCGACGGCCTGATCGCGCTCGACGCCGAGGCGGCCACCGCCGAGGTCCAGCCCGGCATCGTGCTCGACCAGTTGAACGCGGCCCTGCGGCCCCATGGCCTCTGGTTCCCGGTCGACGTCTCGACCTCGAGCCGGGCGACGCTCGGCGGCATGGCCGGCAACAACTCCTCCGGCTCGCGCTCGATCCGCTACGGCCAGATGCGCGACAACGTCATCGCCATCGAGGCCCTACTGCCCGACGGCACGGAGATTGCCTTCGGCCCGCTGGACGAGGCGCTGATGCGCCGCAACACGCCCTCGGCCGAGCGCGATCTCGTCCGCCGCCTGCTCGGCATCGCCCGGCGCGAGGCGGCCGAGATCGAGGCGCGCTTCCCGAAGGTCCCGCGCCGGGTCGGCGGCTACAACCTCGATGCCCTGCTGCCGGCCAAGCCGCCGGGCAGCGGCGACCACAGGCCGCCCGGCGCACCCGCCAACCTGGCCCACCTGCTGGTCGGCTCGGAGGGCACGCTGGCGCTGTTCCGCCGGCTGCACCTCAAGCTCTCGCCCTTGCCGAGCCACCGCGTGCTCGGCGTCTGCCACTTCCAGAGCTTCCACGACGCCATGGCCGCGACGCCGGCCCTGGTCGCGCTCGGGCCGAGCGCGGTCGAGCTGGTCGGCCGCGAGATGATCGACCTGGCCCGCGAGATCCCGCTGTTCCGCGAGGCCATCCCGCGCTTCGTCAAGGGCGCGCCGGAGGCGCTGCTGCTGGTCGAGTTCGCCGGCGACGAGGAGCCGGCGACCCTGCGCGCCCTCGCCGGCCTGCAGGACGCCATGGCCGATCTCGGCCACGAGGACGCGGTGGTGGAGGCGCGCGACGAAGGGCTGCAGAAGACCGTCTGGGCGGTGCGCAAGCAGGCGCTCAACATCGCCATGTCGATGAAGGGCGACGGCAAGCCGGTGTCTTTCGTCGAGGACTGCGCGGTGCCCCTGGAGCATTTGCCCGACTACACCCGCCGCCTCGACGAGATCTTCCGCAAGCACGGCACGCGCGGCACCTGGTACGCCCACGCCTCGGTCGGCACGCTCCATGTCCGGCCGATCCTCAACCTCAAGCTCGAGTCCGGCGCCACGGCGATGCGCGCCATCGCCGAGGAGTGCTTCGCCATGGTGCGCGACTACAAGGGCACGCACTCCGGCGAGCACGGCGACGGCCTGGTGCGCAGCGAGTTCCACGAAGCCATGTTCGGCGCGCGCCTGGTCCGCGCCTTCGCCGAGGTCAAGACGAGCTTCGACCCGGAGGGCCGGATGAACCCCGGCAAGATCGTCGCGCCCCCGGCGATGGACGACCGCCGCCTGTTCCGCTACCCGCCGGGCTACGCGACCGATCCGGCGGCGGGCAGGCTCGACTGGTCGCCCTGGGGCGGCTTCGGCGGCGCGGTGGAGATGTGCAACAACAACGGCGCCTGCCGCAACCTGGCGGCCGGCGTCATGTGTCCGTCATATCGCGTGACCCGCGACGAGCAGCATCTGGTGCGCGGCCGCGCCAACAGCCTGCGGCTCGCGCTCTCCGGCCAGCTCGGCGACGCACCCCTGGCCTCCGAGGCCATGGCCGAGACCATGGCGCTCTGCGTCTCCTGCAAGGCCTGCAAGCGCGAGTGCCCGACCGGCGTCGACATGGCGCGCATGAAGATCGAGGTGCTGCACCAGCGCGCGCAGCGGCACGGCGCGAGCCGGCGCGACCGGCTGATCGCCGCGCTGCCGCGCCTCGCCCCCTGGCTGTCGCGCTTCCCCGCTCTCGGCAATGCCCGCGACCGCATCCCCGGCCTCGCCAAGGCGAGCGAGCGTTGGCTCGGGCTCTCCGCCCGGCGCAGCCTGCCGCGCTGGAGCCCTCGTCCCTTCGCCCCGAGCGAAACCTCGATGGGGCCGATCGGCGCGCCGGAGGTCGTGCTGCTGGTCGACACTTTCAGCCGCTATTTCGACAGCGGCGTCGCCGGCGCGGCGGTCTCGGTTCTGCAGCACGGCGGCTACCGACTGCACCTGCCGCGGCCCCCGGACGGCGGTCGGCCGCTCTGCTGCGGCCGGACCTACCTCGCCGCCGGGCTGGTCGAGGAGGCCCGCGCCGAGCTGCGGCGCACGCGCGAAGCCCTGCGCCCCTTCGTCGAGCGCGGCCTGCCGGTCCTCGGTCTCGAGCCATCCTGCCTCTTCACCCTCTGCGACGAGCTGCCGGCGCTGCTGCCGGACGAGGAGAGCCGGGCGCTGGCCGGGCGGGCCCAGCTGCTCGACTGCTTCCTGGCCGAGCAGGCCGAGGCCGGCCGCCTGACGCTGCCGCTGCAACGCCTCGCGGAATCCCACGCGCTGCTGCATGGCCACTGCCACCAGAAGGCCTTCCAAGCCTTCGAGGCCAGCCGCCGGGTCCTCTCGCTGGTGCCGGGGCTGCGGGTCGAGACCGTCGAGTCCTCCTGCTGCGGCATGGCCGGCGCCTTCGGCTACCAGGCCGAGACCTACGAGGTCTCCTTGAAGATGGCCGAGCTGGCCCTGCTGCCGGCGGTGCGCGCGGCACCGCCGGGCAGCCTGATCGTCGCCGACGGCACCTCCTGCCGGCACCAGATCGCCGACGGGACGGGGCGTCAGGCCGAGCACGTGGTGCAGGTTCTGCAGCGCGCCCTGCCGGCCGCGGGCACGGCCTGAGCCTGGCCCCTATGGTTAACGAGCCGGTTTTCGACAAGATGTTGTGTGCGACGGGCGCGCCGGGCCGCTATTTGCGCTTTGTCGGCGGCGGGCCGTGTTTCTCGACCAGCTCGCGGACCGCCTGGCGGAAGCCGTCGCGGTCGATCGTCCGGGCCATGTTCTCGAGCAGCACGGTCAGCACGTAGTTGTTGCCGAGGCCGCTGTCCTCGGCGAGCCGCCGCAGGTTGGCGTAGGCCTCCGGCGTCATCGCGACGTTGAAGCGCTTCTCCAGCGGTTTGTGGTGGCGCGGCCGCTCGGCCATGGCCGTCTCCCCTCGAGCCTGCCGGGACGGCCCGATCATGGCCCAGGGCGACCGCACGGCACACGGCAAAAGGGCTTCGCGACCGCCGCCGCGAAGCCCATGCCCATCTCCGGTCTAGGGATATGCTCTGGGAAGGAAGGTTCAGCCGACGATGAAGGGAGAGAAGGCGACCAGAAAGAACGGCAAGGCCAAGGCCACACCGACCGCAACGGCCACGACATCGGCAAAACCCAACGCCAGTCTCTGATGCAGTTTCATCGGAACACCTCCAAGCGGCTTTGTGCCTCTTAGAGGGTCATATGGGCCGAGACCGGAAAGCCGCCAGTGACGGCCGTCACGCTTCGGTCCGGGGCCGCCTCAAATTTCGGGCAGGACCCGCCGCGCCGCCGAAGCGGCCCGCCAAGCCCCTGATATCCAAGAGAAACCCCTTAGAGGAGCTGGATCACGACCCGCCGGTCGGCCTGCTCCGGGGTGTTGTTGGAGATGGCGCCCTCGTCGCCCTTCCAGTCGGTCTCGATGGCCGTCTCCGAGACGCCGCGGAACACCAGCTCGTCGGTCACCGCCAGCGCCCGCCAGCGCGACATGGCCTTGTTCTGTTGCGTGGAGCCGGCGCTGTCGGAGTAGCCGACCACGGCGAAACCGACCTTGCCCTTGGCCACCGCCGCGGCCACCGCCTGGTCGATCACGGCCTCGGCCTCGGGCGTCAGGATCGGGCTGTCGAAGGCGAAGAACACCGTGAACTCGTCCGGCAGGCTCGCCGGATCCGGCGCCATCGGCTCGGCCATCGCCTCTTTCTCGCTGCTGGCCGATTCATCGGTCGATTCCCAGGTGATCTCCGGCGCCGGCGCCGACTCGGCGCTCATCTCCGATTCCGGCGCCTCGGTCTGCGCGCAAGCGGCGACCAGGACTGAGAGGAACAAGGTCCCCAGAAACCTCTTCGTCATGATCCATCCTCCCGGCATAACGGCTGCGGCCCTCTCGCACCTTTCGGCCGCGGCGCGTCGCGGCCTCCAGTCTCGTCCAACCCGATACGGGGGCGGCGCTCGGACCTGCCCGCAGGGCCGCCAACCAAAGCCCGACCGGCCGGCGCCGAGACCCCCGTTTTGTCACAGGAGCATAGCCTCAGCAGGCCCCTGAAACCAAGACCCGTTGGGACTCCGACCCCTGCCCTCGCGGTGCTATGCTTGGCTGCATAGGCAATTCCGGCGAAGCGTACAACAAGCCGGCGGGGGACCCATGAATCTCGAGAAAGTCATATTCGGGTTTTTCATCGTTCTCGCCCTGACGCTCAACTTCGGGTTCTTCATCGGCGACATCGACAACCCGGACCACCACGACGTCGTCGAGCTGTTCCTGGCGATCGTGGTCAATCTGATCGCCACCGGCCTCAAGCTCGGCGACCGCTCCCATATCGGCGCGATCCTGCTCGCCACCAGCCTGGTCGCCAACTTGCAGCTCATCGGCGCCGCCGTGGTCTGGGCCATCGCCGTGCACGTCTCGGAGGCCGGCATGACGCCGAGCGCCATGGCGGCCATCGTCTCGCTGGCCGGCGGCGCCCTGGTCGCCAACATCATCTCCGTGACGATCCTGGTCGCCGAGACCCTGATGATGCGGCGCTGAGCGGCGCCAGGAGAGCGGGCCATGGCCGTCGCCCCGAAGTCGAGCGCCCCCAAATCCAGCCGCGTCACCTTCATCATCCTGCGCCACATGCGCCGGCCGATCCTGGTGCTGATCACGGTCTACGCCGTCTCCATGGTCGGCTGGACCCTGATCCCGGTGATCGACGAGGATGGCAAGCGCAGCACGCTGAGCTTCTTCCACGCCTTCTACTTCCTGACCTACACGGTGACGACGACCGGCTTCGGCGAGCTGCCCTCCGCCTTCACCGAGGCGCAGCGCATGTGGGGCATCGTCTCGCTCTACGCCGGGGTGATCGCCTGGTTCTACGCCCTCGGCTCGATCGTCGGCCTGGTGCAGAACCCCGACTTCCGGCAGGCCATGGCCGAGCGGCAGTTCGCCAAGCGCGTCGCGCGCGTGACCGAGCCCTTCGTCATCGTCTGCGGCTACGGCAACACCGGCGCGCTGCTGACCCGCGGCCTGAGCGAGGCCGGCATGTCCGTGGTGGTCATCGACAGCGAGGACCGGCGCATCCGCACCGCGATCCTGCGCGAGTACCGCAGCGAGGTCTTCGGACTCTGCGCCGACGCGCGAGTCCCCGAGCACCTGACCGAGGCGGGCCTGCTCAAGGCCAACTGCCGCGCGGTGGTGGCGCTGACTCAGGACGAGGAGGTCAACCTGAAGATCGCCGTCACCGCACGGCTGCTGAACCCGGCGGCCTGGGTGGTCACCCAGTCGACCTCCGAGGTGTACGAGGAGACGCTCGCCACCCTGGGCGAGAACGTGCACATCATCGATCCCTTCCAGACCTACGCGAAGTACCTCGGCGCGATCATCGGCAGCCCGGCCTTGCACACCCTGAACCAATGGCTCGCCGGCACCGAGGGCGCGACCCTCGACCACGTCATCGAGCCGCCGCACGGCACCTGGATCCTCTGCGGCTACGGCCGCATGGGGCGCTGGCTGCACGAGGCCCTGGAGCTGCAGGACATCGAGGTCGTGGTGATCGAGCCGCATCCGGACCCGGCGCGCGAAAGGCCGGCGGGCATGATCGTCGGCCGCGCCAACCAGGCGAACCTCCTGAAGGCCGGCATCGAACGGGCCGCGGGGATCGTCGTCGCCACCGACCACGATTCCGACAACCTCAGCATCCTGCTCAACGCCCGCGCGCTCAATCCGGAGATCTTCTGCGTGGTGCGGCAGAACAAGTATCGCAATCAGATCGTGTTCCAGGCCGCCGAAGCCGACTTCATCATGATGCCGAGCCTGACCGGCGCGCGGCGCATGCTGTTCCTGCTGATCGCGCCCCTGCTCAAGACCCTCTTCGAGTCCTTGCGGGCGACCGAGGCGGCGCCGGACGACCGCCGGCTGGCCGAGACGATCGGCCGCCTCGAGGCCACCGTCGGCGGCAGCCAGCCGCGCATCTGGACCGTCGAGGGCGGCGAGACCGCCTGCGCGGCCATGCGGCGCATCGTCGACGAGGGTCACGTGGTGACGCTCGACCTGCTGCTGCGCGACCCGGCCGAGCGAACGCGCCATCTGGCCTGCGTGCCCCTGGTGCTGAAGAGCGGCGAGCAGGTCGAGATCCTGCCGGATCTCGGGCGGCCGGTCCGGCCCGGGGATCAGATCCTGTTTTGCGGCAGCCCGCAGGCCTATCGCCTGCTCGACGCCACGCTGCACAACGACTACACGCTGCGCTACCTGATCACCGGCCGCGACGAGCCGCGCGGCTGGGTCATGCAGTGGCTATCGCGGCGCTACGGCTGGGAGGAGAGCCATGGGCCGGTCGCCGAAGCATGACCCAGCGCCGGCCTTGCAGGCTGCTGAAGAACGACGAGTGGCCACCCAATAGGATACTGCCGTGGGTGGCCGGGAGGGGGAGCGGGCCGGTGCCGTGGTTCCGCGTCAGCGGAAAACGCTCTAGCTGCTCGGCGTCAAACAGGTGACGAGACTATCCGCCAGGCCGCGCAGCAGCGCGAAGTAGCTGTCGGGGCCGATCGGCAGGTCCGCGCCCAGCGGGTCCAGCTCGCCGGACTTGGCTGCCGTGCCTTCGACGATCGTCGCCACCAGCGCCGGCTCGAACTGCGGCTCGCTGAACACGCAGACCGCATCGCGCTCGGCGATCACTTCGCGCAAGGCGGCCAGGCGCTTGGCGCCCGGCGCGCGCTCCGGGTTGACCGAGATCGCGCCGACCGGCCGCAGGCCGTAGTGTGCTTCGAAGTACTGATAGGCGTCGTGGAACACGACGTAGGGCTTGGCCCCGACCGGCGCCAGCCGGGCCGCGATCTCGGCATCGAGGTCCGCCAGCTCGGTCAGCACCCCCTCGCTGTTCGCGGCGTAGCGCGCGGCGTTCGCGGGGTCTTCGGCGCTCAGGGCCTCGACGATGGCGTCGAGCATCGGCCGGGCGTTGTCCGGCGTCAGCCAGATGTGCATGTCCACCGGGCCGTGGTCGTGGCCCGCGTGATCGTCGTGGTCACCGTGCTCGTCATGATGCTCGTGTTCGTCGTGGTCCCCGTGCTCAGCGTGGTCGCCGTGTTCTTCGTGATCGCCATGATCGTGATCACCATGACCGTGATCGCCATGATCCGCGTGATCGTCATGCTCGTCGTGATGGCCGTGATGGTCGTCATGTGCCCAGACGCCGGCATCGCGGCTGTCCAGCAGCGTCAGCCCGGGCACTTCCGCCAGGTCCACGACCCGGCCGCCCGAGGCCAGGGACTTCAAGGGCTTGTCGAGAAAGGTCTCGAGGGCCTCGCCGACGCGAAACACCACGTCGGCGTCGGACAAGGCGCGCGCCTCGGAGGGGCGCAGGTTGTAGGCATGCGGCGAGCCTGCGCCCTTGATCAGCAGCTCAGGCTCGGCGATACCCGCCATTACCGACGACACCAAGCCGTGGATCGGCTTGATGCTGACCACGACCTTGGGCGCCGCCTCGGCGCCGAGTGAGACCAAAGGCAGCAGCCCGACCAAAGTGACCGTGAAGAGAGCACTGCGTCGCATCGAAGCTCCGATCCAGCTTTGCCGCCCGCTTGGTTGCAAAAAGCACCGACAGCGGCACGCGGCGTTGTACCCGATGAAATGTTATAGTATTACATTTCTAGATGGCGGCCCGCCGACCGTCAAGCTGTGGAAACAGACTCCATGAGCCCCTCCATGAGCCCCTCGAAATCGGAGCCTCGCGCCTTTCTTGACATCGGCCACGACCACAGCCATTGCGTCGCCGATGCGCTCGGTCGCGCGGAGGCCCTTTGTGCCGTCCGCGGCGCCCGACTGACCAAGCTCCGCCGACGCGTGTTCGAGCTGATCTGGGCCAGCCACGCGCCGGTCGGCGCCTACGACGTCTTGCGCCGACTGAGTGAGGAGCACGCGCCGGCCGCGCCGCCGACGGTCTATCGCGCCATCGAGTTCCTCCTGGAGCAAGGCCTGATCCACCGGATCGAGAGCCTCAACGCCTTCGTCGGTTGTTGCGACCCGGCCGAAGAGCAGCACAGCGGCCAGTTCCTGATCTGCGAGAGCTGCGGCAACGTCGTCGAGCTCCTCGACCCGAAGATCAGCAAGGCCATCGAGGAAAGCGCGAGACGGGCCGGCTTCGCCGTGACCGGTAGCACGGTCGAGGTTCGCGGGATCTGCCCCGGCTGTCAGAACGGCGGCTGCAAGAGCGGCGGCCCCCGGAACGGCAGGGCGTCACGTGGCTAGCCTCGCCCCGGAGACCGAGGCCGCCCCGTCTCTCCTGGTGACGGCCTCGCAGATCGACGTGACCCTCGGCGGCCGCCAGGTGCTGTCGAAGGTCGACCTGGAGCTGCCCGAGAGCGAGATCGTCACGCTGATCGGCCCCAACGGCTCCGGCAAGACCACCTTGGTCAAGGTGGTGCTCGGCCTGCTCAAGCCCGACGCCGGCAGCCTGCAGCGGCGCCCCGGCCTGACCATCGGCTACGTGCCGCAGAGCCTTCTGCTCGACGCCAACCTGCCGATGACGGCGGCCCGCTTCCTCGGCCTGCGCGCGCGCCGCAGCAGGGGCGAGATCGCCGCCCTGCTCGACGAGGTCGGCGCGCCGAAGATCGCCGACACCGACATCCAGTCGCTCTCGGGCGGCGAGCGGCAGCGCTTGATGCTGGCCCGGGCGCTGCTCACCGATCCGGACCTGCTGGTGCTCGACGAGCCGCTGCAGGGCGTCGACTTCACCGGCCAGATCAACCTTTTCACGCTGATCAAGGAGGTCCGCAAGCGACGCGGCTGCAGCGTGCTGATGGTCTCCCACGACCTGCACCTGGTCATGGCCGGCACCCATCGCGTGCTTTGCCTGAACCACCACGTCTGCTGCTCGGGCCGGCCGGAGGCGGTCAGCCAGCATCCCGAATACCTGGCGCTGTTCGGGCCGCGCGCCGCCGCCAACCTCGCCGTCTACACCCACGACCACGACCATCACCACGACCTCGCCGGCGACGTGGTGCCGCTGCCGTCGGCCGGCGCCGGCGCTCCATCCGCGAAGACCTCGTCGGAGCGGCCGCCGCGGCTCCCGCGGCCGTGATCGACGACTTCCTCTGGCGGGCCCTCGCCGCCGGCTTCGGCGTGGTCATGATCGCCGGCCCGCTCGGCTGCTTCATCGTCTGGCGGCGCATGGCCTACTTCGGCGATACCCTCTCGCACAGCGCCCTGCTCGGCGTCGCCCTCGGCCTGCTCCTGGGCATCGACCCGACCCTCGGGATCGCCGCCGGCGCGGTCACCGTCGCCCTGCTTCTGCTGGCCATGCAACAGCAGCGCCAACTCGCCAGCGACACCCTGCTCGGCATCCTGGCCCACGCCGGCCTCGCCCTCGGCCTGGTCGTGCTCAGCTTCTTCGAGACCCTGCGGCTCGACCTCATGGCCTACCTGTTCGGCGACGTGCTGGCGGTCACCATGGGCGATCTGCTCTGGATCTACGGCGGCGGCCTGCTGGCGCTCGCTGCCCTGGCCGTGATCTGGCGGCCGCTCCTGGCGATCACCGTGCACGAGGACCTGGCCCGCGCCGAAGGCGTGCCGGTGATGGCGGTGCGCCTGGTCTTCGTCGTGCTGATCGCCGTGGTCATCGCCACCGCCATGAAGATCGTCGGCGTGCTGCTGATCACCTCGCTGCTGATCATCCCGGCGGCCGCGGCGCGCGGCCTGGCGCGCAGCCCCGAGCAGATGGCCGTCGGCGCCATTCTCGTCGGCGGCCTGGCCGTCGCCCTCGGTCTCGGCGGCTCGCTCGCCTTCGACACGCCCTCCGGCCCCTCGGTCGTGGTCGCCGCGCTGCTCCTCTTCCTCGCCAGCCTGCTGCCCGCCGGCCTGAGCCGCCTGGCCCGCAACTGACCGCGCCTCCGGCGGTCGGAACCGCTAGAGCGTTTTCCGCTGACGCGGAATCACGGCACCGGGCCGCTCCCCCTCCCGGCCACCCACGGCAGTATCCTATTGGGTGGCCGGGAGGGGGAGCG
>JANQLT010000232.1 GCA_028280455.1 Kiloniellales bacterium
AGCCTCCGGCATCCTGATGCTGCTCACCGTCGTCGTCCTACTCCTCTCCGCACGCATCATCAACCTGCGCAAGCTCGTCGAATACAACCGAAGCCAGTAACTGGAGACAGAGCCATGACGACTGAGCGCGTGGCCGACTACGTGATACTGGGCTCCGGCTCCGCCGGCAGCGTGCTGGCGGCCCGCCTGTCGGAAGACGAGGACGTCACCGTTCTGGTGCTGGAGTACGGCGGCTCGGACCGCAGCATCTTCATTCAGATGCCCTCCGCGCTCGCCATTCCCATGAACAAGGCGCGCTACAACTGGTTCTACGAGACCGAGCCTGAGCCTTATCTGGACGGCCGGCGCCTGATCTGTCCGCGCGGCAAGGTGGTCGGCGGCTCCTCTTCGATCAACGGCATGGTCTACGTCCGCGGCAATCCGCTCGACTACGAGCATTGGGAGCAGGAGGGCGGCGCCACCGGCTGGGGCTATCGCCACTGCCTGCCCTACTTCCGCAAGGCAGAGAGCTTCAGCGGCGGCGGCGACGCCTATCGCGGCGATTCCGGGCCGCTGCAAACGACCAATGGGCCCTGCGACAATCCGCTCTATGGGGCCTTCATCGAGGCGGCCGTGCAAGCCGGCTATGCCCGAACCGACGACTACAACGGCTATCGCCAGGAAGGCTTCGGCCCGATGGATCGCACAGTCGGCAAGGGACGGCGCTCCAGCGCCTCGAACGCCTACCTCAAGCCGGTCTTGCGCCGCTCCAACCTGACGCTGGTGACCGGTGCCTTGGCCACGCGCATCGTCTTCGACGGCCTACGCGCCACGGGCCTCGAATACAGCCACAGGGGCAAGACATGCCGCGCCCTCGCCAAGCGCGAGGTCATTCTCTGTGGCGGGCCGATCAACAACCCGCAGCTCCTGCAGATCTCCGGAATCGGCGAGCCGGCCCTGCTGCGCCAGCGCGGCATCGAGGTCCGACACGCCCTACCCGGCGTCGGCGAGAACCTGCAGGACCATCTCGAGGTCCGAGTCCAGCAGGCTTCCACGCAGCCCATCACGCTCAACGGCCATGTCGGCCCGCTATCGCAGTTCCTGATCGGCTTGCGCTGGCTGCTGTTCAAGGACGGCCTGGGCGCCAGCAACCATTTCGAGGCCTGCGGCTTCATCCGGACCCACGCCGGCGTCAAGTACGCGAACGCCGAGTACCACTTCATCCCCTGCGCGATCTCCTATGACGCGCAGCGGATCGAGAAGCGGCACGGCTATCAGGTCTACATCGGCCCGTTCCGCTCCAAGAGCCGGGGCTGGGTGCGGGCCCGCTCAAAGGACCCGACCGAGAAGCCGGAAATCCAGTTCAACTACATGTCCCACCCGGACGACTGGAAGGAGATGCGCGCCTGCATCCGCCTGACCCGGGAGATCTTCGCCCAGAAGGCCTTCGATCCCTACCGCGGCGAAGAGATCGCGCCCGGACCCGACGTGCAGAGCGACGAGCAGCTCGACGCCTTCATCCGAGAGACCGTCCAGCCGGCCTATCACGCCAGCGGCACCTGCCGCATGGGACCGGCGGATGAACCGATGGCGGTCGTCGACATGGCCGGCAAAGTGCATGGTCTCCAGGGCCTGCGGGTCATCGACTCCTCGATCATGCCCTTCATCGTCACCGGCAACCTCAATGCCTGCACCATCATGCTGGCGGAGAAGCTCGCCGACGCCGTACGCGGCCGGGAGGCGCTCGCCCCGTCGAACGCGGACTACTTCGTCCATCCCGACTGGCAGAGCCGACAGCGCTGAGCACACGCGCTAGGGCCTGTTGAGATTCATCGCGAGTTGATGACGGCGGCGGCGAGGTAGATGAAGGCTGTGAAGCTCTGGTCGGTTTTGTCGGCACGCATGGCGATGCGTTTGAACTCTTTGAGTTTGCAGAAGAAGTTCTCGATGAGATGCCGCCACTTGTACATCTC
>JANQLT010000007.1 GCA_028280455.1 Kiloniellales bacterium
ACCATCACGACCTCCAATACTACAGAGGCCCTTCAGAATCTCCTTTACGCAAACACGCAACAGTAAATCTATACTCATATGCGATTCCCCTACCCGTCGAGGGAGAGGGTCGCGAAGACTTGGCGAGACCAAAGGTCGAGCCTTAGTCGAAGCTGGGTGAGGGGGCGTTTCGTTTCGCTTCGCCCTCGGCTGCTACACCGCTGGTCACCCTCACCCTCCCACCGCTTCGCGGCGGGCCCCTCCCTCTCCCCTCAAGGAAGAGAGCTTGGTGTGCAGCGTCTCGAGCGTGCCGGAACTCAGCCGCCGCTCGCGCGGGGGTGGGCCTTGTCGTAGACCTGGAGCAGGGCGGCGGCGTCGACGGCGGTGTAGCGCTGGGTGGTCGAGAGCGAGGCGTGGCCGAGCAGCTCCTGGATCGCGCGCAGGTCGCCGCCGCCGGCCAGCAGGTGCGTCGCGAAGGAGTGGCGCAGGGCGTGGGGCGTGGCGTCTTCGGGCAGGCCGAGCAGGGCGCGCATCTGCTGCATGCGTTTCTGGATGACGCGCGGGCCCAGCGGCCCGCCGCGGGCGCCGAGGAACAGCGGGCCCTCCGGCGGCATGGCGAAGGGGCAGGCCGCCAGATAGTCGGCGATGGCCTGGCGCACGACTTTGAGCAGCGGCACCAGCCGCTCCTTGCGGCCCTTGCCGATGACCCGCAGGCTCTGCTGGCCTTGCGCCGGTGCCTCGGCCCGGGTCAAGGACAGCGCCTCGCCGATCCGCAGGCCGCAGCCGTAGAGCAGCAGCAGCACGGCGGCGTCGCGCTTGCCGAGCCAGTCGCTCGGCGAGAGCTCGGCCACCAGCTCGAGCGCCTCGCGCGCTTCGCCCGCGGTCAGCGCCTTGGGCAGGGTCTTGGGCCGGCGCGGCGTGCGCAAGCCGGCGATCGCCTTGCCCTCGATCAGCTCGCGCTTCTGCAGCCAGCGCAGGAAGCTGCGCAGGGCCGAGAGCGCACGGGCGTTGGAGGCCTGGCCGACGCCGCGGGCGTTGCGCCGGCTGAGCCAGGCGCGGAAGTCGGCCGGCGCCAGGGCGTCGAGTCCCGCAAGGGTCAGGGGGCCGCCGCCATGCACGGCCTGGAACACCAGGAAGTCGAGCAGGTCGCGGCTGTAGGCCGCCAGGGTGTGCGGCGAGGCGCGGCGCTCGTGCGCCAGCCAGTCGTGCCAATCGTGAACGCGGGCGTGGAGGTCCGGGGCCGCGCCGCTCAGGGCGCCGTCGTCGCCCAGGGCCCCGTCGTCGCTCAAGCCGGCAGGTTCAGCCATCCCCGTATGCTGGCTTCCAGCGCTTCGCCGAGGAACAGCAGGAGCTGCGAGCCTTGGCCGGGATGGAAGTAGTCCGGGTCGCGCGAGCCCAGGGCGAGCAGGGCCGCGGGCGTGCCGTGGCCGATGGTCAGGCGGATCAGCGCGTCGGAGGCGACCAGGCCGGCGCCGGCGCCGAAGATCATCGGGTCGCCGTCGATCTGGCTGCGCAGCCGGACGCTGCGGTTGTGGCCGATCAGGGAGTCGACGCTGTCCGGCTCGAGCTGGCAGATGCCGCCGAGGCGCGGCCGCGGCAAGGTCAGGTCGGCGCGCTCGACGCCCAAGGTGACCACGTCGAGGTCGAGGGCCACGGCCAGGTCGGTGGTGGCGCGCTCGATGAGCTGCTCGAAGGAGCGCGCGCCCATGAAGGCGATCACCGCGCGGTGCACGCGGTTCTGGGCGGTCAGGTTGTTGCGGCCGGTGAGGACCAGGGCGTCGCGCGCCGCCGTCGCCTCCTCGACCCGGTCCCGCAGGCGATCCACCATGGCCTGCTGGAAGTCGACCACGCCGCCGCCGTGGCGGCTCGGTGCCCGCAGGTCGTCAAGGATCTCGGGATGCTCACAGAGGAACTCGGGGTTACGGCGCAGATAGGCGGCGACGTCGCTGGCACCGATCCGCTCGGCGCCGCGCAGCTTGCCGAAAGGCGGATTGGGTTTGGCGCCGCGGTCAGGCACGGCGCCGCTCCTCCGCCGCCGGGCTCAAAGCCGCCGGCTCGCCGTCGCCGACGATCGACTGGCCGGTCTTGGCCCAGTCGGCCAGGAAGGCCTCGAGCCCCCGGTCGGTCAGCGGGTGCTTGAACATGGCCCGCAAGACGTTCGGCGGCACGGTGGCGACATGGGCGCCGAGCTTGGCGGCGTCCACCACGTGCATGGGATGGCGCACCGAGGCGACCAGCACCTCGGTGGTGAAGTCCGGATAGCACTCGTAGATCTCGACGATGTCCGAGATCAGCGCGAGGCCGTCGCTGGCGATGTCGTCGAGCCGGCCGACGAAGGGCGAGATATAGGTCGCCCCCGCCTTGGCGGCGAGGATCGCCTGCGCCGCCGAGAAGCAGAGCGTCACGTTGACGCCGATGCCCTCGTCGCTCAGCGCCCGGCAGGCCTTGAGGCCGTCGGGCGTCAGCGGCACCTTGACCACCACGTTGCCGGCGACGCTCGCCAGGCGGCGGCCTTCGGCCAGCATGGCCTCGGTCTCGACGGCGGCCACTTCGGCGCTGATCGGCCCGGGCACGATCTCGCAGATCTCCGACAGGACCTCGATGAAATCGCGTCCGGTCTTGGCGACCAGCGACGGGTTGGTCGTGATGCCGTCGACCAAGCCGGTTGCCGCCAGGTCGCGAATCTCCGCAACGTCAGCCGTGTCGATGAAGAACTTCATGCCGCTCCCACGTAGCTCGCCGTTGTAGCTCGCCGTCGTAGCTCGCCCTCTGGCCGGTTGTGTTCTCGCGCCGCTTCATGGCGAAAACGCCGGCTGTCACTTAAAGTGTAGCCGATGCCCGAGCGCCGCGCCACAGTCGCCCGAGACCCGGCCGAGCCTCTGTTCGAGGCTGCGCCCGAGGCTGTCGACGACCAGGATGGGGCGCAGGGGTTAAGACCACCTTTGCGCGTGCCGGTCCTGCTGCCACTACCCTTGGGTGGGACCTACGACTACCTTTCGCCCCCCGGTCTGGCGCTGGAGCCCGGCGCCTGCGTCAAGGTGCCGCTCGGCCGGCGCGACCTGGTCGGCGTGGTCTGGGACGGCGCGGGCGACCCCGAGAGCGTCGACAGCAAGCGCCTGAAGGCCGTGCAGGAGCGCTTCGACGTGCCGCCGCTGCCGGCGGTGCAGCGCCGCTTCATCGACTGGGTGGCGGCCTATTGCCTGGCCGAGCCGGGCGTCCTTTTGCGCACCGCATTGGCCGGCGGTCGCGGCCTGACGCCGCCGCGCGCCATCCCGGCCCTGCGCCTGCGCGAGGACGAGGCGGCGGCGGAAGCGCGCGCCGGCCTGCGGCTGACGCCGGCGCGGCGCCGGGTTCTCGAGGAGCTCGAGGCCGGCCCGGCGCGGCCGACGGCGGAGCTGGCGCGGGCGGCCGGCGTGAGCACCGCGGTGCTGCGCGGCCTGCAGGACGCCGGCGTGCTGGAGGCGGTCGCCCTGCCGGCCTCGCTCGGCGTCGCCGCGCCGGACTGGCGGCGCGCCGGTCCCAGGCTGTCGGAGACGCAGCAGGCCGCGGCCGAGGCCTTGCGGGAGACCGTGCGGCAGGCCGCCGCGGGCGACGGAGAGGGCTTCAGCGTCACCCTGCTGGACGGGGTGACCGGGGCCGGCAAGACCGAGGTCTATCACGAGGCCATCGCCGAGACCCTGGCCGCCGGCCGCCAGGTGCTGGTGCTGCTGCCGGAGATCGCCCTGACCGCCCAGTGGCTGGAGCGCTTCACCGCCCGCTTCGGCGCGCCGCCGGTCGAGTGGCACTCGGACCTGGGACCGGGGCCGCGCCAGCGGGCCTGGCGGGCGGTCGCCTTCGGCGAGGCCCAGGTCGTGGTCGGCGCCCGCTCGGCGCTCTTCCTGCCCTTCCCGAAGCTCGGCCTGATCGTCGTCGACGAGGAGCACGAGGCCGCCTTCAAGCAGGAGGACGGCGCCAGCTACCACGCCCGCGACATGGCGGTGGTCCGCGCGCGCCTCGGCGGCCTGCCGATCGTCCTGGCTTCGGCGACGCCCTCCCTGGAGAGCGTCATGAACGTGCGCGACGGGCGCTACCGCCACCTCGAGCTGCCGCAGCGCCATGGCGCGGCCGGCCTGCCGACGGTCGAGCTGGTCGACCTGCGGCGCCAGCCGCCGAAGCGGGTCGAAGGGCTCGGCCAGTCCTGGCTGTCGGAGCCGCTGCGCCAACGCCTGCGGGAGACCTTCGAGGCCGGCGAGCAGGCCATGTTGTTCCTCAATCGCCGCGGCTACGCGCCCCTGACCCTCTGCCGGCGCTGCGGCCATCGGCTCAATTGCCCGAACTGCACCGCCTGGCTGGTCGAGCACCGGCTGGCGGGGCGTCTGCAATGCCACCACTGCGGCTATCAGACCCGCACGCCCGAGCGCTGCCCGGCCTGCGATGCCGAGGACATGCTGACGCCCTGCGGCCCCGGCGTCGAGCGGCTCGGCGAGGAGGTCCGGGCGCTCTTCCCGCAGGCCCGCGCCCTGGTGGTCTCGTCCGATTCCGTGGTCGGGCCGCAGGCTGCCCGGGAGCTGCTGCGCGCCGTCGGCGCCGGCGAGATCGACCTCTTGATCGGCACCCAGATCGTCGCCAAGGGCCACCACTTCCCGAAGCTGACCTGCGTCGGCGTGGTCGACGCCGACCTCGGCCTGACCGGCGGCGACCTGCGCGCCGCCGAGCGCAGCTTCCAGCTCCTGCACCAGGTCGCCGGCCGGGCCGGCCGCGCCGAGCATCCCGGCCGGGTCCTGGTGCAGACCTACGAGCCGGAGCACCCGGTCATGCAGGCCCTGGCCTCCGGCGACCGGCAGCGCTTCCTGGACAGCGAGGCCGAGGCCCGGCGCCTGGCCGGCATGCCGCCCTTCAGCCGCCTGGTGGCGCTGATCGTTTCCGATCCGGAGCCGGAGCGGCTGGACGCGCTCTGCGCCGAGCTGGCCCGGCGGGCGCCGCGGCGCGAGGGCATCGAGGTGCTGGGGCCGGCTCCGGCGCCGCTGGCGATCCTGCGCCGCCGGCACCGCCGGCGCTTCCTGATGCGCACCCGGCGGGCCGTTGCGCCGCAGCCCGTGATCCGGGACTGGCTGGCCGGCCTGCGGCTGCCCGGGTCGCTGCGCCTGCAGGTCGATGTCGATCCCTACAGCTTTCTCTGAGGCGTCTCGCGGAATTCTCGCCGAAGCGAGACAAGTGCTTGATCTCTCTTGTCTTACCACCCATCTCGGGAGTCGTGTTGCAAGGCCTGGCGGGCTATGATACGCAGGCGCGCGCCCGAGGTCGGGGGGCCTTACGGCACGATATCCCTACCGCAAAAATGAGTTTGCGCGACGGGCGGGCGCGGGGTCGAGGACCGCTGGGAAGGCTGACTTGGCGGCAATATCCGATAGGGGAAGCGGCGGTCTGGCGGAGCGCTACGCGTCGGCTCTTCTTGAGCTGGCCGAAGGGCGCAACGAGCTCGACGCCGTTGCCGAAGATCTGACCGGCGTCGGCCGGATGATCGAGCAGAGCGAAGACCTGCAGAACCTGATCCGCAGCCCCTTGCTGGGCCGCGATCTGCAGGGCAAGGCCATGGGCGCCCTGCTGGAGCGCGCCGGGGTCGGCGGCCTGACCCGCCGCTTCGTGCTGGTCGTGGCGCAGAACCGGCGGCTTTTCGCCCTGCCGCAGATGATCAGGGCCTACCTGGGCGAGCTCGCCCGGCGCCGCGGCGAAGTCACCGCCGAAGTGGTCGCCGCCAAGGAGCTCGACGAGGGCCAGAAGAACGCGCTGACCGAGGCCTTGCGCAAGGCGGTCGGCAGCAAGGTCACGGTCGACCTCAAGGTCGATCCCAGTCTGATCGGCGGCTTGGTGGTCAAGGTCGGCAGCCGCATGGTCGACTCTTCGCTGAGCAGCAAACTTCAGAGACTACAGCTCGCCATGAAAGGGGTCGGATGATGGACATCCGCGCCGCGGAAATCTCCGCGATTCTCAAGGAGCAGATCGAGAACTTCGACAGCGCGTCCGACGTCTCGGAAGTCGGCCAGGTGCTGTCGGTCGGCGACGGCGTGGCCCGCGTCTACGGCCTCGACCAGGTGCGCGCCGGCGAGATGGTGGAGTTCCCCGGCGGCATCAAGGGCATGGCCCTGAACCTCGAGACCGACAACGTCGGTATCGTGATCTTCGGCGACGACCGCGACATCAAGGAAGGCGACACGGTCAAGCGCACGGGCGCGATCGTCGACGTGCCCGTCGGCCGCGGCCTGCTCGGCCGCGTGGTCGACGCGCTCGGCAACCCGATCGACGGCAAGGGCCCGATCGAGGAGACCGAGCGCCGCCGCGTCGAGGTCAAGGCGCCGGGCATCATCCCGCGCCGCTCGGTGCACGAGCCGATGCAGACCGGCCTCAAGGCCATCGACAGCCTGATCCCGGTCGGCCGCGGCCAGCGCGAGCTGATCATCGGCGACCGCCAGACCGGCAAGACGGCCATCGCCCTCGACACCATCATCAATCAGAAGAGCGTCAACGAGGCCGGCGAGGAGTCGCAGAAGCTCTACTGCGTCTACGTCGCCGTCGGCCAGAAGCGCTCGAGCGTCGCCAAGTTCGTCAAGACCTTGGAGGACAACGGCGCGCTGCAGTACTCGATCGTGGTCTCGGCGACGGCCTCCGAGCCGGCGCCGCTGCAGTTCCTGGCGCCCTACACCGGCTGCACCATGGGCGAGTACTTCCGCGACAACGGCATGCACTCCCTGCTGATCTACGACGATCTCTCCAAGCAGGCCGTGGCCTATCGCCAGATGTCGCTGCTGCTGCGCCGGCCGCCGGGCCGCGAGGCCTTCCCGGGCGACGTCTTCTATCTGCACTCCCGGCTGCTGGAGCGGGCGGCCAAGCTGAACGCCGACCACGGCTCCGGCTCCCTGACCGCCCTGCCGGTCATCGAGACCCAGGCGGGCGACGTCTCGGCCTACATCCCGACCAACGTCATCTCGATCACCGACGGCCAGATCTTCCTGGAGACAGACCTCTTCTATAAGGGCGTGCGTCCGGCGGTGAACGTCGGCCTGTCGGTCTCGCGCGTCGGCTCGGCGGCGCAGATCAAGGCCATGAAGCAGGTCGCCGGCACCATCAAGCTGGAGCTGGCGCAGTTCCGCGAGATGGAGGCCTTCGCCCAGTTCGCCTCCGACCTCGACGCGGCGACCCAGCGCCTGCTGGCGCGCGGCGCGCGCCTCACCGAGCTGCTCAAGCAGCCGCAGTACCGGCCGCTGCCGGTCGAGGAGCAGGTGGTGGTGATCTACGCCGGCGTGCGCGGCTATCTCGACAAGCTGCAGATCACGCAGATCAGCGACTTCGAGCAGAAGCTCCTGGCCGAGCTGCGCAGCTCCGGCAGCGAGATCCTCGATGCCCTGCGCAGCGAGAAGGAGATCTCCGACGCCACCGAAGAGAAGCTCAAGGGCTTCGTCGACAACTTCGCCAAGGGCTTCGTCTAAGTCCGGCCTTCGCGCCGCGGCCAGGGATCTGATATCGAGCCATGCCGAGCCTCAAAGACCTCAGGGTCCGCATCTCCAGCGTCAAGGCGACGCAGAAGATCACCTCGGCCATGAAGATGGTGGCCGCGGCGAAGCTGCGGCGCGCCCAGGAGCAGGCCGAGGCCGCGCGGCCCTATTCCGAGCGCATGGCGCGCATGCTGGGCTCGCTGGCCGAGGCCCAGGCCGGCCGCGCCGGTGCCTCGCCGCTGCTGGCCGGCCGCGACGGCGGCAACGTCCATATGCTGGTCGTGGCGACGGCGGACCGCGGCCTCTGCGGCGGCTTCAACAGCAATATCGTTCGCGAGACGCGGCGGATCGTCGCGCGCCTGAAAGAGGACGGCCACGAGGTCAAGATCCTCTGCGTCGGCCGCAAGGGGCGCGACCAGTTGCGCCGCGACTTCAGCAGCCTCATCGTCGACACCATCGAGGACGTGGCCAAGCCGTCCCTGGGCTTCGACAAGGCCGACGCCATCGCCGCGCGCCTGCTGGAGAGCTTCGAGGCCGGCGAGTTCGACGTCTGCCGCATCGTCTTCGCCGAGTTCAAGTCGGCCATGACGCAGACCGTCACCTCGCAGCAGCTGATTCCCTTCGAGCTGGACGCGGCGGAAGGCGGCGACGAGGCGGCCGAGGACGCGGCGGCCTCGACCATGAGCTACGAATACGAGCCCGACGAAGCCGAGATCCTGGAAGAGCTGCTGCCCCGCAACCTGGCGGTGCAGATCTACAAGGCGCTTCTGGAGAACAACGCCGGCGAGCAGGGCGCGCGCATGACCGCGATGGACAACGCGACGCGCAACGCCGGCGACATGATCAAGCGGCTGACGTTGGTCTACAACCGGACCCGCCAGGCGGCGATCACCAGAGAGCTGATCGAGATCATCTCCGCCAAGGAGGCGATGTAACGGCCGCCGCCGCGACGCGGCGCGAGTCACTTAGGGAGCGATTACCATGGCGAAGAACATCGTGGGCACGATCCGGCAGGTCATGGGGCCGGTGGTCGACATCCAGTTCGAAGGCGATCTGCCGCCGATCCTGAATGCCCTGGAGACGACCAACGACGACAAGCGCCTGGTGCTCGAGGTGGCGCAGCATCTCGGCGAGAACATGGTGCGGACCATCGCCATGGACAGCACCGAGGGCCTGGTGCGCGGCCAGGAGGTCAGCGACAGCGGCGCGCCGATCTCGGTGCCGGTCGGCCCCGAGACGCTCGGCCGCATCCTCAACGTGGTCGGCGAGCCGGTGGACGAGCGCGGTCCCTGCACCACCAAGATGACCTACCCGATTCACAGAGCGGCGCCGAGCTACGAGGATCAGTCGACCGAAGCCGAGATCCTGATCACCGGCATCAAGGTCGTCGACCTGCTGGCGCCCTACTCCAAGGGCGGCAAGATCGGCCTGTTCGGCGGTGCCGGCGTCGGCAAGACCGTCATCATCATGGAGCTGATCAACAACATCGCGAAGACCCACGGCGGCTACTCGGTCTTCGCCGGCGTCGGCGAGCGTACCCGCGAGGGCAACGACCTCTATCACGAGATGATGGAGTCCGGCGTCATCAAGGTCGACGGCGAGGGCTCCAAGGCGGCGCTGGTCTACGGCCAGATGAACGAGCCGCCGGGCGCGCGCGCCCGCGTCGGCCTGACCGGGCTGACCCTGGCCGAGTACTTCCGCGACGAGGAAGGCCAGGACGTGCTGTTCTTCGTCGACAACATCTTCCGCTTCACCCAGGCGGGCTCCGAGGTTTCGGCCCTGCTCGGCCGCATCCCCTCGGCGGTCGGCTATCAGCCGACCCTGGCCACCGACATGGGCACCCTGCAGGAGCGCATCACCTCGACCAAGAAGGGCTCGATCACCTCGGTGCAGGCGATCTATGTGCCGGCCGACGACCTGACCGACCCGGCGCCGGCGACCTCCTTCTCGCACTTGGACGCCACCACCGTGCTGTCGCGCCAGATCGCCGAGCTGGGCATCTACCCGGCGGTCGACCCGCTCGACTCCACCAGCCGGATCCTCGATCCGATGGTCGTCGGCGAAGAGCACTACAACGTGGCCCGCGAGGTTCAGCGTATCCTGCAGTCCTACAAGTCGCTGCAGGACATCATCGCGATCCTGGGCATGGACGAGCTCTCCGAAGAGGACAAGCTGACGGTCGCCCGGGCGCGCAAGATCCAGCGCTTCCTCTCGCAGCCCTTCGACGTCGCCGAGGTCTTCACCGGCACGCCGGGCGTGCAGGTCCCCCTGGAAGAGACCATCAAGGCCTTCAAGGGCATCTGCGCCGGCGAGTACGACCACCTGCCGGAAGGCGCCTTCTACATGGTCGGCACGATCGACGAGGCCGTCGACAAGGCCCGCCGCATGGCCGCCGAGGCCGCCTGAGGCACGGACGGACGCACGGACGCAGACACGGGCGGGGCATTAGGACAGGGACATGGCCGAAGGCACGACCGAGTTCGAGCTGGTATCGCCGGAGAAGCTGCTGCTCTCGCGGGCGGTGGAGATGGTCGTCGTCCCGGGCAGCGAAGGCGACTTCGGCGTGCTGGCCCGGCATGCGCCCTTCATCTCGACCGTGCGCCCGGGCGTGATCCGGGTCTACGAGAACAACGAGGTCAAGGAAGAGATCTTCGTGGCCGGCGGCTTCGCCGAGGTCACGCCGGAGCGCTGCACGGTGCTGGCCGACGAGGCGGTGCCGCTCGGCGAGCTGGACCGGGCGGCGATCGAGCAGAGCCTGAGCAACGCCCGCGAGGATCTGGAGGACGCCGGGACCGACCAGGCCCGGGCCGCCGCCGAGCGGCAGATCGAGGTCTGCCAGGCCAAGCTGCAGGCATTGAGCGGCTAGAGTGTTTTCCGCTCACGCGGAATCACGGCACCGGCCCGCTCCCCCTCCCGGCCACCCAATAGGATACTGCCGTGGGTGGCCGGGAGGGGGAGCGGGCCGGTACCGGACTCCGCGTGAGCGGAA
>JANQLT010000011.1 GCA_028280455.1 Kiloniellales bacterium
GTCCCAGGCCTTGTAGCCGAAGGTCGCCGAGCCGTTGTAGTCGGCATTCGGCACGAAGCGGATCACCGCGGCGCTGTCGAGCAGCAGCGCCGAGTTGTCCGAGACCGCGCCGATGGCGTTGAAGCTGGTGCCGCCGTCGGTCGAGTACTGCCAGGTGCCGTTGGTGTCGTCGACAGCGGTCACCGCGACGGCCTCCACCGCCGCCCCGTCCGGGTCGGTGATCGAGCCGTCGACGACGATGCTGGCGACCGTCTCGCCGGCCGGCGCCGCCGTGTCCTCGGCGAGAGCGGCCAAGGCCGGGCTGCCGCCGGTGTTCAGGACCGGCGCGTCGTTGACGTTGGTGACGTCGAGCTGGAAGCCGGTGCTGACGGCCTGCCCGCCGACGTCCGTGGCCGTCACTTCGATGTTGAGGGAGGCCACGTCGCCGTTGCCCGGAGTCCCGGAGAAGACGCCCGTGGCGCCGTCGAAGGATAGCCAGCCCGGCAGGGCACCGCCGCCGGCCAGCTTGGCCGAGAAGCTGAGCGTATCGCCCGGATCCGAGAAAGCCGCCGAGACATCGAGCAGGAAGGCGCCATTCTCGGCCGTGTTCTGATCGGCGATCGGCGTCGCCACGCTCGGTGCCGGATCGGGGCCCCCACCGCCACCGCCCAGGCCGCCGCCGCCGCCCACGCCGCCGCCATCGCCGGCCGGGGGCTGGTTGCCGCCCTCGTCGACCGAGGCGCTCGTGTCGCTGGCCGGGGGCGCGTCGTTGCCCTGCGCCGGTGCCGCGGCTTCGCCGCCGCCGGACGTCGCCTCCACCGCCGAGGCGCTCGACGCGGCGAGGCCCTCCAAGGCAGCCGGCGCGAAGGAGATGACGGTCTCCCCGCCGCCGCTGTCGGCCTGCGGCTGAGCCACCGGGGTCGCGACGGGCGCGGCCGCCTCGCCGGGAGTCGCCCCGAGGCCCTCGCCGGCCGCCGCCGCTTGGGCCTGACGGGGGCCGTCGCTCGCGGCCTCGCCGCTTTGGCTGGCACGGACCGCCGCGACGGAGTCCTGGCCGCTGTCGGCGGCCTCGGGACGGTCGGGCGTGAAGAACTCGGCGGGCGCCGGCAGGACGTTCAGCGCCGAGTTGAAGAAGTCGAAGACCTGATCGCTGGACAGCCGGACCTGGGCGCTCGGCGCCTCGAAGCGGCTGACCACCTCGACCATCATGTTGGCCTCGGAGATGAGCTGGCTGCCCTGGTCGGTGGTCACCATGATCTTGCCGACCGTGCCGTCCTCCTCGGCCAGCAGGGCGATCCGACTGACCTCGCCTTCCGCCGCCGCATGGGCCACGACCTTGGTGCCGCGCACGCCGATGGTCATGGTCGGCGTCTCGATCATCAGGGCGTCCTCGGCGGTGTGCGCCGCCGCGCCGCTGACGAAGGAGAACTGGCCCTGCAGCACCGACAGCAGGCCGCCGCCGTCGTGGCTCTCCGGGTCGTACTGGAACTCTTCGAGCAGCAGGCGGGCCTGCTCGCCGAGCGAGAAGCTCATGCCGTCGACGAAGGCGATGCCGACGGAGCCGCCCTCGTCGGTGGTCACCACGTCGTCTTCGTAGAGCGCGGTGCCGGTCTCGGCGACGATCCGGCTGCCGTCGGCCCGGATCACGACGACCTGGCCCTCGAGCTCGGTGATCTCCGCGACGGGCGCGCCTCCCGCAGCCTGGTTCGCCAGGGCGGCCTCTTGCGTCTCGGCTTGCGGGTCGGCGCTGCCGAGCAGGTCCTCCTCGTTGCCGCCGAGCAGGACATCGTCGCCGGCCGATGCTCTGAGGCCTTCCAGGTCCTGCGCCAGGCGCGCGGCCATGCGTCCGGGAATCACGGCGCCGCCGACCACGATGTCGGCCGGCGTGGCATGGGCGAAGTAACCCTCGACCTGGACCAGCGTGCCGTCCGAGCAGGCGATGAGCAGGTCTTCGCCGTCGCGCAGGAACTCGCCCCGCAGCAGGCTCTCGCCGCCGGGCACGACGACCGCTTCGCCGTCGTTGGCCTGCACGACGATGTCGGGCGGCCCCGACAAGGCCTCGTTGGTCTCGTCCTGGGCGGTGGTGTCGGAGAGGCGGCGGCGGAGGAGCTCAAGGAACATCGGGCGATCCTGAATTGCGGCCGCCCTCTTGCGGGCAACCAACCGGCACAGGCCGCCTCACTGCTCTGGACTAGCGTGACTTGGCAGCACGCGAGCGAGGCGCCAAGGTCACAATTTAGCCCCAGACAGTGAAAAATAATCTAAGGATTTCAAGTATTTGTACGAATTTGTCTCAAATGCTAGACAACAGATCTTGCCTTGCGGGCAAGCGCTTGGTCGCGTCGATTTGCGAAAGCCCGGCCGTCCGGGCCAGTGAAACGCTGCGCTAAGCCGCCAGGTCGGACTCGGCGTCCAGCTCGCGCTGCAGCCGGGCGATGTCGGCCGTGGCATCGATCAGCAGGGCGGCCAGCTCGTGCTGCAAGGCCGTGGCCCGCTCCAGCTTCTGGAGGATCTGGGCGGTCTCGCTGAAGCGCTGCACCTGCGCCTGCGACTCCCTCCGGCCCTCGCCCTCCAAGAGCCAGAGCACGGGCACGTTGAGCACGCCCGCCAGCGTCAGCAGCTTGTTCGAGCGGGGCTCGCTGCGGTCGAGCTCCCAGTTCTCGATCGTCGCCGGCTTGACGCCAAGTCGCGTGGCCAACTGCCGGAGACTCAATCCCTGCTCGCTACGAGCCTGTCCGATCCGGCTTCCCATCGTGGTCTGGGTCATACAATCCTCAATTGGCCTGCGGGGGGCATCGGGGCGCTTTTGCTGCAACGCAAAAACCACGCGGGGGCCGTCAGGTCAATGTCGATTTCGTGAAAGCAGCCGGCCTCCTCCACAGGCCCCCCATTCGAGAGCCTCACGCCCGCATGCGCTTGCCGTCCGGGTCGTGCGGCGAGGCCGGGATCACCCGCGCCGGGCACTCGACGCCGACCACGTGGGTGGTCAGGGCGGTGCCGGGCTCGGCCAGCTCGCGCTCGACGAAGGCCATCGCCAGGCTCTTGCCGATGGTGTGGCCGTAGCCGCCGGAGGTGACGAAGCCGACCCGGCTGCCGTTGCTCCAGACCGGCTCGTAGCCGGAGGTGTCGGCGTCCGCGCTGTCGACCTCCAGGGTCACCAGGCGCTGCTGGGCGCCCTCGTCGCGCTCCGCCTGGGCCGCCTGCTTGCCGATGAAGTCGTACTTGTCCCAGTCGATCCAGCGGTCCATGCCGGTCATGCCCGGCGTGTAGGCCTGCATGAACTCGGCGTTCCAGATGCCGAAGCTCTTCTCCAGGCGCAGCGACAGCAGCGCGTTGTAGCCGATGTCGACGGCGCCGACGGCCTCGCCGGCTTGCTTGAGGGTCCGGTAGAGGGTGATGTGCTCGCTGGCCTGGCAGTTGATCTCGTAGCCCAGCTCGCCGGTGACGCTGAGCCGCGCCACGCGGGCGCGGATCAGGCCGACGTCCATGGTCTTGGCGCCCATGAAGGGCAGCGCCGCGTGCGAGACGTCCTCGTGGGTCAGGCTCGCCAGGAGCTCGCGCGACTTCGGGCCGGAGATCGAGAAGCCGACGACCTGGTCGGAGATGTCCTCGACCTGGACACCCTCTTCCAGGTGATCGTGGAACCAGCGCATGTGCCATTCGCGCAGGTAGTAGCTGCCCATGATCCACCAGGTGCCGTCGCCCCAGTTGAGCAGGGTCAGGTCGCCCTTGAGTCGGCCGCTCGGCGCCAGCATGGGCGACAGGCGGGCCCGCCCCGCCTTGGGCAGGCGGCCGGCCATGACCCGCTCCAGCCAGGCCTCGGCCTTCGGGCCGGTCACCCGGTAGCGCGAGAAGCCGGTAATATCGAGGATGCCGACGCGCTCGCGGGTCGCCCGGCACTCCTCGCCGACGATCTCGAAGGCGTTGGAGCGCTTCAGGGTCGGAGTCTCCTCGAAGCCCTTGGGCGCGAAGTAGATCGGCGTCTCCAGGCCCCAGCTCTCGCCCCAGTAGGCGCCGTTGTCGGTCATGGCGTCGTAGGCCGGCGCCTTCTTGAGCGGCCGGCCGGCCCAGAGCTGCTCGTTGGGATAGGTCATGACGAAGCGCCGCGAGTAGAACTGCCCGGTGGTCTGGCGGATGTACTCGCGGTTCGAGGCGAAGGCGCCGTAGCGGGCGATGTCCATCGGCCAGGAGTCGGCCTCGGTCTCGCCGTGGATCATCCACTCGGCCAGGGTCTTGCCGACGCCGCCGCCCTGCAGGAAGCCGGCCATGACGCCGCAGGCCAGCCAGTAGTTGGGCAGGCCGCGCACCGGGCCGACCAGGGGGTTGCCGTCGGGCGAGAAGGTGAAGGCGCCGTTGACCCAGTTCTTGACCCCGACCTCCTGCAGCACCGGATAGCGGTTGAAGGCCATGGTCAGCTCGTTCTCGATCCGGTCGAAGTCCTCCTGGATCAGCTCGATGCCGTAGTCCCAGGGCGCGCCGTCGATGTTCCAGTGCTGGTGGTTGATCTCGTAGATGCCGACCAGCACGCCCTGCTGGTCCTGGCGCATGTAGGTGAAGCCTTCGAGGTCGACGGTCATGGGCACCTCGAAGTCGAGGGCGGCGACCTCGGGGATCGTCTCGGTCACCAGGTAGTGGTGCTCCAGGGGCGAGACCGGCAGCTCGAGGCCGACCATGCGACCGACCTGCTTGGCCCAGAGGCCGGCGGCGTTGACCACGTGCTCGGCCTGTATGGTGCCCTTCTCGGTCACCACGTCCCAGCCGCCCTCGCGCGCGATCAGCTCGACGACCTTGTTGTGCTCGATGACCTCGGCACCGCGCTTCTTGGCGGCCCCGGCATAGGCCTGGACCGTGCCCGTGGTGTCGACGTAGCCCTCGCGGTCGGCCCAGAGGCCGCCGATGGTGTCGCTGACGTCCATGATCGGGCAGCGCTCTTTCATCTCGGCCGGGGTCATCAGGTGGCAGTCTTCGATGCCGATGGTCTGGAAGATCCGATAGGCGGCCTGCAGCCACTCCCAGCGCGCCGGCGCCGAGGCGACGGTGATGCCGCCGGTCATGTGCAGGCCGATCGACTGGCCGGATTCCTTCTCGATCTCCGACAGCAGGTCGATGGTATAGGCCTGCAGGGCGGCCATGTTGGGGTCGGCGTTGAGGGCATGGACGCCCCCCGCGGCATGCCAGGAGGAGCCGGCCGTCAGGACCGAGCGCTCGATCAGGCAGACGTCGCTCCAGCCGAACTTGGCCAGGTGATAGAGCACCGAGGCGCCGACCACGCCGCCGCCGATGACCACGACCCGATAGTGCGATTTCATCGCTCCCTCCCTCGGCTTCTCCCAGCCTTTTCGAAATCCGTTTAGACGGCAGGACCGGGACCGCGTCAAGCCGGATAGCGAGGCCCGCCAGCCAGGCAACGAGCCGGCATTCCCCGGGTCGGCGGACCCCGAACCGGCGCTCCGTTCGCGGCTGGTTTTTTCACACGATAGAGGCGTGTTTTCGGGGTCTGGGGCGCACAGGGTCTTGAAAGCGAGTCCGGGCTCCTCACTATCTCCTAGGCACTATGCTGCCGCTTCGGCCTAGACCGGCCGGGCGGCGTGGGTCGGGCGGTCGGCCCGGCCGAGGGGCACCGTCGGGGAGAGCGCGGGCAGAGCATGACCATCATCGTCGTCACGGACGGCAAGCCGGGGCACGAGAACCGCAGCCTGGCGGTGGCCCGCGCGCTGGACAGCCCGGCGCCGGCCAGGATCCTGCTGCGGCCTTTGGTCCGCGAGTCGAACGCCGAGACCCAGCGCCTGCGCGCGCTGGTCGAGGCGCCGTCCCCGCCGCCGGCCGAGGAGGCCAAGGCGCTGCTGCTCCAGCACAGCGATGCCGAGGAGTCCCTGATCGAGAGCCTGGCCCGCTCCGGCTCGGCAAACTGGGCCATCGCCACCGGCACGCCGGCCTGCGTCTTCGCCCTGCTGCTCAAGGCCGCGACCGGCAGCCGCACGCTGGTCGGCGGCCTGCGACCCGCGGAGCGGCTCTACCGGCTGTTCGACCTCTGCGTCTTCCCGGACTATCACCTGCCAATCGGCACCGCGGGCAAGAACGTGGTCAAGACCCTGCTGCCGCCCGCCTACCACGACGGCCGTGGCGCCGGGGCCAACGGCGGCGCGCCCTTCTGGCTGCTCGCCCTCGGCGGGCCGGCCGCCGATTGCCCTTGGGTCGAGGCCTACCTGCGCGGCCAGATGGACGCCGTGATCGACGCCGCCAGCAAGCAGGACCGCCGGCTCTGCGTCGCCCCAGGGCCGCGCACGCCCGCCTCCCTGCTCGACTGGCTGTCGCGCCGCTGCGCCGAGCGCCGGGTGCTGGAGCTGGCGTCGCCCGAGCACCGCCTCGCCGACCTCATGCAGACGGCCGAGACGGTGCTGATCACGGAGGACAGCGAGTCCACGCTGGCCGAGGCGATCAACGCCGGACACTGCCCGGGCGTCCTCGCGGTCAGCGACGAGCGCGTCGAGCCCAAGGAGCGCCTGCGCGAGCGCCTCGAAGACTGGGGCCTCTTCACGCGGCCGATGAGCGTGCGCTACGCGGTGCGCCTGGCCGACCGCCGCCGCCTGGCGCGGCGCCTGGTCGGCCGGCCCGCGATCCTCGGCTTCCTGGCCCGGCCGCAGGTCCGCCGGCCGCGCAACTGGCTGTTCGACGTGCTCAGCAAGGATCTGCGGGAGAGGATCTCGCAACGCTCGCGGCAGGGCTGGCGCTAGGGCGGACCCAGCTTGGGTGGTTCGTTTTCCTATCGCAGCGCGTCGGCGATGCGACCTGATCCAGCAACGCTCCAGACCAAAGCCCGCACCGAGATCGCAGGCCCCGGCTCAGCCGGTACGGGCCCAGAGCGGCGATCGAAAGACGTTCGCGCGATCGGCCGGAAAGGTCATCAGCACGTTGGTGCCCTTGGCGATGGCGCTGCGGATCGTCAGGGATCCGCCATGCAGCTCGGCGATCTGCTTGCTCAAGGTGAGACCGAGCCCGGTGCCCTCGTTCGCCCCTCGAGCGAAACCGTTCTGCACCTGCCCGAAGGCGGACAAGGCCTTGGGGATCTGATCGGGCGACATGCCGATTCCGTTGTCGCACACGAAGAGCACCAGCTCGTCGGCGCGGTTCAGCCGGTAGCCGACCTGGATCTCGCCGCCGGGCGGCGTGAACTTCACGGCGTTGGACAGGAGATTGAAGAGCACCTGCTTCACCTTGCGCTCGTCGGCGCACAGCATGATCTCGCCGGCCGGCAGAACCCGCCGCAAGCCCACGTCGGCACTGGCGATGCGCGGCTCCAGAACCTGAATGACCGACTCGATCAGCGCCGTCAGGTCGAAGGTGCTTTCCGCCAGCTCGAAATGCCCCGCTTCGATCTTGGAGAGGTCGAGCAGGTCGTTGATCAGCTCGAGCAGGTGGTTGCCGGCGTTGGTGATGTTGTCCACGTAGCCCTTGTACTTGGCGCTGCCCAAGCGGCCGTGGATCTCCATGTCCATGAGCTGCGAGAAGCCGAGGATCGAGTTCAGCGGCGTGCGCAGCTCGTGGCTCATGTTGGCGAGGAACTTGGTCTTCAGGTTGTTGGCGCCCTCCGCCTCGCTCTTGGCCAGGGCCAGGGCTTCTTCCGCCGACTTGCGCTCGGTGACGTCGCGCAGCGTCGCGATGTAGGCGCGGCTGCCCTCCCACAGCGTGTTCATGTAGCGAATGGCCAGGACCGCGCGCGTGCCGTCGTCGCGCTTGATCGACTCCTCGACCATGGCGCCGGTGTCCAGCCGGAAGGGAAAGGGGCTGCCGACCAGCTTGTCGAGCGGGCGGCCGAGCAGCCGCTCGGCGGCCGGGTTCGCGTAGCGCACCACCCTGTTGTGGCTGATGATGGCCAGCGCGTCGGCATTGTCGGTGATCAGGCTCTGGAACTGCGTCCTCGCCTGCTCCAGCTCGCAAAGGTTCTCCTGAAGCTGCACCTGCAGAGCCTGGCGCTCGATCGCGAAGCGCACGACCCGCCGTACGTCGCCGACCGCCAGGTCGTGCAGGGTCAGATAGTCCTGCACGCCGAGGCCGATGGCCATCGACCAAATATCGGTATCGCCCGCCTCGAGGGCCTGGTCGCCGACGGCGATGACCGGGATCGATCCCGCCCGCTCCAGCATGGCCAGCAAATGGCCGGCCGCGGCCTCGGCCGCGTTCGGCAGATGACAGAACAGGACGTAGATGTCGCCGGCGGCAAGCCGCTGCTCGGCCTCCGCGGGACTGCTCGAAAGCTCGATGTCGAGCCCCGCGGGGAAGGCGCGGCGCAGGACCTCGGACAAGCCGTCACGCGCCTCGGCCTGGCGGGCGACGATGAGGATCTTACAGCCGCCCAAGACGACCGCGCGATCGAAGTCCGCAAGCTTGTCTTCAAGTGTCCGCATGCTGCGGTCTCGAGCCTCCGACCCTGCTTCGAGGGTCACTGCCTTCAGCGAATGGAAGGACGCAAACTGTCCTTCCGGCATAGGCAAAACTGGAATGGCCATGGTTAAGATAGGATTAAATGATAGGAGAAAAGAAATATGCCCTACAACCAAAGGCAGGTGCGGACTGGCGCCGCACTCTCGCCGGTCTCGAGGCAAGGCGCCGCACCGGCCACGGACTCCCGCCCGCCGGACCGGGCCGCGGCCCGCCGCTCGACTGTCGTTGCGCGATGATCTCGGTTCGGGCCTGGTGCCGGCGGCCCGCCGCCGGTCAGCCGGATACCAGCTTGGGGCCCTCTTGGCGCAAGACCGCGAGGTTCGTCCGCGGCGCCTGTGCCGACAGCCGCGCGGCCGGCAGCAGGATCGTGGCCCGCGTCCCCCGGCCGACGTCGCTGTCCAGACGGATGATGCCGGCATGCAGCTCGACCAGGGTCTTGGCCAGCGCCAGGCCCAAGCCGGCGCCCTGACCCGTCTCGGTCGAATAGGCGCCGTCCGGCCGCTCGAAGGCAGAGAAGGCTCTGAGCACCTGCTCCCGCGGCATGCCGCGGCCGTTGTCGGCGATCGAGATCTCCAGGATCCCCTCCTCGGTCACCGCGGCGCTCAGGCAGATCTCGCCGCCGCGCTCGGTGAACTTGAGGCTGTTCGAAAGCAGGATGTCGATGACTTCCTTGAGGCGCTCGGCGTCGCAGAACAGACCGCAGCGCTCGGTGCGGTTGTCCAAGGTCAGCCGTAGCCCGGCCTCGGCGGCGGGCGCGTGGTAGGACCTAACGGCGGTCTCCAGCAGGCTATGCAGGTCTTCCTCCTGCTCCTGCAGCGTCAGGGCGCCGGCCTGGGCCTTCGAGAGGTCGAGCAGCCTGTTGATCAGATCTGTCAGTTCCCGGCCCGAGTTGCGGATGTCCTTCAGGTATTCGCCATAGTCGGCATGGCCGAGCGGGCCATGGACCTCCATCAGCAGCAGCTCCGCGAAACCCATGATCGCATTGAGCGGCGTGCGCAGCTCGTGGCTGATGTTGGCCAGGAACTGGGTCTTCACCTGGCTCGCCAGGTCGGCGCTTTGTTTGGCGACGCGGAGCATCCGCTCGGCTTCCTTGTGCTCCGTGACGTCGCGCAGGGTCGCGATGTAGGCCGGCTCGCCCTCCCAGGTCGTGTTCATGACCCGCAGGTCGACCACCACCGGCCGGCCGTCGCCGCCGACGATCTCGATGTCGGAATTCTCCGTGCCTTCGAGCGGCTGGCCGAAATCGGATCCCTCCAGCGCCGCCTTCGAGCGGCCCATCAGGGCCTCGGCCGCCCGGTTCGAGAAGCGGATCTTGCCGTCGGAATCCATCACGATCATCGCGTCGGCATTGTCGGCGATCAGGCTGCGGAAGTTCTGCCGCTTGCGCTCCAGGTCGGCGATGCGCCGCTCCAGCGCGAGGCGCAGGCTTTGGCGCTCTATCGCATGGGTCGCGGTCCGGTAGAGATTCTCACTACGCAGGCGCGACTTGCTGAGATAGTCCTGCGCGCCCAGGCGCACGGCCTCGATGGCAACCTGCTCCATCTCCTCCGACGAGACCACGACGATCGGCGTCGTCAGGGCCTGCTGCAGCAACAGCATGGCCGTCTCGAGACCGTCGGAATCCGGTAGATTGAGATCGAGGAAGATCGCGTCGAAGTCGTCTTGAGTCAGGCTCAGCAGGGTCGAGGTCAGGCTGTCGACTTGGACCACCGTCGCCGCGCCCCGGCTGTCGGCCACCAACTGGCGCTCGATGGTGATGGCGTCCGCCGGGTTGTCCTCCACCAGGAGGACCTTGAGCCGGCGGCCGGTGGAACAGACTTTCCCCGCTGCGCAGCGCGGACGCGGCGCGTCGTGATCAACCAAGGAGGACATGGGACGCTGGAGGGAGCCTCGACTAACCCAAGAGAGCTTGTCCGGCCTCGGCGGCCGGGCTGCCCATTTCCTGTGCAGCAGGAGGGACGCTAATGCGGCTTGGTAAACAAGCTATTACCCGATCCACAGCGAATCGTCGCTCGGCCCCACGATCCCACTTTTGGCCGGCCGCGGCGGTCCCTTGCGCCCGGAAGCAAGCCGGGCGCATGGCTCCCATGACTGAGACAGCGGCGGTCCGGCGGTGGAGATAGTTGAGGCCGATTCGCCCCTCGGGCTAGTGTCGACCCGAGCGAGGGACAAACGCGGAGTCCGCGCGTCGCGCTCCGCCCAGGGTCCCACGCCAAGGCAGTCATCGCCGGTGAGGAACGATGGGCCAGCAGCAATCTTCCGTGACCGACCGGCTCGCCCAGATCAAGGGCGCGCAGGTCATCAAGAGCTTCTGTTACACCTGCCCCTGGACCTGCCCGACCGAGGTCTTCGTGCGCGACGGCAAGGTCGTCTATCACAAGGGCAACCCGGAGGCGCCGAACAACATCGGCACGCGCTGCGCCAAGGGCATGGCCAGCGCCTGGGTGACCCAGGACCCGGACCGCCTGAAGTATCCCCTGCTGCGCAGCAACGCCAAGGGCGAGCCCGGCGAGTTCAAGCGCATCACCTGGGACCAGGCGCTCGACTTCATGGCCGAGAAGCTGGAGTCGATCCGCCAGAAGTGGGGCCCCGAGGCGGTCGTCTACCTGACCCACCACGACCCCAACGGCATCTTCATGGTGCAGCTCATCTCGCAGCTCTACGGCACGCCCAACGTCTCCATCGGCCACGGCTCCGGCTGCGAAGGCGACCGCCGCTCGGCCTGCTTTACGACCTTCGGCAACATCTTCCCGATGCACGACTTCGCCCATTCGCAGTACATCCTGCTGTGGGGCATGAACATGCTCGGCGCCAACCAGGCGCTGTTCGAGAGCCGCGGCCTGCTCGAGGCCAAGAAGCGCGGCGCCAAGCTGGTGGTCGTCGACCCGAGCTTCACCGAGACCGCGCAGAAGGCCGACGAGTGGATCCCGATCCGCCCGGGCACGGACGCGGCCATGGCGCTGGCCATGAACCAGGTCATCGTCGAGGAGCGGCTGCACGACGCGGCCTTCGTGCGCGACCATTGCGAGGGCTTCGACGGCTTCGCCGAGCACCTGCGCGAACAGGGCTACACGCCTGACTGGGCGGCGCCGATCTGCGGCATCGAGGCCGAGACCATCCGCCGCCTGGCGCGCGAGTTCGCCACCCGCAAGCCGGCGATCTCGGCGATCTTCAAGGGCTCCGGCTACTACACCAACGGCGCCGCCGCCGGCCGGGCCTGCTACCTGCTCGACGCCATCACCGGCCAGGTCGACGGCCCCGGCAACCTGCACCTCAAGGACTTCGCGCCCATCGGCATGCCGGCGACGATCCCCGAAGAGGCCATGACCAAGCCGAGCAAGCCGCCCCTGGCCCGCGCCATGGGCTACAAGATGACCGCGCCGACCAGCTATCCGGTGCTGCCCGAGGTGCCCAACGCGCGCCTGCCCGAGGCGGTGCTGAACGACGACCCCTACCCCGTGCGCGGGGTGATCGTGCAGGCCGCCAACCCGGTCATGTCCGATCCCAACCGCGAGCGCATGCAGGCCATGTTCGCCGGCCTCGAGCTCGCCGTGGCGGTCGAGATCTACATGAGCGAGACGGCGCTGGAGTGCGACCTGGTCCTGCCCAACACCTCCTTCTACGAGCAGGCCGAGATCCGCCAGGGCATGTGGCTCGGCGCCGAGGCGATCCTCGGCCAGCCCGTGGTGCCGCCGGTCGGCGAGTCGCGGCCGATGTACGACATCGTCAAGGGCCTCGCCGAGCGCATGGGCTGGGGCCAGTACTTCGACTACGAGCGCTGGGAGGACTGGGCGGAGAAGCGCGTCGAGACCCTGCCGGTCTCGCTCGAGGAGCTCAAGGCCCGCGGCTTCTGGGCCGGCGAGCTGCGCTACGGCAAGCCCGCGCAAGGCCTGCCGACCAAGTCCGGCAAGGTCGAGATCTACTCCCACGCCTACGCCGACGCCGGGCTCTGCCCCTACCCGCTCTGGCAGGAGCGCAGCGTCATCCCCGACGAGGCCTACCCGCTACAAGTGACGCACTCCAAGCTCTCCGCCCACTGCAACATCGTGACGCAGAACAACCCGATGCTGATGGAGATCTGCGGCGAGAACTGGGTCGAGATCAACAGCCAGGACGCCGCCCGCTACGGCATCCGCGACGACCAGATGGTCGTGCTGGAGTCGCCGAAGGACAAGATCGAGATCCGCGCCAAGGTCGTCGAGGGCCTGGTCCCCGGTGCCGTCTCCATCCGCCACGGCCACGGCTTCGGCCACTGGGCCATGGGCCGGATCGCCAAGGGCAAAGGCGCCCACTCCAACAACCTGATGGACAGCCACACCAACCCCCTGACCGGCACCAACAGCTACAACGAGTGCAAGGTCCGGGTCAGGCCGGCGTAACGCGGCAGCAGACGCCTGTCGCGGAGTCCCCGATCGTTGCTATACGGCGGTCCGGCTGCCGAGCGGCTCGGCCGCTACGACGGGTCGGCGCCGGCTATCATGCCTCCCGGCCTGTACGGCCTCTCCCGCGAGGGTCAGGAGGCACGCGCAGATCTCGCGGATGTTCTGGGTACGGCCATCGCTGTCGGGCTGGAACTCGTGCCCGCACTCGACCGTGAAACCGAAGACCTTGGCTTTGTCCGGGTTGGCGAAGTGTCGGCTGTAGGCGTAGTCGTCGCTGGCGCCTGACGTCGCATAGAGCGCGAAGGCCGGGCCGAGACCGTATTCGTCGCCCGCGACCTGCGTCGCGGACTCGGCCATGAGGGACGACAGGCGTTCGATCTCGGCCTGGTCGTCCGCCGGGAGGAACTCGCGGTAGCTGTCGTCCGGTCGGCCGCGAAGCCCGTCGTATTGCGGGTTCAGAAAGGTCTGCGCCGCGTCGCTGCTTTGCGTCTGGTCGAGGCCCCAGGCGTGGAGCACCCCCGGTATCGCGCTGTGGAAATCGACGAACCACTGCGTGGAGCGATAGTGGTCGAGCAGCCAGACGACGTTCTGCGTTTCCGGCTCGGAGGCGGCCGAAGGCCCCGTGTAGACCTGTGGGTCGCAGGGGTTGTCGGAGGCGCTGACCGCCCCGGGCGCAAAGTGGCGCTTGAACGCCCAGGCGATGTCGAAGTTCCTGTTGATGTCGACGCCGAAGCAGACTTGTCCGACGCCCGTGCCCTCTGGGCGGCGGTTCTTGCGCCACATCGGATCCCGGGTCTGGCTGTAGACCCGTCCATCGGGATTGACGCAGGGAAAGACGACGATCTGCAGTCCCTCCAGAATCGCCTCGATCTGCTCGTAGGTGAATACGACACCGCCATACTCGAGGCCGTGCCGACCGGAAGCGGCCGACAGGATGTCGGCGAGGATGGACACGAGCGCATCCGGCGGCACCCATTCTCGCGCGTGAACCCCGCCGATCGCGAGCAGCGTCGGCACCTCCGGGCCGCGGTTCCAACCGACGGCCAGCGCCAGGCAGGGCCGGCCTTCGTGGCTGCGGTTCGGCAGCTCCTGCAGTGTGCAGAGGCCCGGGTGGGCCTCCGCCAGAAGCTGCAGGGCTGAATGGATCTCGTCGTAGTTGTAGTAGATCATGAATCGACCCTTTCCCCGTATCCCCTGGGACGTTCCCCCTTAAGAAACCGATTCCTGCTGCCGCAGAGCGCGGTTCGCGCCTTTGGGTCGCCCAGCGCTTCGAGCCGAACCAGGCGGCGCCCCGCACTGCGTCTGGCGGAGAGGCGATCAAGCGTTTCCCGGTCGGCAATCAGGACGATGGAAATCCCCTCCGCCTCCCGAAAGGCCATCGGCCGACAGCCGAGGTCTGCGCCGCTCCCCTCGAGGTAGCGGCGCAGATCCTCCTGGCTATCGGCCGTGACTTTCACGCGCCAGAGCATCGCCGGGCCTCACTGGCCGGCCAGCAATCCGTCGACCCAGTCCTTGACCTTGGAGACGCGCGTGTAGACGCCGGGGAAGCCCGCCCGGCCGCAGCCATAGCCCCAGCTCACGATGCCGGCGAGCCAGTCCTTGCTGACCGGGACGATGGGACCGCCGCTGTCGCCTTGACAGGAATCCCTATCGACCTCGCCGGCACAGAACATGTTCTCGGACACGGCGCCGTCGTAGGCCTCCTCGCCGTTGCAAGTCGCTGTCGGCACGACCGGCACCTTGACGTACAAGAGCTGGTTCGATCCCCAGCCCCCTTCGCTCGTATCTCCCCAGCCGGAGACAAACATGTTGAAGCCGTCAGGAAGCGGTATCGTCTCATCTGCCAAGGCGATCGGCGCGCCGACCTTGAGAGGCTCGGCCAGCTTGAGCAGGGCAGCGTCGAAGTCGTATCGGTTCCCAGTGGTTCCCCATTCTGGATGAATGTGTATCTCGTCGACGTCGACGCGGACGCCGCCCGAGGTCTTGAAGACGGTCCCGGCAAGGACGTCGACCTGTTTGGGGTCTCCGTTCACTGGCGTTCCCGGCTCCACGCAATGGGCCGCGGTCAGCACCCATTGCGGCGCGACGATCGAGCCGCCGCAGAACTGGCGGGGCGCGACCGCCCGGCCACTCAGCAACGCCACCTGCCACGGAAACTCAGCGATGTCCTCGACCGGCTCGCCGTCGAGGATGAAGCTCTTCACCGTTTCCGCCTGCGCGGCGGCCGACGCGACGCCCACGGCGATCAGGGAAGCTGCCGCCAACTTGGTGAGCTTGTTCATGGTGGTTCTCCTCTTGGTTCGCGCTGCATGCGCGGAGTGAATCGCGGGCCGGTCAGCCGACCGGCATCCGCCCTACGTCGTTGAGTCGCCGGGCTTCGGCGACCGCCGCCGCCGCATCGACGCAGCCATGCCCGAAGTGAAGGGAGTGTCCCGTCGAGTCGTAGTCGTCCCTGGGACCGACTTCGCGCGCCGTGCTCAGGAGCAAGGCGCGGAGCTGGTCGGCGCTCAGCGCGGGGGCGACGGACTGGATCAGCGCGCAAACGCCGGACACCAGGGCGGCAGCGCCCGAGGTGCCGCCGTAGCGCTGGAAGTAGTCGCCCCGGGCGTAGCCGCGGACCGACGTGCCGGCGCCGTTCGCCTCGTCGTCGCGCACATCCGCCGTCGTCATGCCCCAGCCGCTGCCGTCCGAGGGGGCGCAAACCGCGATCTCCTTCCCGAAGCAGGAGTAGTCGGCAAAGCGATCGAGACTTGTGATCGCCGAGACCGCGATCACGTCCGGATGCGCGGCGAGCCCGTTGTGCCGCTCATCGTCGCTCACCGCCGAGCCGGCGTTGCCGGCTGCGAAGATGACCGGCGTGCCAAGCCCGTTCCGACCGCCTCGCACGCAGTCGGCTATGGCTCGGTGGGCCCTGTCGGACAGCTCGTAGACCCGGGCGGTGGGTCCCCAGCTACAGTTCACGACCCAGCAGCCCTTGGCCGCGAGGTAGCGGAAGATCCGCTCCAGCATCAGGTCGTCGAATTCCGCGCCCATGCGGATTGGCATGAGCTTGGCCCAGGGCGCGACACCGACGATCTCGCCACCCCCGAAGCTGCCGGCGGCAAGCCCGGCGCAGCCCGTGCCGTGCCAATCGCCTGCACCGCCGCCTCGCGCGCGCGGCGATACGTCGGCGCTGTTGGTTTCGAAACACCAGGGCTCGACGGCCTTGCCCGCCAGGTCCGGGTGCTCGAGATCGAAGCCATCGTCGACCACGCCGATGGTGGGGATCGATAGGGTCTCGAGGTCCAGCATCTCCCAGGCGTCGCGCACCCGGGCATCCGCCCCCGCCTCGAAGCCGAAGCTGTAGCCTCTGTGGAATCCCGTGTTCCTGAGATGCCAGTGGTCGTCGAGCCTGGTGTCCGCGGCAAGCGGCCCGGCGTGTCGGGTCAAGGGCGTGCGGAAGTCCGGCTCGGCGACCGCGACGGCCTGGTTCTGTTGAAGCACTGCGCAGAGCATGACGGCATCGCCCGGCGTCCAGACCGTCATGTAGCCGTCGCCGTCGCTCTTCCGGAGCGTCAGGCCGTGGTCGCTCAGCAGCTGGCGCCCTTCGGCCTCGGAGACATCCTCCGCAAAGCGCAGGGACAGCGTGCCGGTCGGCAGGAAGGGAACGCCATCGTCGGAGGTGTTGTAGATCGGCCGGGTCTCGACATGGCGGCCTGCCAGGTCTCGGATCCCGTCGGCCTCCGGCCGCTCGAGCGAGAAGACCTCGAGGTCGCCGAGCCTGCCGGAGCGCCGCGCCGGGACGGCCTCGAGCCCGGGAGGCAAGGAGTCCGCGGAGACGGCGCCGCGCAAGGGGGCCATGGCCAGATCGGTTTCGCTGCGCAGGTAGGTCGCCTCGCCTCCGCCTCGCCGGAGTGTGATCGCCTCGCCCATCGTTCTGCTTCCCCGTCCTTGCTTCCCCTTTTTCAGAACCTCTGTCGCGACTTGGCCATGGCGCGGATCGACGCCGTCGAAAGCCCCTTCAGCTCCCCTCCGGTGAAGCGGTAGCGACCGCAGGACGGCTCGTAGGAGAAGCGCAGACTCTCGTCTCGGAAGGCCGTCTCGATGACTCGGTGGCCCGCGACGATCCGGTCTCCGACATAGAGCTCGCCGCCGAACGCCCAGCCGCCGTAGACGGCGCCCGCACCCGTTCTCAGCACGATCTCGTAGAGGTTGAAGCCCGACGCCTGGTCCTCGAAGGGCGGCATGCGGAAGATCAGGTCGATCGTCTCGCTGCCGCCGCCCTTGCCTTCGCCAAGCCACACCTTGGCGACCCTGGCCTCCACCAGCGCGCCGGCCGGATAGAAGGGCTTGCCCTCGTAACGCAGGAACTCGGTCGCGACATAGCCGACGTCCTCGCCGGCCAGGACACTGCCGACCTCGTCGAGAAACTCGGCAGGTTGAAAGCCAGTGGCCGCTCGCTTCGCCATGGATCGTTCCAGAGCAATGACTTCAAACGGACTGGGTCATTCAGTCGCGAAAGCAGGCTGGAACGCCCGGCGTGACAGCGCCGTGACTCGGCCCTACTCGGCGCCTCAAATGCGAACTTCTATAACTTGAAGAGAAAATCGATCTATGGAACCGTCAGTCGGAACGGCAATCCGGCTGAGCGAAGTCATGTCGCATGACGTTCACGATATCGGGATCAGCATCCGCCTCCTCGGCGTACCCGAGGCCGTGCTTCCGCCGCATTGCACCTCCTTTCCAAGCCGAGGCTACTGCCTCCTCGCCCTGCTTGCCCTGGCGCCCGGGCGCACGCTTTCTCGAGCGGCCGCCGCGGACCGGATCTGGCACAGCGCCGCCAGTGCCGCGAGCCTGGCCAACATGCGTCAGCTCGTGAAGCGGATGCAGGCATCGATGCCGACGCTCAACGACATGCTCGGTATCGACAGCCGCTCGATCTGGCTGACCGAGGGCTGCGAGCAGATCGATCTTTGCCGCTTCCTGGAGATCAACAGCATCACCTCGCGCGAGGACTTCGAGCAGGCCGCCCAGCTCTACCGCGGCGACCTGCTGGAGTCAGTCGAGCTCTCCAAGAGTCCCATGGAAGAGACGATTCCGACGCTGCGCGCCCAGCTCCGCGACCGCTACTTCAGCCTGGTCCACGAAGGCCTCGCCGAGGCGACGCGCTACGGCCACGCCGACCCGGGCTTTATCCGAGCGGTCGAGCAGCATGCGCTCAGCATCGAGCCGGATCGCGAGGAGACCTGCCATGCCTTGATCCGTGCCTACGGCGCGATCGGCAATGGCAAGGAGGCCAGGCGCGTCTACGAGGCCCTGGAAGCTCGGCTGCGCGACGAGTCATTGCCCGCGCCGCTCGACTCGACGCGCGCGGCCCTCGCCAGGGCGGAATCCAACATCGTCCAGAACCTCTGGACACCCGCGTCCGAGCGCCGCGAGGCGGCCGGCGCGCCCCGGGTCGCCCTGCTCGCGCCCATGTGGGTCGCGGCGGACGACGCGCAGGAGAACATCGTCCGCGCCTTCGTCGAGGACCTGGCCAACGAGCTCGCCCGCGACAGCAGCTTCGTGACGGTGGCGGCCCACAGCAGCTTTCAGGCCCGCCACGACGGCGGCCTCCTCCTCGACAACAGCAAGCTGCGCGCGGACTTCACGCTCAGCAGCACGATGCAGCCGGACGGCGGCATGGGCGAGATGTCGGCCCGGCTGGTGGACAACCGCTCGGGGTCGATCGTCTGGGCCGACCGTCTCCCTCTCGTCGACCGCAGCCTCTTCACGGTGCGGCGACAGCTCGTCGACCGCGTGGCCAACGAGGTCACCAGCGCCGTCGAGGCGGTGACGCTGGCCCAGCACGACCAAGCGACCGAGGGCAGCGCCTATCTGCATTTTCTTCTCGGCCAGCGAGCGCTGAAGACGACGAGCCTACGCAGCATTCGCCAGGCCAAACGCCATTTCAGCGAGGCGATCCGCCGCGACCGGAGCTACGCGGAGCCCTATGCCGGACTCTCGTCGGCGCTCTACACCGAGTGGATTCTGCTCGGCGGCAACGAGCCGCGCTTCCTCGCCGAATCGCGGGAGCTCGCGGAAAGCGCCATCAGGCAGAGGCCGCACAGCTCGGCCGGCCACTGGCGCAAAGCCATGGTCGCGCTCTACCAGCACGATTTCGATACCTCGGAGGCGTGTTTTAAGATCGCCCACGACCTGCACCCGAACGCCGCCGACATCTTACTCGACCATAGCGATGCGCTCGGGTTCATCGGCGACCCCGATCACGCATGGTCGACCTTCAATCGCGCACTCGATCTCAACCCAATGCCACCGGAGCACTACTGGTGGGTCGGCGCCGGGATAGCCTTCTCCAAGAGCGACTTCGCCGGCGCGGTCCAACTCTGCGAGCGGCTCGAGGACGACGAGCCCGTGCTCCGCCTGCTCGCCGCCTCACACGGCCAACTGGGGAACCGGTCGGAGGCGAGAGAGTACGGACGGCGGTTGCGCGAGACCTATCCGGGACAGGACGCCGTCAGCCTGACGTTGCATCAGCCGCACCGTGACCGGAGCGATCTACAACCCTTTATCGACGGACTTCGTATTGCAGGCATTCACTGACCAATGGAGTAAATCATGCCGAATTCCAACGCCCGCGCCTTTCTGATCGGCGATGCCAATGGCGGACTTACCATTGTCGTGACCGACCCCGTGATGATCTACCACTACTCCGCCGAAGACCTGAAAGACGACACGTACAATGACAGGCACGACGAAGATCCGGATTTCGTTCGGGGTGCCGTCGTTCGGTCGTTGCTGCCTCACCTGCGCGGCGTCGACGTGCCTCGCATGGAAGCCGAGATCGTGAGGATCGAGAGTGGCAATTCGCCGCTTTCCAGGAATGAGCAACGCGCGATCTGGCGGGAGGTAGATCTCGCCGACACGGCCGGCCAGATTGCGACGAAGGAGAAAGGTGTTTTCGGCGTAGACTTCTGCATCTCCATCCCATTCACCACGACGCAAGTGGTGGATCGGCCTCGCGTCGGGCAGCCCGCGACTAGTATCGGCGACTACCTCGATACCTATGGCAGGAGTGGCGTGACACAAGTCCCCGCCCAGGCCGGGAAGGAACGGATCACCAGGCTCGATCTTTCGGGACTGCGGATTCCCCCGCCGTGGAGCGTCGACGAGTGAGCCAAGGCCGTGCTTCACCTGCAGTTCGATCGCGGGGCAGGGCTCGCTGCGCTGGCCGACCTTCGGGCTGAGGTCAGCGCCGGCCGTCCCACCCCTCCGCGTCGCATCACTCGCGCGGCGCTGGAGCCTGCGCTCGGGCCGCTTGGGATCACGCGGGTCGCGGACCTCACGGGGCTCGACCGTCTCGGCGTGCCCGTGTGGGCCGCGACCCGGCCAACATCACGAGGCCTTTCGGTCTCTCAGGGCAAGGCGTTGGATCACGACAATGCCTGGGTCTCGGCGGTACTGGAAAGCGCCGAACAGGCCTTGGCGGAAGTCGCGCCCGCTGTCGTTTGCCACGTCGAGAGTCCGACATCGCTGGCCGCGAGAGGCTTGAGGGCGGTAACGCTCGAACGCCAGTCGCGCTGTGCGGCGCGGCACCTGAGGCAGGACCGGGAGCTCGCCTGGGTCGAGGGCATCTGCCTCGCCTCGGGCGAGACCGTGTTCGCCCCCTACGAGTTGGTCGGCATGGACATGGCAGCCCACTCTCCTTGGGATGCCGAGCACTTCCAGATGACATCGCTCGGCCTCGCCGCATCGGGGAACATGGCGGGTGCTGTCCTGCACGGCCTGCGCGAGCTCTTGGAAGACGATGCGGCCTTCGGCCTGCTCGATGCGGGCATGCTTGGCGCCACCCCGAGCACAGAAGCGCGGGGCCGCGTGGCCTGCCCTTCGGACCACCCTCTGACCGACCTGATCGACCGACTGCGCCAAGCAGGCGTGGCCTCCGGGTTTGCCCGCGTCACGAGCGACGTCGGCGAGCCGGTGGTCGTCGCGGCGTTGAAACCCATGCAGGCCGGACTTCAGAGACGCGCATACTTCGGTGGCCGCGCCTGCCGCTCCAACGTGCCGGACGCGGCCCTCGCCGCCTTGCTCGAGGCGGTCCAGAGTCGGCTGACCTTCGTCTCCGGCGGCCGCGACGATCTTTGGCGAGAAGACTATCGCACGCCCTTCTCCGAAAGCAGTGACGCGCTCTTCCGCCCGGCCTGTCCCGGCACGACCCAAGCGGCACAGGATGAGCCGACCGCCCTCGCTGACCTCCTCGGGAAACTGCGCGCCGCAGGCATCGAGGGGGTCTATGCCTTCCCGCTCGGGGGCATGCCCGGCGTTTTCGAGGTCGTACGCCTGCTCGCCGACGACCTCGTGAGCCGAGACCGGGTGCCTGGCTGTCCGCATGACGGACGCGCGGCTCGGATGATCCTCGATCGATGGCGGGCGGCATGAAGGCGATCGTCTTTGCAGGGCCGAGCCTACACGGCGTCGCGCTTGATCCGGCTCGGACCTGGGATCTCGCGCCGCCCGCCTCCTGCGGCGACATCCTGCGGGCGGTCGCAGCGGGACGCCGGGTCATCGGGCTCGTGGACGGCGCCTTCGAGGACGTCCCTGCCGTCTGGCACAAGGAGATCATGGTGGCTCTCAGCGAGGGCTGCAGCGTGCTCGGCGCCGCCAGCATGGGGGCGCTGCGCGCGGCGGAGTGTTGCCTCTACGGCATGATGGGCGTCGGGCGGATCTTCGAAGACTACCGTAGCGGCAGAAGGGTTGCGGACGCGGACGTGGCCCTGCTGCACGGACCGGCCGAGCTTGGCTACCCCGTGCTGACCGTCACGCTGGCCGACGCCGAAGACGCCATCGAGCGCCTGACCGCCGAAGGTGCCCTTCGTTCCGGTGAAGCCTCGCGACTGCTCGGCGCCGCGCGCGCCCTCTTCTACAAGGACCGGACCTGGGAGAGCATCTGCGATGCCGCAGGCCTCTCTAACACACGCAGCGAGACAATCGAGAACCGCATTGGGGCCCTCGGGCCCAGCCTCAAGACGCGGGATGCCCTAGAGCTTTTGGCCCGCATCGAAGCCGGCATCCGGGTCTGCACCCCCCGGATCGACCCGGTCTGCACGCATTTCCTGACTCACCTTAGAGCAAGATTGGAGATTTGAGATGTCCAGCATTTTCAGACAAAGCTCGAGATTCGCATGGCCATTCAGCGCGCTTGTCGGCATCGCGCTCTTGGCAACGGGCAGCCTTGCCAAGGAACCGGCAGCGGACCTGGGACACTGCCAGTTCGGCTTGGCCTACGGTCAAGTCATCAATCTCGACACCGGCGCGAGGGTCGACAAGAGCGACGATCTCACCGCTCTCTTGGCCTCGGTCCTCGCCTGTGCGTCCGCTTCGGCCGGGCCCGAGGCTCTACGGGCGCTACCGGACGAGCTGTCGAAGCCGCTTGCCGCTTCGACAGCGCCGCTTGACCCGGAGGAGGCCTTGGTCGCATTGGATATCATCGCTGCGACGACTGAATCCAAGCAAGCACAAAGGCTAAGCGAAGTCGCCTGGCAGCTTGCGCAGGCGGCCGGACTCGACCCGCAAGCAATCGTAGCGAAGGCGGCGGAGAGCAACGAGGTCCTGAGTACTGCCCTAGAGAATCATGCTCCGAACAGTGCCGATGCGGTACAAGCCTATCGCGACAACTGTCGCGGTGCCGGCGTGCCGGTGCCGGGTGCGATCGAAACCGATCCAGGCTGGAAGTGGGGTCCCATAGACGTTTCTACCGACGTAGAGAACAAACATACTCTAGCAGCAACACACCTTGAGATATTGACCCTCTGGAAATACGAAGACAGCAATGATGGTACATGTGTCGCTTTGTTGCGCGAGGATGCCGATGCAGGGAATCCGGACGACGACGGCGTTGCACTCGGTGTGATCTGTCAGAACAAGGAAATGACCCAGGCTTGTTTCTATGACAGCGTGGTCTACGAGAACGGCAGCACCAAACGCCTCAATCGAGAGGCCGCCCTGACAACCGACTTCGCCGCTACGGCCCACATAGACGACGTGAAGGAAAAGTGCATTCTGTGCCACATTGGCGACAATCCCTTGATCGTCTTCCCGGGAACCAAGCTTGGTGACGCGCTTGGCGCCGGGCAAAGCACGAGACATCGCGACTTCCAGTTCGTCGACTTCGGCAACGGCAAGACCTGGTGCAACCCGAAACCGTACGAGCTTCCACATGGCGTCGAGTTCCCGGACAAAGAGAACAGCTGCCAAGCGTGCCACGACATTCCTCAGCGCTCGCGTATCAGTGGCACCCAGGACTATTGCACTCTGATTGGCGATTCGGCCGGCTTGACAATGCCGCCTAGCCACCTTGGGAAATCCGAGATCAAGCTCTGGCCGGATACGGGCCCTATCAGCGTCGAGGATGCCGGCGTTCTCGCCCCCTATCTCCCAAGCATGCTGCATCTCTTCGATATGTGCAGAACCACACATGATGACACCTGCTAGTAGGCCCAGGATTGGGAAGCTCTGGCAGATGGGGGCTGCAGGATCGCACTATCGAGCGGCGGTAAGGCGGGAATCCCAGTGGGCCATGTAGCCGGCGTGGAGGGCGGGAAAAAGGCAGAACCCGTCCTCCTACGCCATCATCCTTCGCCGAGGCTTCCGCCTACGCTCTTCGCGCTTCGGCGGCCAGGTCGGCGGACACAAGCCACCTAGGCCCGCTTTGCCGGCGGCCGCGGCTAGTGGCGGGTTGAGCGGCATGGAACTGGGCACCGCGAGCCGCCACGAGCAGGCCGCGCCTACGACAGCACGGCGCCGCCAGCATCACGTCCGGTGGCAGTGCCCGTCAACGTGAGCGAAGGCCTGATGTACGGGACTGAAATGGCAGGAGACGACGACGTCACCATGACGATCGTCCCTATCGCAAATCGGAATGTCCGCGGGCTCAGCGTTGATGACAAGCGATCGATGGAGATTGCCGGCCGGGCTTCGATCGTCGCCTACGCCTGGGCGACCAAAGCCCTCCGGAAAGACGCCATGGCCTGATTTTCAGCCTTCGCGACTATTTTTTCCAAGGGGAGTATTGCAAATGAAGACCTATCTCTACCGAATCCATCCCGGCATCGGCATTGCCCGTCTCGGCAACCATCCCGACGCCTATTTCATCGGCCCCGAAGCGCCGGGAATCGCGCCCAAAGGGCCTTACAAGCAAGACGGACTGATCAAGCGGCAGGCCATCCGGTTTCGGGTGTTCCGCTATACCTATGACGACACGGGTTTGACGGACGTCCGCGAGATTACCGTCGGCGACAACGTGAAGATCCACTGGACAGCGCATCTTGTAAACAAGAAGGCGGCCTCGGAGGTCTTCCCACCGCAGCCGAACGGCCGGCTGCGCAACAGCGACGTGCAAAAGAACCGCTTTCGTCTGGTGATCGACTCCGGCAACCAGAGCATCAGCGGCGCGAGCCAGAAGAAGACGCTGGAAGGGTCATTCCTGAACACGCCCGTGAAGCTCGGCGAGCTACATACGGACGACAAGGGCCGCCTGATCGCGCTTGGCGGCTTCGGTGAATCGAGGTCGGTGCCGCCAAGCAGTTCGAAGCTCTGTTTCGCCAACAATGACAACTGGTGCGACGACGTGTCCGACGGCCCGGTGACAGCGACCATCGAGATCGAAAGGGGCACCGATAAAGGGCTGCATGAAGCCGACTCTGCCTGGATGGTCGTCGCACCGCCGGCATTCGCCCCGGAGATCCGCAACGTCGTGACTTGGTATGACCGGGCCCTTGATCTGGCCGTGCGAAACGATCCGGGACTGGGGCCGAAGAAGGTATCTTTCGTCGAGCATATTCTGCCGATTCTGAGCCGTACGGTCGCTTTGAGTTGGGTCGACAACTACGCGGACAAGGGGCACGGGCCGGATAAGCAAGAGCGGTATTTCCTTCAATCGGATCGGTTGAAGGAGCTCGCCGACAACGGTGAGGAGTCAAGAGGCTATCGCGATTTCGTCTTCCGAGAATTGACTGATCCGAGCGCGCCCTCTCCTTCCAGGTCAATGCCGGAGCTGAACGCAGGGCTTTCCCCTGAAGACCCGACCGGCCCAAAGGTCCCGAGCTCACTGACGAGCTTGCAGCTTCAGTGTATGAAACTCTGGGCGCAAAGGCGGTTCGAATCCGGTCTCGTCGGCGGCAAGCCGCCAACGCCGAAACCGCTCGAAGACCTGAAGAAGGCAGACGTTCCGGCAGCACTGGACCGCGCGGCGCTCGATGACAGTATTGGACTTGCCTTCTACCCCGGGATCGAATGCGGCTTCATCATGGCGCGCGGGGACACCTATGACAGGCCGTTCCGGATATCGTCCGACTTGTCGGCCGGAGACTTGACCGCGGGCCTGGCGGTACCATGGCAGGCCGACTTCAACGCCTGTGACGGGGAACAGACTCCTACACAGCCCTATACCTGGTGGCCCGCCGCCAGGCCCAACCACGTATTCGCCGATGGGGCTTCCGACCGCCACGATTGGGTCCCCGAGTCGTTCAGCAATCGCTCCATGGTCGACGACTGGTGGAAGCTTGGCTTCATTGTACCGAACGATGCCAATGACGGTTATGTCGAGAAGGAGCGTGACGACAGTCTTGATTTGACCGGCTAGCGTGCAATGTGACGTCTTCATAGTGGGGGCCGGCCCGGCCGGCCTCGCCGCTGCGATCTCTCTTGCGCGGCGCGGCTATCGTGTCGTGCTGGCCGAACGTGACGGCTTCGACCAGCGACGGATCGGCGAGCACGTCCCGCCCGAGGCAAAGCCGATCCTCTGTCAACTGGGTTACGGGTTGGATTGCGCCGAACACCTGGCAAGCCCCGGCGTTCTTGCGCTCTGGAGTGCGGGCGGCCCGGTCGAGCGCGACTACATCTTCAGCCCCTTCGGCGCCGGCTGCAACCTCACAAGGCCGGCATTCGACATCGGTTTGGCGGACGTCGCCCGTCAAGTGGGCGTCCATTTGATCGTGAGCGCGAAGGTGGCTCTGCGCAGCGGCCCCGGGGACTGGCAGTTCGACGTCGAGAGTCCGGAAAAGGTCTACAGAGTTCGATCGAAGATCGCTGTCGATGCCTCGGGTCGGCGGGCATGGCTCGCACGCAAGCTGGGCGTAGACCGGATCCTCTCGAGCCATCAGGTAGCCGGTATCGCCTACGTGCAACGGCACCGGGAGGACTCCGATACCAGGCTGGTCGTGGAACGCGACCAGGCGGACTGGTGGTATTCCCTGCCACTCCGCGACCAAACACGGGCTGTCGCCCTGGTTTCGAGCGCGCGGCTCTGGGCGGGCTCGCGCCAGACCCGAGCGAGACTGCTGGCGAAGCGGCTTCGCGCAACGCGCGTCATGCGGGCGCTTGTGGACCCCGCGGCTCCTCTCAGGGTGACAAATTGCTCGGCCGGCATCCAAGCGATGGCACGAGCATGCGGCGAAACATGGCTGGCGATCGGCGATGCCGCGGTTTGTTTCGATCCCTTGGCCGGCCGAGGCATCGTCAAAGCGCTGGAGGACGGCCTTCGACTGCCCTCCATCCTCGGGAGCAACGACAAGTTTTCCCTACAGAGCCCGGCTGCCTATCAGAGCGAGATTGACAAGACGCTTCGAGAGCATCTCCGGCAAAGCCGTGGGTTTCATTCTGCAGACCCGCCATCGCGACAGTGACGGACTCTGGTCGCGAGCTTCCTCGCTAGCCGCATCTCTTGTCAAAGGTGAAGCCGACTTGACTGTGGGAGGAATCGAGTGCCTTGACGTGAGGCGCCTGGTCCCGCGATGAGGTTCGCGCTGGCGGGTTCTGGGCCAGGAGCGTGAGGCTGACGGAGGGTGTAGGAGATAGCGCGAACCAGCCCTCCTTCGCCAAGGCTTCGGAGGACAAGCCTGGCTCTACCGATTTCGCGCGGCTTGCTGGCGTAAGCCAACCGAAGCTCGAAGTGCGTAGGGTGGCGGAGACAGAGGGAGAAAGTTCGAACCCGTCCTCCTTCGCCAAGGCTCCGGAGGACACTCCTACGCCTAGATCGCCTTCGTGCGGCAGTCCACCAAGGTGGCCTGCCACCCGAAGCCGAAGGCGTAGGGTGG
>JANQLT010000028.1 GCA_028280455.1 Kiloniellales bacterium
GGCCATCGGCCGGCTCACGACGGCAGCCAATCGAAGGCGATCACGGCACCGGCCGTGAGCACCACCCAGTGCAGCGAGAAGGGCAGGAAGACCTTCCAGCCGAGTCGCATGAGCTGGTCGTAGCGGTAACGCGGGAAGGTCGCCCTTACCCACAGGAAAATAAACAACAGGAACGCCATCTTGGCGGCAAACCAGATGGGTCCGGGAATCCAATTGAATGGCGCGATATCGAACGGCGGCAGCCAGCCGCCCAGGAACAGGATCGTCGTGAAGCCCGACATCAGGATCATGTTGGCGTATTCGCCGAGGAAAAAGAGCCCGTAGATGAACGAGGAATATTCCACCTGGTAGCCGGCAACGAGCTCGGACTCGGCCTCCGGCAGGTCGAATGGATGGCGGTTGGTCTCGGCCAGGGTCGAGATGAAGAAGATCACGAACATCGGCAGCAGCGGGATGCAGAACCAGAGGTTCTGCTGCGCCAGCACGATGTCGGTCAGGTTGAGCGAGCCGACGCAGATCAGCACGGTGATGATCACGAAGCCCATGGAGACCTCGTAGGAGACCATCTGGGCCGCCGAGCGCAGCGCGCCGAGGAAGGGATACTTCGAGTTCGAGGCCCAGCCGGCCATGATCACGCCGTAGACGCCGAGCGAGGAGATCGCGAAGAGATAGAGGATGCCGACGTTGATGTCGGCCAGCACCAGGCCGACGTCGAAGGGGATCACGGCCCAGGCGACCAGGCTCAGGATGAAGGTCAGCATCGGCGCCATGACGAAGACCACCCGGTTGGCGCCGGCGGGCAGGATGGTCTCCTTGAACAGCAGCTTGACGGCGTCGGCGATGGGCTGCAGCAGGCCGAAGGGGCCGACCACGTTCGGTCCCTTGCGGAGCTGCATGGCGCCGATCACCTTGCGCTCGGCATAGGTCAGGTAGGCCACGCCGAGCAGCAGCGGCACCAGGATCGCCAGCACCTGCGCGACGATGATGATCGTCGGCAGGGCGTAGCCGTCCCAGAAGACCAAGAGATCAGCCATCGGTGCCGGTCCTCTTGGCCGGCGCGGCCAGCCCGAAGGCCTCCGCGCACTCCGCCATGGTGACCGAGGCCCGGCTGATCGGGTCGGTCATGTAGTAGTTGTCGACCGGCAGCAGGAAGGGGCTCGAGGCCTCGGCCGGCGTCTCGCTGCCGAAAGCGCCCCACGCGCCCGGCGCCACCTGGTCGAGCCGGGCGAACAGCGGGTTGACCTCGATCAGCCGCTGCCGGAGCTGGCCGAGGTTGTCGTAGGGTAAGGGGCTGCCGAGCCGCTCGGAGAAGGCGCGCAGGATGGTCCAGTCCTCGCGGGCATCGCCGGGCGGCGAGCCGGCCAGGCGGCCGAGCTGGACCCGGCCCTCGGTGTTGACGTAGGTGCCGTTCTTCTCGCTGTAGGCCGCGCCGGGCAGGATGACGTCGGCCCGGTGCGCCCCGGCGTCGCCGTGATGGCCGATGTAGACCACGAAGGCCTTGCCGAGCGCGCTCATGTCGATCTCGTCGGCGCCGAGCAGGAACACCACCTTGACCTCGCCCGAGGCGGCGCCGGCCAGGATGGCGTCGCGGTCGCGGCCGCCCTCGCCCGGCAGGAAGCCGAGGTCGAGCCCGCCGACGCGCGCCGCGGCGCGGTGCAGCACGTTGAAGCCGTTCCAATCGTCGCCGACCATGCCGGTCTCGAGCGCGATGCGCCGCGCCATGCCGAGGATCGAGGCGCCGTCGGGGCGCGCCAGGGCGCCCATGCCGAGCACCAGCATCGGCCGCTCGGCGCGGCGCAGCACGCCGGCGAAGGCGCCCTCGCCCTCTGCCAGGGCCGCGAGCGCGCCGGGATCCTCGCCGAGCTGCGCGACCTCGTAGGTCAGGTCGCGCTGCGGCCCGATGGCGGCGACCGGGAAGCCGCCGCGCAGGAAGCGCTTGCGCAGGCGGGCGTTGATCAGCGGCGCCTCGCGGCGCGGATCGCTGCCGATCAGCAGGCAGGCGTCGGCCCGCTCGATGCCGGCGATGCTCGTGTTGAAGAGATAGGCGCCGCGCGGCCCGGCCGGCAGCTTGGCGCCGTCCTGCCGGCAGTCCAGGTTGGCGGAGCCGAGCGCGGCCATCAGGTCCTTGAGGGCCAGCATGGACTCGGCATCGCAGAGGTCGCCGGCCAGCGCCGCCACCGCCGCCCCGGGCAGGTCCTCGAGACGCTCGGCGACGGCCTCGAAGGCCTGCTCCCAGGTCGCCTCGCGCAGGCGGCCGTCCTCGCCGCGCCGATAGGGCCGGTCGAGCCGCTGCCGGCTCAAGCCGTCGCAGGCGTGGCGCGTCTTGTCGGCGATCCACTCCTCGTTGATGTCCTCGTGCAGCCGCGGCAGGACGCGCAGCACCTCGCGGCCGCGGGTCTCGACCTTGATGTTGGAGCCGACCGCGTCCATCACGTCGACCGAGGGCGTGCTCTGCAGCTCCCAGGGCCGGGCCTTGAAGGCGTAGGGCCGCGAAGTCAGGGCGCCGACCGGGCAGATGTCGACCAGGTTGCCGGAGAGCTCCGAGTCGACCGCCTTCTCGAGGGTGGTGACCTCGGCGTGCTCGCCGCGGTTGACCAGGCCCATCTCCTCGACGCCGGCGATCTCGGTGGCGAAGCGCACGCAGCGGGTGCACTGGATGCAGCGGGTCATGATCGTCTTGATCAGCGGGCCCATGTACTTCTCGGAGACCGCGCGCTTGTTCTCCTGGTAGCGGCTGCGGTCGTAGCCGTAGGCCATGGCCTGGTCCTGCAGGTCGCACTCGCCGCCCTGGTCGCAGATCGGGCAGTCGAGCGGGTGATTGATTAGCAGGAACTCCATGACGCCCTGGCGCGCCTTGCGCACGGTCGGCGTGTCGGTGTGGATCACCATGTCCGGCGCCGCCGGCATGGCGCAGGAGGCGATCGGCTTGGGCGAGCGCTCCATCTCGACCAGGCACATGCGGCAGTTGCCGGCGACCGAGAGCCGGTCGTGGTAGCAGAAGCGCGGGATCTCCTTGCCGGCCAGCTCGCAGGCCTGCAGCACGGTGAGGCCGTCCGGGACCTCGATCTCGACGCCGTCGATGGTCAGCTTCGGCATGACCGGCCTACTCCGCCCCTACTCCGCCGCCACCTTGGAGGCGCGGTACTGTTCCATGCGCCGCTCGAGCTCCGGCCGGAAGTGCCGGATCAGGCCCTGCACCGGCCAGGCCGCCGCGTCGCCGAGGGCGCAGATGGTGTGGCCCTCGACCTGCTTGGTGACGTCGAGCAGCGTGTCGATCTCGCCGGCCTCGGCCTCGCCGCGCACCATGCGCCCGAGCACCCGCCACATCCAGCCCGTGCCCTCGCGGCAGGGCGTGCACTGGCCGCAGCTCTCGTGCATGTAGAAGTGCGCCAGCCGCTCGATGGCGGCGACGATGTCGGTCGACTTGTCCATGACGATGACCGCCGCCGTGCCGAGGCCCGACTGCACCTCGCGCAGGCTGTCGAAGTCCATCAGCACGGAGTCGCAGATCGACTTCGGCAGGCAGGGTACCGAGGAGCCGCCCGGGATCACCGCCAGCAGGTTGTCCCAGCCGCCGCGCACGCCGCCGCAATGCTTGTCGATGAGCTCCTTCAGGGGGATGCCCATCTCCTCCTCGACGTTGCAGGGCTTCTCGACGTGGCCGGAGATCGAGAAGATCTTGGTGCCGGTGTTCTTCGGCCGGCCGATCGACTTCCACCAGTCGACGCCGCGGCGCAGGATCTCCGGCACCACCGCGATGGTCTCGACGTTGTTGACCGTGGTCGGGCAGCCGTAGAGGCCGACGGCGGCCGGGAACGGCGGCTTGAGGCGCGGCTGGCCCTTCTTGCCCTCCAGGCTCTCGAGCAGCGCGGTCTCCTCGCCGCAGATGTAGGCGCCGGCGCCGCGGTGCATGTAGATGTCGAAGTCCCAGCCGGAGCCGCAAGCGTTCTTGCCGACCAGGCCGGCTTCGTAGGCCTCGTCGATCGCCTGCTGCATCTGGCTGTTCTCGAAGTAGAACTCGCCGCGCACGTAGATGTAGCAGGCATGCGCGCCCATCGCGAAGGAGGACACCAGGCAGCCCTCGATCAGGCGGTGCGGGTCGAAGCGCAGGATCTCCCGGTCCTTGCAGGTGCCGGGCTCGGACTCGTCGGCGTTGACCACCAGGTAGGAAGGCCGCTCGCCCGGGTCCTTGGGCATGAAGGACCACTTGAGGCCGGTCGGGAAGCCGGCGCCGCCGCGCCCGCGCAGCTCGGACTCCTTGACCTTGTCGACGATGTTGTCGCGGCCGAGCGCGATCAGCGCCTTGGTGCCGTCCCAGACCCCGCGCCGCCTTGCGCCGGCCAGGCGCCAGTCGTCCTGGCCGTAGAGGTTGGTGAAGATGCGGTCCTTGTCCTGCAGCATCAGCCCGCGCCTCCGCCGCCCGGCTGCGTCTCGAGGAGGGTCTGCGCGCCGCCTTCCGGCGCCGAGCCCTGGCGGCCGCTCTGCGAGCCGACGCCGATCTCCTGCCCGGCCGCGAGGGCGTCGAGCACCCTCACCAAGGTCTCCGGCGTCAGGTCCTCGTAGTAGTCGTCGTTGATCTGCACCATCGGCGCGTTGGCGCAGGCGCCGAGGCACTCGACCTCCATGACGCTGAACAGGCCGTCCTCGGTAACCTCGCCGATGCGCGTGCCGAGCTTCTTCAGGCAGGCCCGGGTCAGCTCGTCGGAGCCGCGCAGCCAGCAGGGCGTGGTGCGGCAGACCTGGATCAGGTGGCGGCCGACCGGCTTGCTGTAGAACATGGTGTAGAAGCTGACGACCTCGTGGACGCGGATCGGCGCCATGCCGATCACCGCGGCGACATGGGCGATCGCCGAGTCCGACAGCCAGCCGCCGTTCTGCCGCTGGGCGATGTCGAGCAGCGGGATCACCGCGCTCTGCTCGCGGCCCTCGGGGTAGCGCGCGATGATCGTCTCGGCCCGCTTGCGGTTGGCCTCGTCGAAGGCGAAGTCGCCGCTGTCCGGCGCGCCGTAGCTGGTTGTCCTCATCGATCGACCTCGCCGAAGACGATGTCCAGTGACCCGAGGATCGCCACCGAGTCCGCCAGCATGTGGCCCTTGCAGAGGAAGTCCATGGCCGCCAGGTGGGCGAAGCCGGGCGCGCGGATCTTGCACTTGTAGGGCTTGTTGGAGCCGTCGGAGACCAGGAACACGCCGAACTCGCCCTTCGGCGCCTCGACCACGCTGTAGGTCTCGCCCGGCGGCACGTGGTAGCCCTCGGTGTAGAGCTTGAAGTGGTGGATCAGCGCTTCCATAGAGCGCTTCATCTCGCCCCGCTTGGGTGGCGCGATCTTGTTGTCGGTGACCTGCACCGGTCCCGGCGGGATATTCTGGATGCACTGCTGCATAATCTTGACGGACTGCCGCATCTCTTCGATTCGCACCAGGTAGCGATCGAAGCAGTCGCCGTTCTTGCCGACCGGAATGTCGAAGTCGAAATCGTCGTAGGACTCGTAGGGCTGCGCGCGGCGCAAGTCCCAGGGCACGCCCGAGCCGCGCAAGACCGGGCCGCTGAAGCCCCACTCGTAGGCCTCCTCGCGGGTCACCACGCCGATGTCGACGGTGCGCTGGCGGAAGATCCGGTTGTCGGTCAGCAGCGTCTCGAAGTCGTCGATGACCTGCGGGAAGGTCTCGCAGAAGCGGGCGATGTCGTCGAGCAGGCCGGCCGGCAGGTCCTGATGCACGCCGCCCGGCCGGAAGTAGGCCGCATGAAGGCGCGCGCCGGAGACCCGCTCGTAGAACTCCATCAGCTTCTCGCGCTGCTCGAAGCCCCAGAGGATCGGGGTCATGGCGCCGACGTCGATGGCGAAGGTGGTGATGTTGAGCAGGTGGTTGGCGACGCGGCCGATCTCGGAGAACAGCACGCGGATGTACTGGCCGCGCTTCGGCACCTCGATGCCCAGCAGCTTCTCGACCGCCAGCGCGTAGGCGTGCTCCTGGTTCATCGGCGCGACGTAGTCGAGCCGGTCGAAGTAGGGCACGGCCTGAAGATAGGTCTTGTACTCGATCAGCTTCTCGGTGCCGCGATGCAGCAGGCCGACATGCGGATCGGCGCGCTCGATCACCTCGCCGTCCATCTCCAGGACCAGGCGCAGCACGCCGTGGGCGGCCGGATGCTGCGGGCCGAAGTTGAGGGTCAGCGGCTTGATCTGGGTCTCGGCCATCAGCCGGCCTCCTCCGCCGACTCGGCTTTCTCGTCGCCGGGAAGCTGCAGCATGCCCTCCCAGGGGCTCTCGAACTCAAAGCTCCTGAAATCCTGTACGAGCTTGACCGGCTCGTAGACCACGCGCTTCAGCTCCTCGTCGTAACGCACCTCGACGTAGCCGGTCAGCGGGAAGTCCTTGCGCAGGGGGTGGCCCTCGAAGCCGTAGTCGCTGAGCATGCGGCGCAGGTCGGGGTGGTCGGAGAAGGGGATGCCGTACATGTCCCAGACCTCGCGCTCGAACCAGTTGGCGCCCGGGAAGAGCCCGGTGGCCGAGGGTACCGCCTCGTCCTCGTCGCACAGCACCTTGAGGCGGATGCGCTGGTTGTAGCGGTGGGACATGAGGTTGTAGACGACCTCGAAGCGCTCCGCGCGCTGCGGATAGTCGACCGCGGTGATGTCGCAGATCTGCTTGAACTGGCAGTTCTGGTCGTCGCGCAGGTAGTTCAGGATCGCGATCAGGACGTCCGGCCGCAGGGTCACCATCAGCTCGTCGTAGGCGACCTCGATCGCCTCGACCTTGCCGGCCAAGGCGTCGGAAATGTAGTCCCTCAGCTCTTTCAGGGCTTCGTCCATGCCTCTAGCGCTCGTTCGGGAAGCCGCCGGCTCAACGCTCGAGATGAGCTTCGCGACGGATCTTCTTCTGAAGCTGGATGACACCGTAGAGCAGCGCCTCCGCCGTCGGCGGGCAACCCGGCACGTAGATGTCGACGGGCACGACCCGGTCGCAGCCGCGCACGACGGAGTAGGAATAGTGGTAGTAGCCGCCGCCGTTGGCGCAGGAGCCCATGGAGATCACCCAGCGCGGCTCGGGCATCTGGTCGTAGACCTTGCGCAGGGCCGGCGCCATCTTGTTGGTCAGGGTGCCGGCGACGATCATCACGTCCGACTGCCGCGGGCTCGGCCGAAAGACCATGCCGAAGCGGTCCAGGTCGTAGCGGCTGCAGGCCGTGTGCATCATCTCGACGGCGCAGCAGGCCAGCCCGAAGGACATCGGCCAGAGCGAGCCGGAGCGCGCCCAGGCGGCCAGCTTGTCCATCTGGGCCAGGACGAAGCCCTTGTCGGTCAGCTCCTCGGTGACCTGGCGGAGCGCCCGGTCCTGCTCCGGACCCGGCGGCAGCGGGCCGCGTGCGGACTCAGCGCTCACTCCCATTCCAGGGCTCCCTTCTTCCACTCGTAGACGAAGCCGATGGTCAGGATGCCCAGGAAGACGACCATCGACCAGAAGCCGAACAGGCCGATCTCGCCCAGGGACACCGCCCAGGGAAAGAGGAAGGCGACCTCCAGATCGAAGATGATGAAGAGGATGGCCACCAGATAGAAGCGCACGTCGAAGCGGCTGCGGGCGTCATCGAAAGCCTCGAATCCGCATTCGTAGGCCGAGACCTTCTCGGAGTCCGGCCGCTGCCGCGCCAGGATCAGCGAGGCCGCGACCATCGCCACCGCCATGGCTATGGCGATGCCGAGAAAGATCAGGATCGGCAGGTATTCCTTCAATAAGGCGTCCAAGCCCGACGTCCTCCTCCGGCCTTGTGACTGCTGGCGCCGGTTTCGGCAAAATCAGGCCCCGCCCCCCAAGCGGCGCCGAAGCGAACTATAGATCGAAGGACCGGACCGGAAAAGCCGCAATCAACCCCTCGAAGGCCCGCGACCGTAAGGAAAACGTGGGTTTGCCGCAATGCAGCAGGGCCCTCCCGGGGGCCCTTCTGGGGCCCTCGGCGGGCGCCTGTCAATGTGGGCTTTGCCCGAGCCGCATGCGGCGCTCGACGGGTTCGTCGGGACGAGTTGTAGGGGTAATGGCGGGCGTGGCGGGAGAAAGCTCGGAACCGTCCGCCGAAGCCCGAAGGGCGTAGGCGGACATAAGCCTCGTAGGCTTCCCCGGATCAGGTCCGGGGGCGCAACTGCGGCTAATGGCGGGAGTGACGGGACTTGAACCCGCGGCCTCCGGCGTGACAGGCCGGCGCTCTAACCAAACTGAGCTACACCCCCGCAGACCGCCGGCACGGTCGTCTTATGACCGGCCTCGGGCGGGACGCCGTGATGTACTCCCGCGCCCTTGGGGTGTCAAGCAACAGCCCGGCCCGGAAGCCCCCCGCGAGCGAGGGTCACGACGCTGAGTCCCGAGCCTAGCAGCCTCCCTTCAAGGGGAGCTTAACGGCGGCGTCGAGAACGCATTCGCGGCGCCGACGCGCGACCCGGAGCCGGCCCGAGCTTTTCGCTGGCCTGAGCGCGGGGCTTGCGGTTAGCCTCGCGGCGCTGCCCGACGGCCGGGAACCCGGAGGACCTCGTCATGCCCGTCTCGCGATGCCTGCTGCCCGCCCTCTTGAGCCTGCTGGTCGCCGCCTGCACCACGGAGGACTCGGGCGGCTCTAGCGCCGGATTCTCGACCTGCTTCAAGAAGGAGGTCGCGGAGCAGCTCGGCTACTGCCTGGCCTCCGAAGGGGAGGAGGACGACTTCTACCGCGTCCGCGGGCGCCACCAGATCATCTACGGCAGCTTCAACAAGATCCCCTCCATGACCAAGGAGGGGGTCAGCCAGTGCCTGACCGGCCAGGAGGGCCAGAGCCTGGTCAACGCCTGCTCGCCCGAGGAGGTCATGACCCTGGCCAGCGAGCAGCTCGACCCGGCCGACGCCTCGATGTGCGAGGCCACGCTCGACCCCAGGAAGTCGCTGGCCGGCTGCTGAGACGACTGCCGATCGTAGTGGATCGGCCAGCCTGCCATTTGATGCCGAAGGGAGCGACGAGGAAGCCGGCAGCAGTCCCCCTTCGCCAAGGCTTCGGGGGACACGCCTACGCCTAAGTCGCCGTCGCGCGGCAGCCCACCCAAGGGTGGCCTGCCACCCGAAGCCGAAGGCGTAGGGTGGTGGAGCCGGACGGAATCGAACCGACGACCTCTACAATGCCATTGTAGCGCTCTCCCAACTGAGCTACGGCCCCA
>JANQLT010000142.1 GCA_028280455.1 Kiloniellales bacterium
ACGGGACCGTCAGCGAGACCCGGCTGCTGTGCCGCATCGATACGGAGGACGAGCTCGCCTACTTCAACAACGGCGGCATTCTGCACTATGTGCTGAGAGGCATTCTGAAAGCGGCATAAGCCGCCGGTTCACCGCACGATCGATAATACCCGTCGGGCGCCCGCGGGCGCCGTTCGGCGTCAGCTGCGCTGATCGATCGGCAGGTACTCGCGCCGGACGGGGCCGGTGTAGAGCTGGCGCGGACGACTGATCTTCTGGTTCGGATCCTCGATCATCTCGGTCCATTGCGCGACCCAGCCGACCGTCCGCGCCATGGCGAAGAGCACGGTGAACATCGAGGTCGGGAAGCCCATGGCCCGCAGGATGATGCCCGAATAGAAGTCGACGTTCGGGTAGAGCTTCTTCTCGACGAAGTACTCGTCCTCCAGGGCGATCCGCTCCAGCTCCATCGCCAGGGCCAGCAAGGGCTCGTCGCGGCTGCCGAGCTCGTCGAGCACCTCGTGGCAGCTCTTGCGCATGACCGTCGCCCGCGGGTCGTAGTTCTTGTAGACCCGGTGGCCGAAGCCCATCAGGCGGAAGGGGTCGTTCTTGTCCTTGGCCCGGGCGATGAACTCGGTGATGCGGTCCTTGTGGCCGATCTCCTCGAGCATCATCAGCACGGCCTCGTTGGCGCCGCCGTGGGCGGGACCCCAGAGCGAGGCGATGCCCGCGGCGATGCAGGCGAAGGGATTGGCGCCGCTGGAGCCGGCGATGCGCACCGTCGAGGTCGAGGCGTTCTGCTCGTGGTCGGCGTGCAGGATCAGGATCCGGTCCATGGCCCGCGACAGCACCGGGTTCGGCTGGTAGTCCTCGGCCGGCACCGAGAAGGTCATGTGCAGGAAGTTCTCGGCGTAGCTCAGCTTGTTGCGCGGATAAACGAAGGGCTGGCCGATCGAGTACTTGAAGGCCATGGCGGCGATGGTCGGCATCTTGGCGATCAGCCGGTGCTGGGCGACCATCCGCTGGTAGGGATCGTTGATGTCGGTCGAGTCGTGATAGAAGGCCGAGAGCGCGCCGACCACGCCGCACATGATCGCCATGGGGTGCGAATCCCGGCGGAAGCCCCGGTAGAAGTTGAGCATCTGCTCGTGGAGCATGGTGTGGTAGGTGATCGCGTGCTCGAACTCCTGCTTCTGCTTCGGGCTCGGCAGCTCGCCGTGCAGCAGCAGGTAGCAGACCTCCATGAAATCGCTCTGCTCGGCAAGCTGCTCGATCGGGTAGCCGCGGTGCAGCAGGACCCCTTCGTCGCCGTCGATGAAGGTGATCTTGGACTCGCAGCTCGCGGTCGAGGTGAAGCCGGGGTCGTAGGTGAAGAGGCCGGTGTCGGCATAGAGCCGCCGGACGTCGATCACGCTCGGGCCCTCGGTGCCCGGGAAGATCTGCATGTCCCAGGAGCCGCCGCTCGCCGGCGCGCTCAGGGTCATGCTGCCGTTGCCCTCGTCGAGGGCGGCGGCCGTGGCTGTCGAGGAAGGCTGGGTCATGGCCCGGTTCCCTTGTTGGGGGTGCGGCGCGGGCCGCTTAGCTGCACCGCAGCATAGTCTTAACGGCATTAACGATCAATCAATCGCACCCAGGGCTGCCTTAATTGCCCCAGCGGTGACGGAGCGAAAGAATCGGGCTTGTCGCGTTAACAAGAGGTTAACGGACACTTCCGTCACAAGACCTTAACAGCCTGATCGGCTCGGCCGATCAGGCCGGGCCGGGCCTCACGGGGCCGGCCGGGCGTCGGGCGCGGCGTCGATCCGGGCCAGGCTGGCCTCGCGGCCGAGCACCGCCATGACCTCGAAGAGGCCCGGCGAGGCGTGCGAGCCCGTCAGCGCCGCCCGCAAGGGCTGGGCCACCTGGCCGAGCTTGGCCTCGCGGGCCTCGGCGAAGGCCCGCACGGCGGCCTCGACGGCGGCCTCGTTCCAGGTCTCCAGGGCGGCGAGGGCCGGCCGCAGGGCGGCGAGCAGCGCCAAGGCCTCGGCGGTCAGCAGCTTGGCGGCCTTGGCGGTCAAGGCCAGGGGCGGCTCGGCGACGTAGAAGGCGGCGTTCTCGGCCAGCTCGACCAGGGTCTTGGCGCGCGGCTGCAGGCCCGGCAGGCCCTTGGCCAGGCGCGCGCGGGCCGCCGCGTCGAGGCCGCGGCCGAGCTGCGCCTCGAGCCGGCCGACCAGCGCCTCGGCCAGGCGGTCCGGGTCGGCCTCGCGGATGTAGTGGCCGTTCAGGCTGGCCAGCTTGTCGAAGTCGAAGCGGGCCGCGCCGCGGCCGACGGCGTCCAGGTCGAACCAGGCGACCGCCTGCTCGGTCGAGATGATCTCCTCGTCGCCGTGCGACCAGCCGAGCCGCAGCAGGTAGTTGCGCAGGGCCTCGGGCAGGTAGCCCATGTCCCGGTAGGCCTCGACCCCGAGCGCGCCGTGGCGCTTGGAGAGCTTGGCGCCGTCGGGCCCGTGGATCAGTGGGATGTGGGCGAAGCGCGGCGGCTCGAAGCCGAGCGCCCGGAACAGCTGCAGTTGCCGGAAGGCGTTGGTCAGGTGGTCGTCGCCGCGGATCACGTGGGTCACGCCCATGTCGTGGTCGTCGACCACCACCGAGAGCATGTAGGTCGGCGAGCCGTCGGCGCGCAGCAGGATCATGTCGTCGAGCTGGCTGTTGGGCACGGTCACCGGGCCCTGGACCAGGTCCTCGATCACCGTCTCGCCCTCCAGGGGCATCTTGAGGCGGACCACCGGGTCGACCCCCGGCGGCGCCTCCGCCGGGTCGCGGTCCCGCCAGGTGCCGTCGTAGAGCCGCGCCCGGCCCTCGGCCCGGGCGCGCTCGCGCATCTCCGCCAGCGCCTCCGGGCTGCAGTAGCAGCGGTAGGCGCCGCCGCGCGCCAGCAGGTCCTCGACCAGGGCGGCGTGACGCGCGCGGCGGGCGTACTGATAGACGGTCTCGTCGTCCCAGGTCAGGCCGAGCCAGGTCAGGCCCTCGAGGATCGCCGCGATCGCCTCGTCGGTGGAGCGCTTGCGGTCGGTGTCTTCGATACGCAAGCGAAACGTTCCGCCGTGGTGGCGGGCGTAGAGCCAGTTGAAGAGCGCGGTGCGGGCGCCGCCGATGTGCAGGAAGCCGGTCGGCGAGGGCGCGAAGCGGGTGACGACGGTCATGGCGGGCTGTGCGGCTGCGGCCTTGGCGGGTGAGGGGCAGGGCGCCTCATAACACGGCCCCCCGGGCAAGGCTACGGCGGCGCGGCGCCCAGCGTCTCGACCCGGGCCAGCAAGGCCGAGAGGCCGTCGCGCGCGGCCTCGGCCGCGGCCCGGCCGTAGGGCGCGACCGCCAGGGTCACGGCCGCCGTCTCCGCCTCCAGCTTCTCGACGGTCAGCCGGCGGACCTGCTTGTCGTCGTGCCAGACGGTGCCGTTGAGCGCGTCGAGGCAGGCCTTGGCGACGTTGTCCAGGTCGAAGCGGTGCGGCGCCGGGGACTCGATCCAGAGCCGCACCGCGAAGGGTTCGTAGGAGGGCCTCAAGCTGCGGTAGTCTTTGCGCAGGAGGGTCAAGATCGGTGCTTGGGCCCGGCCGCCGCGGGTGGTGACGCCATGGCTACGGATGATTATTTCGCCATCGTAACGAGCGATCCGGGCCTTGCCCCGGCCGCGCCAGCCGTGGTCCTTGTCCATCGTCGGCCGTTCCCGCTTGCCGCCGCAAAGGCGCAGGATAGTCGTCTCGGTCATGGCGTCCGACAAGCCTGACGCCGCCCTGGGACCCCTTGGGCGTCCGGGCGCGACGGGGACCTTCGGGGCCGTCGGGCGCCTGGAGCCGCCGCTTCGCCTGGCGACCGCCGGGGCCCTGGCGGCCGAGCGCGGGCGCTGGTGGCTCTGGGCGCCGGTCGGCGTCGGCCTCGGCATCGCCGTTTATTTCGCTCTCGAAACGGAGCCGGCGCGCTGGCTCGGCGCGGGCCTGCTGGCCTGTCTCGCGCCCCTAGGCTTGGTGGCGCGGCGCCACCCGGCGTCTCTGCTGCTCTGGGCCGCTGCCCTGAGCCTGGCCGTCGGCTTCGCGGCGGCCCAGCTCCGGACCCATCTCGTGGCGGCGCCGGTCCTGGAGCGGGAGGTCGGGCCGCTGCGGATCGCCGGCCAGATCGTCGGCATCGAGCCGAAGGGCGAGGGGCGGGGGCCGCGGGTCCTGCTCCAGCACCTGTCGCTGCAGCGCAACCTGGCCGGCGGCCTGCCGGCGCGGGTCCGGGTCCGGCTGACCGCCCGCGACCCGGCCGGCGTCGGGCCCGGCGACTGGATCGCCCTGCCGGCCGTGCTGCGGCCGCCGCCGACCCCGGCGGCCCCGGGCGCCTACGATTTCGGCCGCCAGGCCTATTTCCAGCGCCTCGGTGCGGTCGGCTACGCCGTCGGCCATCTGAGCCGGCTGGCGCCGGACGACCCCAGGATCACGGCCGCCGGGGCCGCCACGGCGGAGGCCTGGCGCCTCGACCTCAACCGCCTGCGCGGTGCGATCACCGAGCGGATCAGGGCCGCCATCCCGGGCACGCCGGGCGCGCTCGCCGCCGCCCTGGTCACCGGCGAGCGGGCGGCCATCCCGGAGGCGGTCATCCAGGCCATGCGCGACGCCGGGCTGGCGCATCTGCTGGCCATCTCGGGCCTGCACATGGGCCTGGTCACCGGCTTCCTGTTCTTCGGGCTGCGGGCGCTGCTGGCCCTGGTGCCGGCGCTGGCCTTGCGGGCGCCGATCAAGAAGTGGGCGGCGCTCTTGGCCGGCTTCGGGGCCTTCGCCTACCTGCTGATCTCGGGCGCCAGCGTGCCGACCCAGCGGGCCTTCATCATGGTGCTGATCGTGCTGACCGGCGTGCTGCTGGACCGCACGGCGATCACCCTGCGGCTGGTCGCCTGGGCGGCCCTGGTAATCCTGCTGCTGACCCCGGAGAGCCTGCTGTCGGCCAGCTTCCAGCTCTCCTTCGCCGCCACCACGGCCCTGGTCGCCGGCTACGAGCTGCTGCGCGGGCGCCGCGACCTGAGCCTCTCGGAGGAGCGGGGGCCGCTCGGCCAGGCCGGCCTCTACGTCGCCGGGGTCGCCTTCAGCTCGGTGGTGGCGATCTGCGCCACGGCACCCTTCGCGATCTATCACTTCAACCGCTTCGCCCTCTACGGCCTGATCGGCAACCTGCTGGCGGTGCCGCTGACCGCCTTCTGGATCATGCCCGCCGCCGTGCTCGGCCTGCTGCTCATGCCCTTCGGGCTGGAAGGCCTGCCGCTGGCGGTGATGGGCGCGGGGGTGCGGATCCTGATCGACTGGGCCGCCCTGGTCTCCGCCTGGCCCGGTGCCAGTCTGCCGCTGCCGGCCATGCCGCCCGCCGGCCTGGCGATGGTCGCGCTCGGCGGGCTCTGGCTCTGCCTCTGGGGCCGGCGCTGGCGCCTGCTCGGCCTGCTGCCCCTGGCGCTCGGCCTGCTGAGCATCGCCGTCAATCCCATGCCGGATCTGCTGGTCGAGCGCGAGGCCCGTCTGTTCGGGCTGCGCGACCCGAGCGGCCAACTCTGGCTCTCCAGCCAGCGCCGCGCCCAATTCTCGGCCGAGGTCTGGCGGCGCCGCCTGGGCCTGCGCGAGGCCCAGACCCTGCCGACGAGCGGCCGCGCCCCGGACGCGCCCTTCGTCTGCGACCGGCTCGGCTGCATCGCAGCCCTCGGCAGCCACCAGGTGGCCGTGGTCCGCGACGGCCGCGCCTTGCAGGAGGACTGCGGCGGCGCCGATGTCGTGATCAGCCTGGTCGCCCTGCCCGAGGGCGGCTGTCCCGGCCCGGCCCTGGTCATCGACCGCTGGGACCTCTGGCACGGCGGCGCCCACGCGCTCTACCTGGGCGGCGCCGCGCCGCGGGTCGAGAGCGTCAGGGAGTTGCGCGGCCGCCGGCCCTGGAGCGGGCCCGGAAGCCGCTAGCAGGCTGTTGAGGGGGCCCGGAGACCTTGTCCTGGGTCAGGCTTCGCTAAGGTCACCCTTCGTCAGGCTCAGGGTGAGGTTAAGCCATTGAAAAACCTCACCCTCACCCTGAGCCCGACGACGGGCGAGCCTGGCGACGGGCGAACGTCTCCATCCCGAGATCGGCGAAGGCCCATGGGCGAGCTTGTCGGCAGGTGGCTTCCCGGCAGCCCGCTCGTCGCGTGCAGCTCAGCCCCTAATAGCGGCGCACCAGGCCCACGAGCCGGCCCTGGATCTTGACCCGCTCGGGCGGGAAGATCCGGGTCTCGTAGCCGCGGTTGGCGGGCTCCAGGGCGATGGAGTTGCCGTGCCGGCGGAGCTTCTTGAGGGTGGCTTCCTGCTCGTCGACCAGGGCCACGACGATGGCGCCGTTCTCGGCGGTGTCGCTGCGCTCGATGATCACCGTGTCGCCGTCGTGGATGCCGGCCTCGATCATCGAATCGCCCTCGACCTCCAAGGCGTAGTGCTCGCCGCGGCCGAGCAGGCCTGCGGGCACGCCGATGGCGTTGCTCTCGTCGCGCAGGGCCTCGATCGGCGTGCCGGCGGCGATGCGGCCGTAGAGCGGCAGCTCGACGGCGTCGCTCGGCGGCGGGTCGTCGCTGCCGGTCAAGGGCATGCGGCGGTCGCCTTCGATCACCTGGGGCCGGAAGCCGGACGGCGTGGGCTTGGCCGGGGTCGCGTCCTCGGGCATGCGCAGGATCTCGATGGCCCGGGCCCGGTGCGGCAGGCGGCGGATGAAGCCGCGCTCCTGCAGGCCGCTGATCAAGCGGTGGATGCCCGACTTGGAGCGCAGGCCCAGGGCCTCCTTCATCTCGTCGAAGGAGGGCGAAACACCGTTTTTGGACAGATGGCGATAGATGAAAAGCAGTAGCTCGTGCTGCTTGCGCGTCAACATGCGGCTCAGTCTCCCAACCTCCCCGGGTAGCCCCCGCCGCGTGGCGGGCGCACCGGCGCCTCGGTCTGCCTAGCCCCCGGAGTCCGCGCCTTTCGGCGCGTCGCAAGCCCCATCCGGTTGCCCGGCCGCCCCGCTCTCCCCAGAAAGGACGGCCGTGCCCGTTCGCTGCTTTGCCGCACCGGCGCGGCGGCAAGACCGCCTCAAGATCCCCGGCTTGGACACCAAGTAGTGGATAGCGCGAACAGGCCCCCACAAAACCTAGAACAAAACAAAAACCTCGGAGCCATGTTCTAGTTTGGTTCGCGCAAGGCGTCAAGGGTCATTGTATCAGACCCGGCCGAAATCGTGGCCGACCGGCCACCGGGCCCTCAAACGCTGAGGGCGCCGCCCTCCAAGGGGATCACCGGGACCTCGGCGCCGGCCGCAAGCGGCGGGGCGTGGGGCGCGCGGACGATTAGACCGTCGGCGTGGGCCAGGGTGGCCAGCATCGAGCTGTCCTGGCGCGAGAAAGGCGTGGCCACCAGCCGGCCGTGCTTGTCGCGAGAGAATTGCGCGCGCAGATAGTCTTGCCGGCGATCGTTGGCGCCAAGCTCGGCCCCGAGCCGGGCGACGCGCTGCAAGGTCACGGTCTCGGCGCGGCCCTGCAGGCGCTGCAGGATCGGCCGCAGGAACAGCAGGGCGCAAACCAGGCTGGAGACCGGGTTGCCCGGCAGGCCGAGCAGCGGCTGCTCGCCGATCCGCCCGAACAGCAGCGGCTTGCCCGGGCGCATGGCGATCTTCCAAAAGTCGAGGGCGGCGCCCTCCCGGTCGAGCAGGCCGCGCATCAGGTCGTGCTTGCCGACCGAGGCGCCGCCGGAGGTGACCAGGAGATCCGCGCCGCGGGCGCCGGCCAGCAGGCTGGCGATGGCGTCACTGTCGTCGGCGGCGATGCCGAGGTGTTGGGCCTCGCCGCCCTCGGCGGTGACGAAGGCGGCCAGCGACAGGCCGTTGGAGCTGACGATCTGATGCGGGCCGAGCGGCTCGCCCGGCATGACCACCTCGTCGCCGGTGGCCAGGATCGCCACCCGCGGCCGGCGATGCACCCGCAGCCAGGGCACGTTCATCGCCGCCGCCAAGCCGATGTCGCGCGCCGTGATCAGTCGGCCGGGCTCGAGGCCGACGTCGCCCTGCCGGAAGTCGAGGCCGGCGGGCCGCACGAATTGGCCGGCCGGCGCCGCCTCCTTGACGGTGATCGCCGTGCCCTCCGCCACCGTGTCCTCCTGGATGACGATGGCGTCGGCGCCGGAGGGCAAGGGGCCGCCGGTGAAGATCCGCACGGTCTCGCCGGGCCCGATCTCGCCCTCGAAGGCCCGCCCCGCGGGCGCCTCGCCGACCTGGGTCAGGACCGTCGGCACGCGCGCCACGTCGGCCGCCCGGACGGCGTAGCCGTCCATTGCCGAGACCGCTTGGGGCGGCTGGCTGACCCGGGCGACCAGCGGCTCGGCCAGGACCCGGCCGAGCGCCGCGCCGAGGCCGACGGTCTCCGCCGGCAGGGGCGCGAAGGCCGCCAGGACGCGCCCCAGAGCCTCTTCGACCGAGATCATCAGGAAGCCTCGTAGGTGCCTGACTTGCCGCCGGATTTGTGGACCAAGCGGATGTCGCCGATGCGCATGCCGCGGTCCACGGCCTTGCACATGTCGTAGACCGTGAGGGCGGCCACGGCGACCGCCGTCAGGGCCTCCATCTCGACCCCGGTCTTGCCGGCGAGCTTGCAACGGCCGGTGATGTCGATGGCCCGGCCGGCCGGATCGGGCTCCAGCTCGACGGCCACCGAGGTCAGGGCCAGGGGATGGCAGAGCGGGATCAGGTCGGCGGTCCGCTTGGCCGCCATGATGCCGGCGAGCCGGGCGACCGACAGCACGTCGCCCTTCTTGACGCCGCCCTCGGCGATCAGAGCCAGGGTCTCCGGCGCCATCTCGATCCGTCCCTTGGCGACCGCCAGGCGCTCGCTGTCGGCCTTGTCGGTGACGTCGACCATGGCCGCGCGGCCCTGGTCGTCGAGATGGGTGAGCTTGCCCAAGCCCCGGCTCCGAGCGGCTCAGGCCGGCGCGGCCAGAGGGGCGGCGGTCGGCGCCAGGAGCGGCGCGTCCGCCAGGATCCGGGTCGCCGCGGCGACGTCGGCCTGGCGCATCAGGGACTCGCCGATCAGGAAGGCCCGGGCGCCGACCCGCTCCATGCGCAGCAGGTCGTCCGGCGCATGGAGCCCGCTCTCGGCGACCAGCAGCCGCTCCTGCGGGACCCGCGGCGCGAGGGCTTCGGTGGTGCCGAGGTCGACCTCCAGGCTCTTGAGGTCGCGGTTGTTGATGCCGATCAGCGGCGAGGCCAGGCGCAGCGCGCGCTCCAGCTCGGCGCCGTCGTGCACCTCGATCAGCACGTCCAGGCCGAGCCCCCGGGCCGCCGACTCCAGCTCGGCCGCCTGATCGTCCGACAGGGCGGCCATGATCAGCAGCACGCAGTCGGCGCCGATCGCCCGCGACTCGACGATCTGGTAAGGCTCCAGCATGAAGTCCTTGCGCAGCACCGGCAGCGGGACGGCGGCGCGGGCCGCCACCAGGTGCGCCTCGTCGCCCTGGAAGTAGGGGCCGTCGGTCAGCACCGAGAGGCAGGTGGCGCCGCCTTGCTCGTAGGCGTGGGCCAGGGTTGGCGGATCGAAGTCCTCCCGAATCAAGCCTTTACTGGGCGATGCTTTCTTGATTTCGCAAATCAGCGCGGGGCGTCCGGCGGCGGCGGTCCGCGCCAGGGCCGCGCCGAAGCCGCGCGGCGGATCGGCCTCCCGGGCCGCCTGCTCCAGGGCCTCGAGGGGCTTGGCACGCCGCCGCTCGGCCAGCGCCCGGCGCTTGTCGGCGCAGATCCGGGCCAGCACGTCGCTCATGAGGAGGGGGCCGCTTCGTTGGTGATCCGGGCCAGTCGCGACAGGGCCTGCTGGGCCCGGCCGTCGTCGATCGCCTCGGCGGCCATGGCGACGCCGTCCTTCAGGTCCTCGACCTTGTCGGCGACGATCAGCGCCGCCGCGCTGCCGAGCAGCACGACGTCGCGGAAGGGCCCCGGCCGGCCGTCGAGCAGGGCGCGGATCTCGCCGGCGTTGTGCTCGGCGTCGCCGCCCTTGAGGTCGTCCAGGGTGGCGCGCGGCAGGCCGGCATCCTCCGGAGTCACCTCGAAGGCGCGCAGCGCGCCGTCCTTCAGCTCGACCACCTGGGAGGCGCCGCTGGTCGAGAGCTCGTCGACGCCGCCGGCGCCGTGCATCACCCAGGCCCGCTCATGGCCCAGGTCGCGCAGGACCTCGGCCAGGGGCTGCACCCACTCGGGCGCGAAGACCCCGAGGAGCTGGCGCTTGACCCGGGCCGGGTTCGACAGGGGGCCCAGCAGGTTGAAGATGGTCCGGGTGCCGAGCTCGACCCGGGTCGGCCCGACGTGGCGCATGGCGCTGTGGTGGCGCGGCGCCATCAGGAAGCAGATGCCGGCCTCGGCCAGGGCCTTCTCGACCAGCGCCATGTCGGCGTCGAGGTTGACGCCCAGGGCGGCCAGCACGTCGGCGGCGCCGCTCCTAGAGCTCAGCGCCCGGTTGCCGTGCTTGGCCACCGGCACGCCGCAGGCCGCGACGACCAGCGAGACCGCGGTCGAGATGTTGAGGGTGCCTTTGGCGTCGCCGCCGGTGCCGCAGGTGTCGATGGCGCCGGCCGGTGCCGGGATGGTCAGCATCTTGGCGCGCATGGTCCGGGCCGCGCCGGTGATCTCCTCGACCGACTCGCCGCGGACCCGCATGGCCAGCAGGAAGCCGCCCATCTGGGCCGGCGTGGCGTTGCCGGACATGATGATGTCGAAGGCCGCCTCGGCCTGCTCGGCGCTGAGCCTGGTGCCGCCCGCCACCTGGCCGAGCAGCGCCTTGAGGTCGGTCACGTCGCCTGCCATGGCCGCCGGGCTCAGGCGTTGTGGCCGGAGAGGCGGAGGAAATTGCCGAGCAGGGCATGGCCGTGCTCGGAGGCGATGCTCTCCGGGTGGAACTGCACGCCGTAGATCGGCAGCTCGCGGTGGCGCAGGCCCATGACCACGCCGTCCTCAGTCTCGGCCGTCAGGGCCAGGCAGTCCGGCAGCGACTCGCGCTCGACCACCAGGGAGTGGTAGCGGGTCGCGGTCATCGGCGAGGGCAGCTCGGCGAAGACGCCGTCGCCCTCGTGGCGGATCTCGCTGAGCTTGCCGTGCATCGGCGCCGGGCCGCGCACGACCTTGCCGCCGAAGGCCTGGCCGACCGCCTGGTGGCCCAGGCAGACGCCGAGCAGGGGCACCTCGCCGGCGGCCTTCTCGACCAGCTCGAGGCAGATGCCGGCCCGATTCGGGTCGCAGGGACCGGGCGAGAGCACGATGCCCTGCGGGTGCAAGTCGATGGCGTCCTGCGCCGAGAGGGAATCGTTGCGCCGCACCTCGACCTCCGCCCCCAGCTCGCCGAGGAAATGGAAGAGGTTGTAGGTGAAGCTGTCGTAGTTGTCGATTAACAGATACATCTCAGATGCTTAGTTGTCGTTTCTGATTCGCTGCGTTAGTCCGGCCGGCTTTTTATATCAGCTTGCCCGGAGCCGAGAAAGGCGCAGCGCCACGGCCCTCGAGCGGCCGCTTGCCGGCGGCCACAGCCGCTATCTCTCCGCTATGTAAGCTCGAACGAAAATGATAGGGTCCCGGCCATGCCACCATGGAGGTTTAAGGGGGCGGGCGACGGCAAGGGGAACAAGGCCGCCGCCGGAAAGCGGACGGTTAAAGGAAAGCAGCGGGCGGCCCATCGTAGACCGCCCGCGCGTCTTCTGGCCCGCCGCCGCTCCCCGACGACGACCATAGAGCGTCGCGCCGAGACCGCCGGGCGCAGCCGTCATCCCTTGCGCGCGGGCCTGGCCTTTGTCGGGGTCGCGGCCGTGACCGCGGTGACGGTGGCCCTGCTGCTCGACGGCATGACCGACGAGGCGCCGCCGACGCGGCCGCCGGCGGTCGTCGCCACAGCGCCGCAGGCGGTCGAGCCAGAAACGCCGCAGGTCATCGAGCCCGAGCCGCCGGCAGCCGGCGAGCCTACGGCCCGGCCGAGCCTGGCCGCGGTGATGCCGCAGCCCGAGCCGGCACCGCCTCCAGAGGACAAACCGCCGACGGCGAGCGCGCCGGACGAGGCCGCAGAGGTGGCGCCGGCCGCCCCGCCGCCCCAAGCGGCCCGCGACGAGCCGGAGGCCGACCCGCTCGGCGAGCCCGCGTCCAGCGGCCTGGTGGCTCCGGAGCCCAAGCCCGAGCCAGAGGCGCCCTCCGACGTGGCGGCCACGACCGCCACGGCCCGGGTCGAAGCCGCCCCGGATCAGCCGGCGCCGGACCCGCTCGACGCCAATGAGCCTGAAGACGTGCCGAAAGGCCTCGGCATCGCGGCTTTCGAAGCCGATGACATCGCGCCGGCCGAGCCTGCCGAGGTCCCGGTCGATACCGCTGAGCCGGAGGGCGCCCAGGTGACCGCTGACGCACCGGCGGTGGCAGCGGAGGCCCTTTCGCCGACCGAGACCGAAGAGGTGGCGCTCTTGGATCCGGAGCCGGACACGGTGGCGGCACCTGCGCTCCGGCCCGAGGAGTCACGGCCGTCAACCGTTGCCGAGCCGGAACAAGCCGAAGCGGCCGAGGTCGTCGCGCTGCCGCAGAGCGCGCCGGCGGCCGGCGCCGCGACCGAAGCCGCCGTCGAAGACGACGAGGCCAGAGAGGCGGAGGCCCCAGAGCCGGCCCCAGAGCCGGCCGAGGTCGCCCTGGCCGCCGACCTGATGCCCCACGACCTGCCGGACCCCGACGCGCCGGCGCCGCTTGCCGAGGCGGCGGCTGAGGAGGCGCCCGCGGCCGAGCCGCTGCCGGCCGTCGCCAAGAAGGCCCTGGCGGAGGTCGACAGCCTGGCGGCGGAGGTCGAGAAGGTCCTGGTCGACCAGCCGGACCGGGACCAGCCGGTCACGCTCTCGGAGCTGCTGCCGGACGGCCTCGCCGAGCCGCAGCCGGCGCCCGAGAGCGAGCCCGTCGCGACCGCAGAGCGGGACGACCGAGCCACCATCGACAGCTCGATCCCCGCGGCCGCCGAGCCGCAGAAGGGCGCGGCCGAGTCGCCGCTCGTGCAGGCGGACGAGGCGGCGTTGGCCGAGGCGGAGCCGGTCGAGGAAGCGTCGGCCGATGAAGGGTCGGTCGAGGCGCGGGCCGAGGGTGCGGCGACGCCCGACGATACGGCGGCGGAGATCCCGGCAACGGCCGACGTCATCGCCGACGATGTCTTGCCGGCGCCGCTCAAGCCGCCCTCCATCCTCGCGGAGTACGCCGCCGTGGACGGCATCGCGCCGGCCCAGGTGGCGGCTCAAGCCGACGCGGCGGAGATCGAGGCGGAGATGGCGGCCGAGGCCGACCTCGAGACCCACGTCGAGGTCGAGATCGAGGTGGCGCCCGAGACCGAGGACCTGGCCTCGGCCCTGGCGGCCGAGCTGGAATCCGTGACCGAGCCGAGCCTGGCCAGCCTGACGCCGACGCGGCGCCCGGTGGCGAGCTCGTCCGAGGCCGCGGTCTCCGAGGCGGCACCCGCCATGCCCCTAGTGCCGCTGCCCCTGCGCCGGCCGGGCGCGCCCCAGATCGCCGCCGTCACGACCTTGCCGGCCGATCAGCCGGCCGCCGCCGTCGCCCATGTCAACGGTCAGGCGCGCTGGCAGCGCTATGCGGTGCCGACCCTGGCGAGCCGCGACGGCGCGCCGATGATCGCCCTGGTGATCGACGACCTCGGCCTCAATCGGCCGAAGACCTGGCGCACCATCGAGCTGCCGGCGCCGCTGACCTTGGCCTTCCTGACCTACGCCACCGGCCTCGAGGAGATGACCTCGGCGGCCCGCGCCCGCGGCCACGAGCTGGTCGTGCACGTGCCCATGGAGCCGATCGATCCGCGCAAGAACCCCGGCACCAATGCCCTGGCCGTGAAGGAGACGCAGGAGAGGATCATCAAGCGCCTCGACTGGGGCCTGTCGCGCTTCGAGGGCTATGTCGGCATCAACAACCACATGGGCAGCCGCTTCACCGCCTGGCCCCAGGGCATGGACCTGGTGATGCGCGAGATGCGCCGGCGCGGCCTGCTGTTCCTCGACTCCCTGACCACCTACCGGAGCGTCGCCGGCAGCCTGGCCGAGCGCCACGACGTGCCCTACGCCCTGCGCGACATCTTCCTCGACAACGAGGCCGAGAGCCCGGGGGCGATCCGCCGGCAGCTCGACAAGCTGGAGGCCGTGGCCCTGGAGAAGGGCTACGGGGTCGGCATCGGCCATCCCTATCCGACGACCCTGAGCGTGCTGGCCGACTGGCTGCCGCGGGCGGCGAGCCGCGGCTTCCACCTGGTGCCGATCAGCGCCGTCGTCCGCCACCGCAGCGAGCTGGCCGCCCGGACCGAATAGCCGGCCGGGCGCGGCTCGGCCGCACTTTTCCCACTTCCTAGTCACCCTCGGGCTTGACCCGAGGGTCCACGGCAGCGGCGGCACGGGCCGAGGACAATCAGCCGAAGGCTGTGCCGCTTGCGCCATGGATGCTCGGGTCAAGCCCGAGCATGACAATGTGAGGGAAGGCGAGCCAGGTGATCCCTGGCCTCAAGGCAGCAGCAGCCGATGGATGTCGCGGCTCAGCCGCACATCTCCCACTCCTCTGTCACCCTCGGGCTTGACCCGAGGGTCCATGCCGGGCCTGGCACGGGCCGAGGACAATCAGCCGAGGACTGTGCCGCTTGCGCCATGGACGCTCGGGCCTTCGCCTGCCGAAGGGCTTCGGCCCGCAGGCGGGTCGAGCCCGAGGATGACAAAGTGGGGGGAGGCGAGTTCGGTGACCTCTAGTCTCAAGGCCTCAGAAGCCGGTGCATGTCGAGGGAGGGGGGCGGGACGTCGGTTTGGCTCAGCATGTCGTGGACCTGGCCGCGGTGGTGGGTCTGGTGGTTGAAGAGGTG
>JANQLT010000201.1 GCA_028280455.1 Kiloniellales bacterium
GAAGGAGACGTTCTCCACCGGGTCCCAGAACCACCAGCCGCCCCAGCCGAGCTCGTAGTAGGCCCACCAGGAGCCGAGCGCGATGCCGGCGGTGAGGAACAGCCAGGCCAGCAGCGTCCAGGGCCGCACCCAGCGCGCCCAGGCGGCGTCGACCTTGCCCTCGATCAGGGCGGCGACGGCGAAGGAGAAGGCGATCGAGAATCCGACGTAGCCCGCGTAGAGCATCGGCGGATGGAAGGCGAGGCCGGGGTCCTGCAGCAGCGGGTTGAGGTCGCGGCCGTCGAAGGGCACCGGCGAGAGGCGCTCGAAGGGATTGGAGGTGAAGGCGGTGAAGGCCAGGAAGCCGACGGCGATCCAGGACTGCACCGCCAGCACCCGCGCCTTCAAGGTGATCGGCAGGTTGCCGCCGAAGGCCGCGACCGCCGCGCCGAACAGCGCCAGGATCAGGATCCAGAGCAGCATCGAGCCCTCGTGGTTCCCCCAGACGCCGGTGATCTTGTAGAGCATCGGCTTGGCCGAGTGCGAGTTCTGCGCGACGTTCAGCAGCGAGAAGTCGGAGACCACGTAGGCCTGGGTCAGCGCCAGGAAGGCGGTCGAGACCAGGGCGAACTGCAGCAGGGCGGCCGGCCGCGCCATGGCCATGCCGGGCCCGTGGCCGCGCGCCGCGGCCCAGAGCGGCACGACGCCCTGGACGATCGCCACCACCAGCGCCAGGAGCATCGCGAAATGGCCGAGCTCGGCGATCATTGGCTCTGCTCCCCCTCCTGCCAGTGGCCGGCGTCCTTCAAGGCGTCGGCCACCTCCTTCGGCATGTAGTTCTCGTCGTGCTTGGCCAGCACCTCGCGGGCGACGAACACGCCGTCGGCGCCGAGCTGGCCTTCGGTGACGACTCCCTGACCCTCGCGGAACAGATCCGGCAGGATGCCCTTGTAGGAGACCGGCGTGGCGTTCGCGAGGTCGGTGATGCGGAAGTTGACGGTCAGGCCGTCATCGCCCTTCGAGAAGGAGCCCTCCTCGACCAGGCCGCCGAGCCGGAAGGCGCGGTCGGGCGGCGTCTTCTGCTCGGCCAGGTCGCTCGGGCTGTAGAAGAAGACGATCTCGTCCTCGAAGGCCGTCAGCACGAGGGCGGCGGCGGCGCCGATCGCCAGCAGGGCGACCGCCACGAAAGAGAGCCGGCGATGCTTGCGCTTCATTGCGATGCCGAGTCGAGGGGGGCGCCGGCGGCGCGGCGGGCACGGCGCGGCGAGGGCCGCTCCGCTTCGAGCTGGCGCAGGCGCCGCTCGCGGACCCGCAGGTCGCGCAGGCTGGTCACCAGGAAGCCGCCGAGGACCAGCACCGCCACGGCGTAGCAGCTCCAGATGAAGCTGCCGTAGCCGCCCATGGCCAGGAATTCCGAAAGACCGCTCATCAACGCCTCATGCTCTTACGCACTCACGCTTCGCCGCCGGCCGTCGCCAGGCGCGGCGCCCGCCCCTCGGCGACCATGCTGCTCTCCAGCGCGCGGATCCGGCTTTCCAAGAGCTCGCTGCGCAGCCGGACCAGCAGCAGCGACAGGTAGTAGAAGGTGAAGCCCAGGGCCATGGCGATCAGCGGCCAGAGCATGTCCGGATGGATCGTCGGGCCATCGAGCCGGATCACGCTCGCCGGCTGGTGCAGCGTGTTCCACCAGTCGACCGAGAACTTGATGATCGGCACGTTGACGAAGCCGACCAGCGCCAGGATCGCCGCCGCGCGCCGGCCGCGCTGCGGGTCGTCGAAGGCGCTGCTCAGCGCGATGTGGCCGAGATAGAGGAAGAACAGCACCAGCACCGAGGTCAGGCGCGCGTCCCAGACCCAGTAGGTGCCCCACATGGGCTTGCCCCAGAGCGAGCCGGTGATCAGCGCCAGGAAGGTGAAGCCGGCGCCGAGGGGCGCCGAGGCCTTGGCGGCCAGGTCGGCCAGGGGATGGCGCCAGATCAGCGCGACGGCGCTGGCGATGGCGATGTTGGTGTAGACGAAGAGCGCCATCCAGGCCGAGGGCACGTGCACGTACATGATCCGCACGGTGTCGCCCTGCTGGTAGTCGGGCGGCGCGACGAAGAGGCCGAGGCCCAGGCCGATGCCGATGCCGAGCACGCTGGCCACCGCGAACCAGGGCAGCAGCACGCGGGCGAGACGCAGGAATCGGCCGGGGTTGGCGAAGCGGTGCATCGAGCCTTTCTGCCCTATCCGACAAGCGCTTGGGCCATAAACATAGGCAGACTAGGAGCCTGACTCCAGGCGTCATTGACCTTACGCAATCACGCCTCGTTCAGAGCCTCGGCGGAGTACACCGACCCTTCGTAGGCCCTTTTGCAAGCCCTACCGAAATCGGGCAAGGCGCCGCCTCCATGATCCACATTCCCGTCGAGGGCGGAGGCCGTTTTCGCGGCAGCGCTCACTCCACGGCCTGGCGGATCGCCGCGGCGGCCGCGATGGGGGCGAAGGGCAAGGCCAGGACCAGGATCGCGCCGAGCAGAAGCAGGTGGGGCTTGGTCGAGAGCCCGGCCAGCTCGGCGTCGATCGCGCCGACGCCGAAGATCAGCACGGGGATGGTCAGCGGCAGCACCAGGAGCGGGATCAGCGCGCCGCCGCGCCGCGCCCCGAGCGACAGCGCCGCGCCGACCGCGCCGATCAGGGTCAGGCTCGGCGTGCCCAGCGCGAGGGTCGCCAGCGTTAGCGGCAAGGCCGCCTCGTCGAGGTTGTAGAGCAGGGCGATCAGCGGCGCCGCGGCCATCAGCGGCAGGCCGGTGGTCAGCCAGTGGGCCAGCGCCTTGGCCAGCACGATGGCCGACAGCGGCAGCGGCGAGAGCGCCATCAGCTCCAGGGCGCCGTCCTCGTAGTCGGCCAGGAACAGCCGCTCGAGCGACAGCAGCACGGCGAGCAGCGCGGTGACCCAGATGATGCCCGGGGCGATGCGGGCCAGCAGGTTCGGCTCGGGGCCGAGGCCGAAGGGAAAGAGCGCGCCGGTCAGCACGAAGAACAGCACGACCATCAGGGCGTCGGCGCGCTGGCGCAGGGCGAGGCGCAGGTCGCGCCCGACGATGCCGAGGAAGGCCTTCACGGAATCTCGCTCCATGGGGCCTCGCTCCAGTCCGCGTCGGGCCAGGGCTCGGCCGAGGTCGCGGCGAAGGCGTCGAGATCCAGGGTCTCGGCGCCGGGCAGCTCGAGCGGCACGTGGCTGGAGGCGACGATGCGCCCGCCGCCGGCCCGGTGCGCGGCCAGGGCTTCGGCCAGCGCCCGGTCCGAGGCCCGATCGAGGCCGACGCTCGGCTCGTCCAGCAGCCAGAGCTCGGCCGGGCTGGCCAGCAGGCGGGACAGGGCCAGGCGGCGCTTCTGGCCGGCCGAGAGCAGCCGGGCCGGCACCTCGGCCAGCGCTTCCAGTCGGAAGGCCGCCAGGGCGCGCTCGAGGGTCTCCGCGGCCGCCGCGCCGCCGCGCAGGGCCGCCCAGAAGGCCAGGTTCTCGCGGGCGCTCAGCACCGGCTTGACGGCGTCCTGGTGGCCGAGGAAATGCAGCCGCCGGCGGTGCCCCTCGGGCTCGGCGCGCAGCGGCGCGCCGTCCCACAGCAGGCTGCCCTCGGCTGGCGGCAGGAGCCCGGCCATGACCCGCAGCAGGCTCGACTTGCCGCTGCCGTTCGGCCCGGTCAGCAGCAGCGCGCCGCCGGCCGGCAGCGCGAAGTCGAGCGCGGCGAAGACCCAACGCTCGCCGCGCCGGCAGGCCAGGCCCCGGCCCTCGAAGAGGCTCATGGCGCGCCCAAAGGGCTATGGCTGTGACGGCTCGGCACGCTTGGCGGCTCCCCCGAAGAAGCACGCGGGTATAGCAGAGCCGGGCGGTGGCTTGGGAGTCCGCTGGAGCGGCGAGGAGGCTCGGGATCGGAAGGAGGCTCGGGATCGGAAGAAGTAAGGGCGGCCACCGAGGTCGGGATAGGTGGCCGCCCTAGTCGTCCAGCCTATGGGGGGCAAATCGGTGGAGGCCGGCTGGTAGCCTCCGACAGAGAGGGGAAGTCTCCGTGGTTTTGAAGATCGTTCTCGATTGTGTTGGCACTTGGCTGCAAATACGGCGGAAATGTGGAATCTGGTTAAGGGTTTCTGACGGTCCGCGGCGGAACCCCTAGCGTTTCAGCTCCTCGACCAGCCTCTTGGCCTCGGTCAGGTCGCAGCCGTAGACCTCCCGGGCCGCCTTGATCGCGCCGATCTTGTCGCCGGCCAGCAGCAGATCGAGGATGTGCTCCTCGCGCTCGGCCGCCGTCAGCCGGTCGAAGCGCCGCTCTTCGCGGAGCTCGGCCCGGACCGGGAAGAAGGCGGCCAGGGCCGCGCAGACCCTCTCGGGGTGGCGCATCTCCAGCCGCAGGGCGCCGTCGCCGGTGACGGTCAGCGGGAAGTGCTCGAATCGCGAGCCGCGCGGGCTGCGCAGGCCCGCCTCATGGGCCAGGGCCGCCTTCAAGGGCGTCAGATCGAGGCCGTCGCGCGGCAGGATCTCCAGGCAGCGCTGCTTGCGCATGAAGCCCCAGTCGCCGACACCGTCCTGCGAATCCAGCAGGCTCGTCGCCGGGCCGACCGCGGCGACCTCGTCGCGGGTCAGCAGAACCGCGCTCGGCTGGTCGGACGGCAAGCCCCGGTTGTAGAGGGAGCGGTAGCGCAAGGTCAGGCCGTCCGGCGACCAGCGCAGCAGCCAGTGGCCGGGCCGCAGGCTGGCCCGGAAGGTCCCGAAGCCGACCCGCGCGAAGGCCCCGAAGCCCGCCGCGCCGAGCAGGCAAAGCCCTGCCAGCCAGAGGTTGCCCGCTTGCTCGAAGACCCAGGGCGCGACGATCAGAAAGCCGGCGATGCCCGCCAGGACCGCCCCGAAGACCAGGTTCGACCAAGCGGTCTCCCGATAGATCCAGCGCGGCTCGCAAGGCGGTACCTGGTCGTCGCGCAGAATCTCCATCCGCTCGGGCTCCGCTGGCCTGTCCGAAGGGGCCGGGCAGTCTATCCCGGTGAGTTTAAAACCAGCTTTCGAAGAGCGGTGAAGAAGCCCAAAACCACGTTGAGGCGCTCAGCTATGGTCACTTTGTGCAGCCGCCGTGCCTTGTCCTGGTTCGACAGAAAAGTCCTCGACTTCGAAGACGAGACGGATGAGGGGGAGGCAAACAAACCGTTTAGGGCGGATTCCGGCGGGCGTTTGAACGAGCATTCCCATGTCTACGAGCTTCTCGACATTTTGCTGCGCGGCCCGATAGGTGACGTCGAGTCTCTCAACCGCATCCGGTATCGAGACAATCAGTTTGTCGAACACCAGATCAATGAGCGCTGGAAGGAGGGCGGATGCGCGCGCCTGTTGAACCGCCTGCAAGAACTGGTCCCTGAGCTGAGCGATTTGGTCGATCTTGTGCATTGTCTCCTTGGCGGACGACTCGACGGCATCAGCGAAGAAAGCGATCCAGGCCTCCCAGTCTCCCGACCTGGAGACGTCCAGCATGGCGTCGTTGTACTCGTCTTTGTGCTTCTCGATGAAAGGGCTGATGTAGAGCAAAGGTGTTGGCATGAGGCCCTGCGCCGACAGTATCAGCGGCAGGAGAAGCCGGCCGACCCGGCCGTTTCCATCCGGAAACGGGTGAATTGTCTCGAACTGGTAGTGAACCAGGGCGTTCACGATCACAGGCGGCAGCTGTCCAGCCGCTTCCGAATGGATGAACGTCTCGAGGTCACCCATCAGGTTGTCTGTCATCATCGGAGGTGGCGGCACGAATCGCGCGTCACCGAGGTCGCGCGAACGCGAGCCAATGAAGTTCTGGTCGCGCTTGAACTCACCGGGCGTGATTTCCGAGCCTCGGTGCCGTTTCACACCACGCAGAAGAACGGCATGGATTTCCTTGATGAGCCTGGACGAGATGGGGAGACGCTCGAGAAGGTTGAGCCCGTGTTGAAGAGCGGCGACATAGTTGTTGACTTCAATGGTATCGGGGTCGGCACGCGCGCTACTATGATCCAACAACAACAACTCTGAAGCCGTCGTGTACGTGCCCTCAATGCTCGAAGATGCGATGGCCTCTCGCTTTTGCAGCGGATTGATGAGGTGCATTGGATTGGGAACCTTGTAGCTCATTCCCTTCAACTCGGCGATCGCCATGGAGGCGCGATCGACCTGCATCATGCATTCGGTGAAGTTGAGTCTCGGCGGCAGAGGATTGGGAACAAAGGCCATCTGGCCATGCACTGCCGGCACCAGGCGTCCACTCGGAGATCCTTCAAATTCCTTGGGGTCCAAATCTCCCTCCAGGGTATAATCGGCCCGATTGAATTATACTTTCAGCGCGTAAAATACAATAGAGTTCCGAGAATGGTACTTTTTTGATCCAATCTACAATTCATTGCTTCGAGTTGCCGATTCTGAGCAGCCTCAAACCGGGGACCAGCTAACCCACTTGTTTCACTAGCTTTTCCGGCCGACCGCCATAGCTTGCAGGCGCTAGCTCGTCGAGAGAGACGAGCCGAGCCAGTCTGACATGGACGCACTGCAAGATAGGCTCCGCGTCCGCGAAACCGGCGAAAAAGCAACAGCTTGAGGATTTTAACGACTCGTCAATCGTAACTGACATGCCTCAATGCTGCGCTGCAACAGCGGGACAAGCTGGCCCCTGGGGGACGAGACCCGCGGTCCCGTCGCCTCTTTTCAGATCGTCGGATAGGAGGGACTAGACAGTGCTCAACAGGACGGTTCGCAGCACGACTTTGGCGGGCATCCTTTTGCTGGCCTCGGCCATCGGCGGCGCGCCGACGGCCCAGGCGGAGGACTCCGGGTTTCTCGGCCTGGACCTCCGGGGATCGCTCGGGGAGAACGGCCATGACCGCTACGTCTCCCCGCTGACCAACCCGCTCTTCAACGAGACGCCCTACATCACGACCGAGGTGCGGCCGATCTACTTCTATCACCGGCTGCCGGGCGACTTCGTGACCAACGGCGGCGACGTCCACCTGGGCGCCGTGCAGCTCCGCGTCGCGCTGACCGAGCGGCTGGGCTTCATCGCCACCAAGGACGGCTACGCCGACTTCGACTTCGACAGCGTCCTGCCGGACGAGAGCGGCTTCGCCAACATCGCCTTCGGCTTCAAGTACGCGGTCGTCTCGAGGCCGGAGGACGACGCGATCGTCTCCGTCGGCCTGCGCTACGAGATCCCGGTGCACGACCTCGAGACCGGCGGCATCGAGATCCAGGGCGACGGCTACGGCTTCTTCAATCCCTTCGTCACCGGCGCCATCGCCTTCGGCGACCTCGGTCTGCAGGCCAGCCTCGGCGCGAACATCGCGGTCGATCCGGAGGTCGACACCTCGATCCTGCACTACTCGCTGCACGCCGACTACGAGGTCCTGCCCGGGCTGTTCCCGCTGGTCGAGCTCAACGGCTTCACGCCGATCGACCACGGCAACCGCCTGACCGGCCCGCTCGGCGACGTCGACGGCGTCGACGTGCTGAACTTCGGCAGCGACGACCGCTCGACGACGGTCACAGGCGGCGGTGGCTTCCGCTACAAGCTGAACGACCACCTCCAGTTCGGCGTCGGCGCGGAGACGCCGCTGACCGACCGCGACGACACGATCTTCGACTACCGCATCTACGCGGATATCGTTCTCTCGATGTGACAGCTACCGGGAGCCGGGCCGGGCACCAGCGCTGCAGCCCGGCTCTCCGCCCTAGTCGTAGTCCCGCTGGTCGTCGATGACCTTGCCGTCGTTGGGCAGGCTGCCGGGCGCGAAGAACTCGACGCCGCCGCGAAGCTTGCAGACCTCCTGCAGGCTCGCGGCGACAGCCTCTGCGAGATCTTGGGTGCCGCCCTCGACCTCGCATTGCAGGGTCATGACGTCGGCCTCGGCCTCGCGGGCGACCACCAGGCGGGCGCGGGCGATCTCGCCGTGGCGGGCGGTGACCTGGGCGACCTGGCTCGGGTGCACGAACATGCCCTTGACCTTGGTGGTCTGGTCGGCGCGGCCCATCCAGCCCTTGATGCGCGGGGCGCTGCGCCCGCAGGGGCTCGGCCCCGGCAGGATCGCCGAGAGGTCGCCGGTGGCGAAGCGGATCAGCGGATAGTCGGGATCGAGCGTGGTGACCACCACCTCGCCGACCTCGCCTTCCGGCACGGGCTCGCCGGTGCCGGGGCGGACGATCTCGACGATGATCTCCTCGTCGAGGATCAGGCCCTCCTTGGCCTCGGACTCGTAGGCGATCAGGCCGAGGTCGGCGGTGGCGTATGCCTGCAGCACGGCGACGCCGCGCGATGCGTATTCGTCGCGCAGCGAGGGGAAGAGCGCGCCGCCGGAGACCAGGCCCTTGACGATGGACGAGAGATCGAGGCCGAGCTCGGCGCCCTTGTCGAGCAGCACCTTGAGATAGTCCGGCGTGCCGCAGTAGGCGGCCGGGCGCAAGTGCGCGATCGCCTGGGCCTGCTGCTCGCTGTTGCCGATGCCGGCGGGAAAGACGCAGCAGCCGAGCGTCCGGGCCGCGTCGTCCATGATCCAGCCGCCCGGTGTCAGGTGATAGGCGAAGGCGTTGTGCACCAGCTCGCCGGCGCGGAAGCCGGCGGCGTAGAGGGCGCGGGCCAGGCGCCAGTGGTTCCGGCCGCGCCCCTGGGGCTCGAAGATCGGCCCGGGCGAGGCGAAGACGCGCAGCGCCTCGCCGAAGCCGATGGTCGCCAGGCCGCCGAAGGGCGGCTCGGCCTGCTGGCGCTCGATCAGCTCGGCCTTGCGCAGCACCGGCAGGGCGGCCAGCGCCGCGCGGCTGTCGACGGCCGGCGGATCGACGCCCTCGAGCAGGCGGGCGAAGCCCGTAGCCTTGTCCTTGGCATGGGCGATCTGCACCGGCAGGGCGGCTAGCAGCGCCGCCTCGCGGGCCTCCGGATCGCGCGTCTCGAGATCGTCGAAGCTCTCCATGGCTGCCTCTTGGTCTCTGCGCTCGCGCCTGCAAGGCGCCGCCGGACTCAGAGCCAGCGCTTGCGCCGCTTGAATGACTTCAGGTTCTTGAAGGACTTGCGGTCCTGCTGGCCGGTGCCGAGGTAGAACTCCTTGACGTCCTCGTTGTTGCGCAGCTCCTCGGCCGTGCCGTCGAGGACCACCTTGCCCTGCTCCATGATGTAGCCGTAGGTGGCGGCCTTGAGCGCCATGCTGGCGTTCTGCTCGACCAGCAGGATGGTCACCCCGAGATCGGCGTTGAGCCGCTTGATGATCGCGAAGACCTCCTGGACCAGCAGCGGGCTCAGGCCCATGGAGGGCTCGTCCATCAGAATCAGCTTCGGCCGGGCCATCAGGGCGCGGCCGATCGCCAGCATCTGCTGCTCGCCGCCGGAGAGGTAGCCGGCCAGGCCGGTGCGTTCCTTGAGGCGCGGGAAGTAGCTGAAGACCATGTCGATGTCGGCGCTCACGTCGCCGCCGCGCCGGGTGTAGGCGCCGAGCCGCAGGTTCTCGATCACGGTCATGTCCTGGACGATGCGCCGGCCTTCCATGACCTGGAAGATGCCGCGCTTGACGATCGTATCGGGCTCCATCCCGCTGATCGTCTCGTCGAGAAAGCGGATCGTGCCGCGGGTGATCTCGCCGTCTTCCGACTTGAGCAGGCCGCTGATCGCCTTCAGCGTGGTCGACTTGCCGGCGCCGTTGGCGCCGAGCAGCGCGGTGATCTTGCCCTGCCCGCAGGACAGGCTGAGGCCGCGCAAAACGAGGATGACGTCGTTGTAGACGACCTCGATGTTGTTGACCGCCAGCAGCGCATCGGCGTCGCTGTCTTTCGCCGCTTCGGAGGCGGTGCTTTGGCTGGCCAGACTCATGACTTCACATCCCAAACGAAAAGGCGGGGCGGCCGGAGCGAGGTCCGGCCGCCCGCGCCCGTCGCCTCAGTGGATTACCAGCCGAGCCACTCGGGCTTGCGCGGGATCTTGGCGGTGAAGATGTTCTCCATGCCGATCGCGCCGCTGCCGATCAGGTCGGGGATGTCACCCTCGCCGCCCTTGGCCATGCCGCGGTAGACGAAGACGTCCATCACGCCGCGGTGGTCCGCGTCGCTCCAGGTCGCCGGCAGGCAGACACCCTCGAGGCCCTCGGGCACCCAGTCGCCCCGCTGGTACATGGCCTTCTTGATGTTCGGCCCGGTGATGCCGCCGTTGTCGTCGGCCCACTCCATGGCCTCCTTCATGAAGTACATCGAGCAGACGCCGCGCAGGTAGTGCACGGCCCGGTACTTCTTGAGGTTCGGATCGGACATCTTGGAGACCTCTTTGACGAGATCCATGCCGGGCACGTCGTCACCCCACTTGGCGGCGCCCATGACCCAGACCACGCCGTCGGCCGAGGTGCCGGCCGCCTTCATGACGTTCTCGTCGTAGCCCCAGATGTTGGCCATGAACTGCACGTCGACGCCGACCGTGTCACAGGACTTGAGCAGCGAGATGTTGGAGCCGGAGGTGTTCGCCAGGAAGGCGTAGTTGGCGCCGGACTCCTTGAGGCTCAGGCACTGCGCCTTGAAGTCGCCGGGCGCCAGCGAGTACTGGATCGACGGCACGACCTCCATGCCGATCTCCTTGGCGTACTCCTCGCCGGCCTTCTTGGGCGCGTTCGGATAGGGGTGGTTGTCGCCCATGTGAACGTATTTCGGCGCGCCCGAGCCGCCCTTCGACTTCCAGTCTTCCGCGGCCCACTGGATCAGCGCGCGGACGCCGTCCGAATAGGAGGGGCCGTAGAAGAAGTTGTAGGGCGCCGGCTTCTTGGTCTCAGGGCCCATGCCCTTGGGATCGGTCAAGTGCGCCGAGTAGGAGGCCGAGAAGTAGGGGATCTCGTCCTTGGCGACGAACTGGATCATCGCCTCGGTGTCGCCCGTGCCCCAGCCCTGCACGGCGACGACGTCGTTCTGCGACTTCCACTTCTTGTAGGCCGCGATCGCGCGCGGCACCTCGTAGGAATAGTCGACCGTGAAGAGGTCGATCTTCTTGCCGTTGACGCCGCCCTGGCGGTTGATGTAGGCGGCGGCGTCGACCTTGGCCTGGCCGTATTCCTTGCCGACGACGGCGGTGCGGCCGGTGAAGTCGACCAGGTTGCCGACCGGGATCTTGTCGTCGGCGAAGCTCGGGCCGGAGAAGGCCACCAACGCCGTCGCGGCAAGCAAGAGTCTTGCAGTGCGTGACATGTACGTTCCTCCCAATCTCTTCTCTGTTCTGTTCTCGGTTCTTCCCGGGAAACGCCTTCCCGGTTCGCTTGTGCCAAGCCCGCGCTCGGCTTCCATCGCGAGACTATGGGCCTAATAGGAGAACGGATAAAGCTTCCAGTAGGCCTTGATCAGCCGCCAGCGATGGGCGAGCCCGTCGGGCTCGAAAATCAGAAACAGGATGATGGCCAAGCCGATGGCCATCTGCTTGAGGAAGGCCAGGCCGGCACCGAGGCCGCTGGCCCACTCGAAGTTGCTCAGGCCGGCGACCAGGCCCTCCATGACCTCCGGCAGCAGGACCATGAAGGCGGTGCCCATCAGCGAGCCCATGATCGAGCCGAGGCCGCCGATGATGACCATCGCCAGGAACTGGATCGACAGCAGGATCGAGAAGCCCTCGACCGAGACGAAGCCCAGGTAATGGGCGAAGAGCGCGCCGCCGACGCCGGCGTAGAAGGACGAGATGCCGAAGGAGAGAATCCGGTATTTCGTCAGGTTGATGCCCATGATCTCGGCGGAGAGATAGTGGTCGCGCACCGCGACCAGGGCACGGCCGTCGCGCGAGCGCATCAGGTTCGCCGCGGCGATGTACATGATCACCAGGTAGACCAGCACGACGTAGAAGAAGCGCTCGTCGCTGTCGAACACGAAGCCGAAGATCGAGAAGGACTCCGCGAGCGCGCCCGCGGAGCCGCCCGAGAACCATTCGGCGCGATTGAAGAAGTCCTCCAGGATGAACTGCGAGGCCAAGGTGGCGATCGCCAGGTAGAGGCCCTTGATGCGCGCCGAGGGGATGCCGAAGATCATGCCCACCGCGGTGGTCGCCAGGCCGGCCAGCGGGATCGCGAAGAACACCGGGATGCCCTGGTTCGAGATGTAGGCGGAGGCGAAGGCGCCGAAGCCGAAGAAGGCGCTGTGGCCGAGCGAGATCTGGCCGGTGAAGCCGACCAGGATGTTCAGGCCGAGCGCAGCGATCCCCAGGTAGCCGATCTGGATCAGCAGGTTCAGATAGTAGTTGCTCAGGAACAGCGGCGCGACGCAGAGCAGCACGACGCCGGCGATGCAGAAGTTGCGCGACATCGGCGTCGGGAAGATCGTCGTGTCGGTGCGGTAGGTGGCCCGATAGTCGCCGCAGGGCCGCAGGCTCATGGTCGCCATGGCGCGCTAGACCCGCTCGATGTCCTTGGTGCCGAACAGGCCGTAGGGGCGCACCATGAGGATGATGATCAGGATGTAGAAGGGCGCGATGGTGAACATGTTGCCCCAGTTGAGGTACTGGCTGTCGACGAACTCGGC
>JANQLT010000224.1 GCA_028280455.1 Kiloniellales bacterium
GCACGTCCCTCTCCCCCGACGGGGGAGAGGGCTGTGGAGGCTTAGCGAAGCCGAAGGCTGAGCTTAGCCGGAGCCGGGTGAGGGGGCGGTTCGTTTCCCATTGGCAGCGGATCGGCAATGCCCCCCATCCTGCAACGCTTTAGGCCGCCGTGGCGTCGACCAGGCGCTGCACCATCGGTGCGAAGTGGGCGAAGGGCGGCGTTTCCACGCCGGCGCGCTTGGCGGCCTCGTCGAGGTAGCGGACCTGGACGATCTCCTTGAAGTGCGGCAGGGCCTCGAAAGCCGCCACCTCGGTCTCGGTCATCGGCCCGCCTTGGAGCTCGAGGGAATGCACCGAGGCCTTCGACAGGCGCTCCAAGTAGCGCGGCCGGGTGGCGCAGAGATAGCGCTTGGCGGCGACGTGGTGACGCACGCAGTCGACCACGACGGGCGGGAAGAAGGGCGCCAAGGTCCGCGCGCCGGCTTCGTCGTGCAGCCGGTCCTCGGTGTCGTCGACCCTGTAGCAACCCTGCTCGCTGGTGAAGTGGCCGATGTCGTGCAGCAGCGCCGCGACGACGATGGCCTCGTCCTGGCCGTTCTGCTCGGCGACGCTGGCCGCCTGCAGCATGTGCTCGGCGATGGTGACGGGCTCGCCGAGGTACTCCCGGGCGCCGCGCTGCTCGAAGATCTCCGCCAGGAACGCGACGATGGTCTCGCGCGTCGGCCCGTCGCCCGTGGTCATGCCGCGACCTCTCCCAATCGTTCCTCCAGGACCGACAGGGTCGAGAGCAGGCCGTCCTTGTCGGCGTAGCAGCCCTGCAGCCAGCGCGAGCCGCCGCTCGCGGCGTAGCCCTTGCGGCCATGCAGCACCCGGGTGTTGTCGACGATGAAGCAGGCGCCGGGCTCGAGCTTGAAGCCGACCGCCATGGCCGGGTCGTCGACGATCTCGCCGAGGCGGCGGTAGGCGGCGTAGTAGGCCGGCATGTCGTCGTAGGGCACGTCGAGCAGGGGGGCGGCGCTGCGGTTGTTGAAGCGGATGGCCCGCAGCTCGCCGTCCGGCGACAGCTCGATCATCGGCCGGCGGGCGCTCAGATGCACGTCGCCGCCGCCGCGATAGCTGAAGCGCGCGCAGTGGCCCGAGAGCAGGTCGAAGCCCCGGGGGTCCTCCGACCGCAGCCGCTGGGCGGCGCGGAAGCCGTCGACCACCTGGTTCTCGCCGCCCTCGGCGGAGTTCTCGAGGCAGTAGAGGATCTGCAGGGTCGGCGTCGGGTCGCGGTAGGGGTTGTCGGTATGGGCCTGCAGGCCGAGCCCGGTGTAGGCCAGGTTGATCGGGTCGACCTCGGTCCGGACCTCGAACCAGCGGCCGTAGTTGGTCTCCCGGATGAAGCCGAACAGCGCAGCCACCTCGGTCAGCGCCCCGGACTCCAGGGGGCCGTCGGTCAGCATGGCGAGGCCGGCGCGCCGGACGTGGCCGAGCCAGTCGCGCAAGGCCTGTTCGCCAGCCTGGTCGCCGGCCGTCACCGCGTCGAAGCGGGCCGTGGCCCGGGCCATGTCGAAAGCGCCGTCCCAGGTCTCGACCCCGGCGGCGACCCGGCCGACCTCGGCCCGCGCGCCGCCGTCGTAGCGATGGCGCCGGAGCCACGCGGCCGGGAAGACGACCGCCTTGTCCTCCGGCTCGAAGCGGAGCCGCAGGTCGCCTTCGACGAGCCGCGCCTCGGCGATCCGCGTGTCGCTGGGGATCTCCTGCAGGGTAATCAGCCGCTGGCCGTTGCTCGGCGAGCGTGTCTCGGGGTCCAGGGCATTGTCCCGCAGCCAGATGGCGTGGAAGCGCGCCGTCTCGCCGCCCTGCCAGGTCAGGCGCAGGGCCGCGCCGCCCTCGAGCAGCTCGCTTTCAGTCAATCTCGTCATGGCGATGGGTCCCGGCTATAGCCAGGAGGGAAGCTTTTACGAGTCCCCGGCAAAAGACAATGGACAGAATTGCGACGACGCCATGCGGTCGGCGCAAACCTGCAAGCGGTCGGTGAAGGGCAGCTAGAGCGTTTTCCGCTCACGCGGAATCACGGCACCGGCCCGCTCCCCCTCCCGGCCACCCACGGCAGTATCCTATTGGGTGGCCGGGAGGGGGAGC
>JANQLT010000225.1 GCA_028280455.1 Kiloniellales bacterium
TGCGAAGAGGACTCGAAGACTTCAGACGCATCAGATTCGGCACAAAACTCAAAATCCAAAATGTGTGAATCTGATAGCCCCCGTCGGGGGAGAGGGTTGCGGAGCCTTGTCGAGGCGGTTCAGCCGAGACTTAGGCGAAGCTGGGTGAGGGGGCGGTCGTTCGCCTCGGTGGCGAAGCGACCTCAACGCCGCGCGTACTGCTTCGCACCGAACAGGTTCTCGCGTTCCTCGGCGGTCATCGGGCCGCTGCTTTGCTGCTCGGCGAGCACCTGGACCGCGCGCTGCACGGCGGGCCTTGCGTCGATCTCCTCGAACCAGCGCAGGTAGTTCGGATAGTCCTCGCGCTCGATGCCCTGGCGCCAGGGCCGGCGCATCCAGGGCCAGCAGGCGAAGTCGGCGATGGTGATCTCGTCGCCGGCCAGGAAGCGGGACTCGGCGAGCCGGCGGTCGGCGACGCCGTAGAGTCGCTTGGCCTCGTTTCGATAACGGTCCTTGGCGTAGCTGACGTCTTCCTGGGCGTATTGCAGGAAGTGGTGCGCCTGGCCGAGGAAGGGGCCGATGCCGCCCATCTGCCACATCAGCCAGGCCAAGGTGGTATAGCGGCCGGCCGGATCCTCGGGCAGGAAGCGGCCGGTCTTCTCGGCCAGGTAGATCAGCATCGCGCCGGACTCGAAGAGGCTGATCGGCCGGCCGTCCGGCCCCTCGGGGTCGACCATGGCCGGCATCTTGTTGTTCGGGCTGATCTTCAGGAAGTCGGGCGCAAACTGCTCGCCCTTGCCGATGGCCACCGGGTGGACCTTGTAGGGCGTCCCGGTCTCCTCGAGCATGATGTGGATCTTGTGGCCGTTGGGAGTCGGCCAGGTATAGAGGTCGATCATGGCGGCGTCCGCTGGTCGGGAGGGATAAGGCGAGCCCGATAGTTGTGCCTCGGGGGCCGGCTTGGCAAGCGGCCGGCCCGCTCACGTCTGCGTGTCGGGCAGGCGGCTGGCGATGGTGATGCGGTTGCCGAAGGGGTCGCAGAAGGTCGCCTCGCGCTGGCCCCAGGGCTGGTCCTGCGGCGGCATGTCGGCCTCCAGGCCGCGGGCGTGGGCGGCCACGAACCAGGCGTCGACGTCGTCGACGGCGAGATAGGCCCGGCCGCCGGTCTCGGCATCGCCGGCGTGGCCGGAGAGGAACAGCGCCAGGCCCTCCTTGGAGACCTGCATGAAGATCGGGAAGCCCAGCTCGTGGCGCCATTCCCAATCGACCGCGAAGCCGAGGCCGTCGAGGTAGAAGGCGCGCGCCTCGGCCTCGTCGAGGATGCGCAGCACGGGGAAGACCTTCTGGCTCACGCGGCCCGCCCTCCCCTACGCCTGCGCCGCCGCACCTAAAGCGCCTTGCGCAGCAGCTCGTTGACCAGCTTCGGGTTGGCCTTGCCCTGGGTCGCCTTCATGACCTGGCCGACGAACCAGCCGATGACCTTTTCGTTTCCGCCCTTGTACTGCTCCACTTGGCCGGGGTTGTCGGCGACGATCGCCGCGATGATCGCCTCGATCTCGCCGCTGTCGCTGATCTGCTTGAGGCCGCGCTCCTCGACGATGGCGGCGGCGCTCTTGCCGCTCTGCCACATGGCGTCGAAGACCTCCTTGGCCATGCGCCCGGAGATCGTGCCGTCGCCGATCAGGTCGAGCAGGCCGCCGAGGCCCTCGGCATCGACCGGCGCTTCGGCTAGATCGAGACCGCTGCGGTTGAGCGCGCTGAAGACTTCGCCGGTCAGCCAGTTGGCCGCGACCTTGGGGTCGCGACCGCCCTCGACGACGGACTCGAAGAACTCGGCGGTCTCTTTCTCGGCGACCAGGACGCCGGCGTCGTAGGCGCTCAGGCCGTAATCGCCGACGAAGCGCGCCTTGCGCGCGTCCGGCAGCTCCGGCAGGGCGGCGCGCAGTTCCTCGACCCAGGCCGGGTCGAGGTCGAGCGGCAGCAGGTCCGGGTCGGGGAAGTAGCGGTAGTCGTGCGCCTCTTCCTTGGAGCGCATCGGCCGGGTCTCGCCGCGGTCCGGGTCGAACAGCCGGGTCTCCTGCTCGATCTCGCCGCCCGCCTCCTTGACGCGGACCTGGCGCTTGGCCTCGTAGTCGATCGCCTGCTGCACGAAGCGGATCGAGTTGACGTTCTTGATCTCGCAGCGCGTGCCGAGATCGTCGCCAGGCTTGCGCACCGAGACGTTGACGTCGCAGCGCATCGAGCCCTCTTCCATGTTGCCGTCGCAGGTCTCGAGATAGCGCAGGATCGAGCGCAGCTTGCGCAGGAAGAGGCCGGTCTCCTCGGCGGAGCGCAGGTCCGGCTTGGTGACGATTTCCATCAGCGGCACGCCGGCGCGGTTCAGGTCGACGTGGGACTTGCTCGGGTGCCGGTCGTGCAGGCTCTTGCCGGCGTCCTGCTCCATGTGCAGGCGCTCGATGCCGATCTCGCGGCTGTCGCCCGCCTCGAGGTCGATCACCACACGGCCCTCGCCGACGATCGGCTCCTGGTACTGCGAGATCTGATAGCCCTGCGGCAAATCGGGGTAGAAGTAGTTCTTGCGCTCGAAGACCGAGTGCAGCTTGATCTCCGCTTCCAGGCCGAGGCCGGTCTTGACCGCCTGCTCGACGGCGGCGCGGTTGAGCACCGGCAGCATGCCGGGCATGGCGGCGTCGACCAGGGAGACCTGCGCGTTCGGCTCGGCGCCGTAGGCCGTCGCGGCCCCGGAGAAGAGCTTGGACCGGGTGATCGCCTGGGCATGCACCTCCAGGCCGATGACCACCTCCCACTCGCCGCTCGTGCCTTGGATCAGGCTCATCTCAAGACTCCCGCTCGCTCGGGCTCAGGGCCCGTCATCCTTCCACCAGTCCTGCGGCCCCTCGATCGGCTTCAGGGCCACCTTTCGCTCGTCCCCGCTCGGCAGCCCGAGCATGTTGATGTTGATCGCCGTGTTGAAGATGTCGACCCCATGGCCCCGGAAGTTGTCCTCGCGGTAGAGCCGCGGGATGTGCCACCAGAGCCGATAGCCGAGATCCTGCAGCATCGAGATCAGCGCCGGCGAGTCGTCGCGCTGGTTGTTCTCGACGTAGAGCGCCGGGCGATGGCGGGCGATCGTCCCGCGGGCGCCCGCGATCACGGCTTGCTCCATGCCCTCGACGTCGACCTTGATCAGATCGCAGCGCGGCAGATCGAGGGAGTCGATCGTCACAACCTGCACCGACTCGCCCGGCCCCTCCGCCTGCAGCTTGACGGCGCCGAAGTTGTAGGCCCGCGCGTAGTCCAGCGGCGGCACGCGCATCGTGCCGGGCGCGGCCCCGAAGCCGCAACCGGCGGTCCGGACGTTCTTCAAGCCGTTCAGCGCCAGGTTGGCGCAGAGCATCTGCAGCAGGACCCGCTGCGGCTCGGCCGCGGCGACCATCCCCGTGGGCCCGACCGCCTGCGCCATGACCACGGTGTGGGCGCCGATGTTGGCGCCGGCCTCGACCGCCACCTGCCCCGGCTTGAGGATCTTGCCGTAGAGCTCCGCCTCGTCCTCGGCGTACTCGCCGTAGACCTCCAGCGAGCGCCCGATGTAGATGTCGTTCAAGCTGTAGAGCATCGCGCCATGCCGACAGGGCCGCAGCCGCAGGTCGCCCTTGGCGTAGAGCGGTGGGGGCGCCGTCATCTCGCTAGCCGCTGCGTCTTCTCTATGAACGTCTTGCGAATGGGCCAATGCTCTTGTCCGACGTTGGTGTGCTCACCCTTCGTCAGGCTCAGGGTGAGGGAGACAGGGGAGCCCTCATCCCCTCACCCTGAGCTTGACGAAGGGTGAGCTTGACGAAGGGTGAGCTTGACGAAGGGTGAGATCGCAAACTGGGTCCCTCCGCCTCATCCTGAGCCTGACGAAGGATGAGGATGCTCGGTGCGGTTCCTAGCCAGCCTCTTCAAGGTCGCGATGTCGCCCCTGATCAGCGCCTCTTTCTTCGCGCGGCTCCAACCTTTCAACTGACGCTCCGCCTGAACGGCATCGGTCGCGTTCTCGAAGCTCTCAGAGAAAGCCAGCGTCACCGGCCGCCTCGATCTCGTGTATCCGCCGAAGGTTCCCGCGTTGTGTTGCGCAACTCTCCGCTCCAGCGCACCGCGTGTCGACCCGACGTAGTAGCTGCTATCCGAACACCGCAGGATGTAGACGTAGATGGGCATGTCCGAGCGGCTTCATGGTCGGCGAAGCTCACCCTTCGTCAAGCTCAGGGTGAGGGAGACAGGGGCGCCTTCGCCCCTCACCCTGAGCTTGACGAAGGGTGAGCTTGGTGAAGGGTGGGCCTCATGTGTGCACTCCTCAAGACTCACCGCGCCAGGAACGCTGGCGCCGCCTCGAAGCCGGCGGCCTCTTCCAGGACGCCGGCGACCTTGAGGACCGTCTCCTCGTCGAAGGCGCGGCCGATCAAATGCAGGCCGAGCGGCAGGCCGTCCGGGTCGAGGCCGGCGGGGACAGAGATCGCCGGCAGGCCGGCGAGGCTCGCGGGCACCGTGAAGACGTCGTTCAGGTACATGGCGATCGGGTCGTCCATCTTGTCGCCCTGGGCGAAGGCGGCCGAGGGAGCGGTCGGCGTCAGCAGGACGTCGACGGACTCGAAGGCCTGGCCGAAGTCGCGGGCGATCACGCTGCGCACGCGCCGTGCCTTGTTGTAGTAGGCGTCGTAGTAGCCGGCAGAGAGCACGTAGGTGCCGATCAGCACCCGGCGCTTGACCTCGGCGCCGAAGCCCTGGCCGCGCGTCGCCTCGTAGGACTCGATCAGCGAGTCGCCCTCGACGCGCAGGCCGTAGCGCACGCCGTCGTAGCGCGCCAGGTTGGAGGAGGCCTCGGCCGGCGCGATGATGTAGTAGGCCGGCAGGGCGTACTTGGTGTGCGGCAGGCCGACTTCGACGATCTCGGCGCCGGCCTCGCGCAGCCAGTCCGCGCCGCGCCGCCACAGCGTCTCGATCTCGCCGGGCATGCCGTCGATCAGGTATTCCTTCGGGATGCCGACCTTGAGGCCGCGCACGTCGCCCGTCAGCGCCGCCTCGTAGTCCGGCACCGGCCGCTCGACGCTGGTCGAGTCCTTGGGGTCATGGCCGGCCATGCCACCGAGCATCAGCGCGGCATCGCGCACGCTGCGGGTCAGCGGGCCGGGCTGGTCGAGCGACGAGGCGAAGGCCACCACGCCCCAGCGCGAGCAACGGCCATAGGTCGGCTTGAAACCGACCAGGCCGCTGAAGGCTGCCGGCTGGCGGATCGAGCCGCCGGTGTCGGTGCCGGTCGCGCCGAGCGCCGCGCGCGCCGCGACCGCCGCGGCCGAGCCGCCGGAGGAGCCGCCCGGCACCAGCGGCCGGTTGTCGCCCTGCCGGCGCCAGGGGTTCTCGACCGGCCCGTGGAAGCTGGTCATGTTCGACGAGCCCATGGCGAACTCGTCCAGGTTGGTCTTGCCGAGCAGCACCGCGCCCGCCTCCCAGAGCTTGGCGGTGACGGTCGACTCGTAGGCCGGGTGGAAGCCGTCGAGGATGTGCGAGCCGGCGGTGGTCAGCACGCCCTCGGTGCAGAAGAGATCCTTGATCGCCAGCGGCAGTCCTTCGAGCAAGCCCGCCTCGCCCCTAGCGCGCCGGGCATCCGAGGCCTCGGCCATCTCGAGGGCCCGCTCCGGCGTCTCGGTGATGAAGGCGTTGAGCGGCCGCGCCGCCTCGACCGCCGCGACATGGGCCTCGGCCAGCTCGCGCGCGGTGATCTCGCCGCCGGCCAGGCGGTCGCGCGCCTCCGCCAGCCCGAGCCCGGTCAGCTCGCCGTTCGCGGCCATCAGCCGTCCACCACCTTGGGCACCACGAAGAAGTCGTGGACGGACTCCGGCGCGTTGCCGAGCACGCGCTCGGCCTGGGCCGGCTCGGTGACCGCGTCGGCCCGCATCGGCGCGGCCATGGCCACGACACTGGTCATGGGCGCCACGCCCTCGGTGTCGACCTCGTCGAGCTGCTCGACCCAGTCGAGGATGTTGCTCAGCTCCCCGGTCAGCGCCTCGGCCTCGGCCTCGCCGATCCTAACGCGGGCCAACCGGGCGATGCGCAGGACGGTGTCCTTGTCGACCGCCATCGCCTGATCGTCTCCAATGTCGCGGAAACCGGCGCCATGCCTAGCACCGCCGCTGGATCGCGGCAAGGCGGCGGGACGGGGCCGGCTTGCCGCCTCCGGACCGCGAGCCTATATTATGACCATGTTTTATGACCATGGTCAGAAGCGATGTCCAAACAACGGTTCATTCCGGCCGGCGAGTTCAAGGCCCAGTGCCTCAAGCTGATGGACGAGCTGCGCGAAGAAGGCGGCGAGATCGTCATAACCAAGCGAGGCACGGCGGTGGCGAAGCTCGTTCCCGCGACCCAGGAGACCCGTGACCGGACCGGTGACGACGACTCGGAGAGCATCGTCGGCTGCATGGAAGGCAGCGTGACCATCCACGGCGACATCGTCGGCCCGCTCCATGAGGAGTGGCGGCTCCGCGATGACGAGTGAGCTAGAGCGTTTTCCGCTCACGCGGAATCACGGCACCGGCCCGCTCCCCCTCCCGGCCACCCACGGCAGTATCCTATTGGGTGGCCGGGAGGGGGAGC
>JANQLT010000015.1 GCA_028280455.1 Kiloniellales bacterium
CTCAGCCGTTGCGGTAGATGTAGCTGTAGCCGTTGATCGCCGGCACGCCGCCGAGGTGGGCGTAGAGCACTTTCGAGCCGGCGGGGAAGTAATCCTTCCTGACCAGGTCGATCATGCCCTGCATCGACTTACCCTCGTAGACCGGGTCGGTCATCATGCCTTCCAGGCGCGCGCTCAGGCGGATCGCCTCGTTGGTCTCCGCCGAGGGCACGCCGTAGGCGGGATAGGCATAGTCGCTCAGCAGCACCAGATCGTCCTCGACGATGTCGCGGCCCAGCTCGACCAGCGCGGCCGTGTTGCGGGCGATATCGAGCACCTGGGCCCGGGTCTGCTCGACCGTGCCGGAGGCGTCGATGCCGATCACCCGGTCGGCGCGGCCGTCCTTGGCGAAGCCGACCAGCATGCCGGCATGGGTCGAGCCGGTGACGGTGCAGACGATGACGTAGTCGAAGCTGAAGCCCAGCTCGGCTTCCTGGGCGCGGACCTCCTCGGCGAAGCCGACGAAGCCGAGGCCGCCGAGCTTGTGGACCGAGGCGCCGGCCGGGATCGCGTAGGGCTTGCCGCCCTGCCGCTTGACGTCCTCGATGGCCCGCTGCCAGCTCTCGCGGATGCCGATGTCGAAGCCCTCGTCGACCAGGTCGATCTGCGCGCCCATGACCCGCGACATCAGGATGTTGCCGACCCGGTCGTAGACGGCGTCCTCGAAGGGCACCCAGCTCTCCTGCACCAGCCGGCACTTCATGCCGAGCTTGGCGGCGACCGCGGCAACCTGCCGGGTGTGGTTCGACTGCACGCCGCCGATGGTGACCAGGGTGTCGGCGTTCGAGGCGATGGCGTCGGGCACGATGTACTCGAGCTTGCGGACCTTGTTGCCGCCGAAGGCCAGGCCCGAGTTGCAGTCCTCCCGCTTGGCGTAGATCTCGACAGCGCCGCCGAGCTGCTCGGTGAGACGGCTCAGCTTCTCGATGGGCGTCGGCCCGAAGGTCAGCGGATAGCGCTCGAACTTCTCCAGCATCGGAGCCTCCCCTTTGGCGCGAGCATCGGCCAAGAGCCTGCCAGAGACAGGGTCGAATGTGCTTTCGAAACAAGGAACGATATCGCCTTAAGCTCTCGCTAACCTGCTATCTTCTTCGAACTCCTCCCTAGAAAGTGCAGATAAATGAACGATTCTTCCACGGCTCAGGATCTGGACCGCATCGATCGGCGGATTCTCACGGCGCTGCAGCGCGACGGCCGGATCTCCAACGCCGAGCTGGCGAAACGGGTCCACATCAGCCCGGCGACCTGCCACCGGCGCACCCAGCGGCTGTTCGAGGAGGGCCATCTGCAGGGCGTGCGGGCACTGGTGGCGCCGGACCGCGTCGAGCGCGGCACCCTGGTCTTCGTCGGCGTGGTGCTCGACCGCTCGACGCCGCAGAGCTTCGGCGCCTTCAACGAGGCCATCGTCAAGCTGCCCTTCGTGCTGGACTGCCACGTGGTGGCCGGCGACTTCGACTACTTCCTGAAGATCCGGGTGCGCGACATCGCCGACTTCAACCGCTTGCACGGCGAGCGGCTGATCGCCCTGCCGGGCGTGCGCCAGACCCGCACCTTCTTCGTCCTCAAGGAAGTCATCGACAACGCGCCCCTGGACTTCTAGAGCGTTTTCCGCTGACGCGGGCTTTTCCTCGCTTCGCTGCGGACGCGCGGTCGCGCTTGCAGGCTCTCGCGTCGGCGGATTCCTGTGCAATTCTCGCCAGATCCGCTAACATCCGCGCCAGCTTGGGGAATTTGGCGGACACCGAGGGCTGGGGGACATGTCAGCGGGGAGCCGATCGGAGACAGCGTCGCGCGCGCAGCGGCGCGAAAGCGTCCTAGCCGGCGCGCTCGGCTTCTGTGCCGCCGTGGCGCTGGTCGTGGCGCCCGAGACCGCCACGGCGTCGGGCTACCAGCAGACCGCGCAGGCGGCCTACCACATCGCCATCTCGCCGTCCGGCGTGCCCTACGTGGTGCAGCCCGGACAGGCGGCGGGCGGCGCCGTCTGGCCCTACCAGAACCAGCCCTTCGCGCCGCAGCCGCTGCCGCCGCAGGCCCTGGCCGCCCCGGCGCCGGCCCCAGCACCAGTGAGCGCCCGGCCGGCGAGCCCGCCGCCGGAGCGCGAAGTGGCCCCGCCGCCCGCGCCGCCGCCGACACCCGCGCCGCAGGTCGACTTCTCGACCACGCCGAGCTTCGAGCCCGCCATGGCCGAGCAGCCGCCGCCGCCGAAGGTCTACGAAGAGGGCTTCTATGCCATCGACGAGGACTACCTGCTGAGCTGGCCGGAGAACGTCTATCGCTTCTTCACCGCGCCCCTGCGCTTCGATGAGACCGACTGGTACATCGCCGCCGGTGTCGCCGGCGTCACCGGCGCCCTGTTTCTGGCCGACAAGGTTCTGATCGATTTCTGGCAGGACGACGTCCGCGGCGATTTCACCGACGACGCGGCCGACGTCTTCCGCCCCCTCGGCGGCTTCCAGAACTTGCTCTACGGCACGCTCGGCGCCTACGGCGTGGCCGAGCTGCTGGACAGCTCCGGGGCCATCGACATGCGGCGCGAGAAGGCGGCCGCCCTGATGGCCTTCGAGAGCCTGGTCCTGACCGCCGTGCTGACCCAGGGCTCCAAGTGGATCACCGGCCGCAAGCGCCCGGCCGACACCGACGACAAGTTCGACTTCAACGGCCCCGGCGACTTCGACACCAACGACGCCTTCTGGTCCGGCCATTCCAGCGAGGTTTTCGCCGTCGCTTCGGTCATCTCCGAGGTCTATGCCGAGGACCAGCCCTGGGTGCCCTACGTCGCCTACACCTTGGCGACCGGCACGGCCCTGTCGCGGGTCAACGACGAGCGGCACTGGTTCTCCGACGTCTTCGTCGGCGCCGCCGCCGGCTACTTCATCGGCAAGCTGGTGACCCGCTTCAACCCCTTCCTCGAAGAACAGGGCGTCGGCGTCTCACCCCTGATGCAGGAAGGCACGCAGGGCCTGAACTTCACCTACAAGTTCTGAGGTCCGGCGGGCGTTCGGACTGCGCGGGCGGCGTAGGCGGCGCGGACGGGGTGCAACGAAACGCCCCCTCACCCAGCTACGGCTAAGCTCGGCTTCGCCTCACTAAGCCTGCGCATCCCTCTCCCTCGACGGGGGAGAGGAAAAAATGAGAAACCGAAACGTTCGACATGAACTCCCCTCTCCCCCGTCGAGGGAGAGGGATGCGAAGCCTTGTCGAGGGCTTTGGCCCGAGACTTAGGCGAAGCTGGGTGAGGGGGCAGTTCGTTCGGCAGAACCGCGTGATGGGCGTTTCGCTACACGCCGCTCGCGAAAACCGCCGCCGACCGCGCCCTCAGCTCAGGCGGTTCGGCAGGTCGCGGATCGAGTCGTCGATCAGGCTGTTGGCCCTGTCGGCTTCGAGCTGGTCGGTCAGCAGGCGGCGGGTCGCGGTGACCGCGATGTCGACCGCGGTGTTGCGGATCTCCTTCAGGGCCGCGGCCTCGGCCTGCTGGATCTTCTCCATGGCGAGCTGCTCGCGGCGCTCGAGCTGGGTTGCCAGGTCCTTCTCGGCCTGCTCGCGCAGGCTCGCCGCCTCGCGCTTGGCCCGCTCGATGATCTCGGCGGCCTCGCTCACCGCGTCGCGCTGCAGGCGCTTGTACTCGGCGAGCTTCTTCTGCGCCTCCTCGCGCAGCGCCTGGGCCTCGTCGATCTCCTGGCGGATGTTGTCGGCGCGCTTGTCGAGCGCCTGGGTGACCGCCTTGCCGATCGGCCGGAAGACCAGGGCGATGAAGACCACGAAGGCGATCGCCACCCAGAAGGTCGGATCTTGGAACATGGCCGTCTCCGCCTGCTCAGCCCTGGCTCTCGGCCGAGACGCTGTCGACCGCCTGGGCCACCTTGGCCTGGTCGGGCGTGCCGCCGACCAGCTTGGCGAGCGCCGCGGCGGCGACCTCGGCGGCCGCCGGCTTGATGTTGTCCAGGGCCTGGCGCCGCGCCTCGGCGATCCGGCCTTCCGCCTCGCGGTTGCGGGCGGCCAGGTCGGCGCCCACCGCCTCGTTGCGGTTGGCGGCATGGGCCGCCATCTCCTCGGCCGACTGCTTGAGCAGCCCCTGCGCCTCGGAGCGCGCGTCGTCGAGCGCCTTGTTGTACTCCTCGAGCACCTGTTCGGCCTCGACCCGAAGGCGCTCGGCGCGCCCCAGGTCGTCCTCGATCTTCTCCTGGCGCGCTTCCAGGACGCTGGTGATGCGCGGCACCACCACCTTCGAGAGCACGAAGTAGAGCGTTATGAAAGTGATCACCAGCCAGAAGATCTGGCTCATGTAGCTCCAGGGTTCGAGCTGTGGCATGGCGAAACTCCCTGTTCGAGAGGGCTTGCGGGTCGCCGAGCCCGACAGGCCCGGCGCTCGCGAGACCGATCAGCCGAACAGGATGAGCAGCGCGATGACCAGCGCGAAGAGGGCGATGGCTTCGACCAGCGCGAAGCCCAGCATGGTCATGGTGAAGACCTCACCGCGCGCCGCCGGGTTGCGGCCGACCGCGATGATGAAGGACGAGAAGACAGAGCCGATGCCCACGCCCGATCCGACGACGCCGATGACGGCGAGGCCGGCTCCGATTGCTTTCGCGGCTTCGAGTTCCATGGCTGAGACTACTCCCTGAAGATCAGATGGTGAGAGGGTCGATCTAGTGAAGGTGGATCGAGTCGTTGATGTAGAGGCAGGTCAGGATCGCGAAGACGTAGGCCTGGAGGAAGGCGATCAGGAACTCCAGGCCGGTCAGCGCGACGACCAGCGCGAAGGGCAGAATGCCGGCGACGCCCAGCACGGCGATGAAGCTGGCGATGACCTTGAGCAGCGTGTGGCCGGCCAGCATGTTGGCGAAGAGCCGCACCGAGAGGCTCACCGGCCGCGAGAAGTAGGAGATGATCTCGATCGGGATCAGCAGCGGCCACATCCAGATCGGCGCGCCCGGCGGCACGAAGAAGCTGAAGAAGTGGGCGCCGTGCTTGACGAAGCCGAGGATCGTCACGCCGACGAAGACCACGAATGCCATCACGAAGGTGACGATGATGTGGCTCGTGAAGGTGAAGCTGTAGGGGATCATCCCCAGCATGTTGCCCATGAAGATGAACATGAACAGCGTGAAGATGATCGGGAAGTAGGCGCGGCCTTCCGGGCCGATGGTCTCGCGTATCAGGTTGGCGATGAACTCGTAGGACAGCTCCGCCATCGACTGCCAGCGTCCCGGCACCAGCGCGCCGCGCCCGATGCCGAGGATCAGGAAGGCGCTGGCGATCGCCACGCCGAGGACCATGAAGAGCGAGGAGTTCGTGAAGGAGAGATCGAGGCCGCCGATGTCGAGCGGCACGATGCGCTTGATCTCGAACTGCTCGAGCGGAGAGTGAACGCCACCGCCGTGTTCCGCATCGGCCATGCTACACCGCCTCGCCCCTAGTCCCTATCCTTCGGGTCCCGGCCGTCGCCCGGCCCCGCCGCGCCTTCGTCCCGCCCCGGACCCTCGTCCTGACCCGGATCCTCGTCCTGACCCGGACCCTCGTCCTGACCCGGACCCTCGGCCCGCCCCGGCGCCCTGCGGTAGCCCGCGGCATAGCCGTAGCCGGACATGACCCGGTAGACATTCAACATCCCCGCCGCCGCTCCCAAAAGGAAAAACAGCAGCAGGAACCAGGGTGCCGTGCCGAGCCAGTTGTCGAGAAGCAGGCCGGCGCCGACTCCAACCGCCAAGGCGGCCACCAGCTCGACACCGATGCGCAGGGCGAAGCTCAGTCCGCTGCCGCGCTCCAGGGCGTCCTTCCGGGCTTGCTTGCCGGCACGGCGGGCCTTCGCGTCTCGCAGCCTGGCGTCGAAGTCGTCCAGGGATGGCGGTGGCGAGGACTCGCTCATGTCGTCCGCTTGGCCCGAATGCCCTGGCCCCTTTCCCCTCTCGCTCCGCTCGATTGCACCCCGAACTCGCGGCGCACACTAGTGACGGCCCCAGCCCCTGTCAAGAAACGCACGGGCCGTCGACAACGCCGACGAGGGCCGAAATAACCGACTGGAATCAGCAGGTTAGTGCAGAGGCGTCAGGCGCTCTCGCGCAGCGACTCGGCGGCCTCCAGGTCGACCGAGACCAGCTTGCTGACGCCGCGCTCGGCCATGGTGACGCCGAACAGCCGATCGACCCGGGCCATGGTCATGCGGTGGTGGGTGATGATCAGGAAGCGGGTCCGGGTCTGGTGCGCCAGCTCGTCGATCAGGCGGCAGAAGCGGTCGACGTTGGCGTCGTCCAGCGGCGCGTCGACCTCGTCCAGCACGCAGATCGGCGCCGGCTTGGTCAGGAACACGGCGAACAGCAGGGATAGGGCGGTCAGCGCCTGCTCGCCGCCGGACAGCAGCGAGAGCACCTGCAGGCGC
>JANQLT010000038.1 GCA_028280455.1 Kiloniellales bacterium
CACCGGCCCGCTCCCCCTCCCGGCCACCCACGGCAGTATCCTATTGGGTGGCCGGGAGGGGGAGCGGGCCGGTGCCGTCCGATCGGAAAACGCTCTAGCACGCCCTGGGCGGCGAATTGTGGTGCTGTCCCCTCGGTTTACGCTCTACGCCGCTTTGGACTAAGCTTGCGGCTCTGATTGCTCCCAGGTCGGGGCCTAGGGGTGGCGCCTCGACGGCAAGGCGGAGCATCGGCCGGAGACTTCATGGAAGGCAATCTTTTCAAGTACGTCTGGCGGCACAGCCGGGGTGAGCAGCTGGTCATCCTGATCTCGGTGCTGCTCTCCTTTCCCTTCCTGTTCCTGTCGTTCAGCCTGCCCAAGTCGATCGTCAACCAGGGCATCCAGGGCGAGGGCTTCGTCGGCGAGGGCTCGACCCAGCCCTTCCTGCGCATGGACCTGCCCTGGGTCGAGACCTCCATCGAGGAGCCGGCCTCGCTGTTCAACGGCTTCCAGTTGGAGCAGCCGGGTCTGTTGCTGGCGCTCAGCTTCACCTTCCTCGCGCTGGTCGTCGTCAACGGCATGTTCAAGTTCTACATCAACACGCAGAAAGGCCGGCTGGGCGAGCGCATGCTGCGCCGCCTGCGCTACGAGCTGACCGACCGGGTCCTACGCTTCCCGCTGCCGCAGTTGCGCAAGATGAAGCAGGCCGAGGTCGCCACCATGGTCAAGGACGAGGTCGAGCCGCTCGGCGGCTTCATCGGTGACGCCTTCGTCACGCCGGTCTTCCTCGGCGGCCAGGCCTTGACCGCGATGATCTTCATCATGGTGCAGTCGGTCTGGCTCGGTCTGGTGGCGGCCGGCATCGTGCTGATCCAGGCCTTCCTGATCCCGCGCCTGCGCCGGCGCATCCTGGTGCTCGGCAAGCAGCGCCAGCTCACCGCGCGCCAGCTCGCCGGGCGCGTCGGCGAGCTGATGGACGGCGCGGTGGAGGTGCACGCCCACGACACCTCCAACTTCGAGCGCGCCGACATCGCGTCGCGCCTCGGCAAGATCTTCGCGATCCGCTACGAGATCTTTCAGCGCAAGTTCTTCGTCAAGTTCCTGAACAACTTCCTGTCGCAGCTCACGCCCTTCCTGTTCTACACGGTGGGCGGCCTGCTGGCGATCAACGGCCGGCTCGACATCGGCGCCCTGGTCGCCGTCGTCGCCGCCTACAAGGACCTGCCCGGCCCGATCAAGGAGCTGATCGACTGGGACCAGCAGCGCGCCGACGTGCAGATCAAATACGAGCAGGTCATCGAGCAGTTCCAGCCGCAGGAGATCCTCGAGCCCGAGGTGCAGTCGATCGAGAACGATTCCAACGGGCCGCTCGGCGGGCCGCTGCGGGTCTCCTCCCTGGCCCTGGTCGACGACGCCAACAACCGCCTGATCGACGGTATCAACTTCGAGGCGGATTCCTGCCAGCACATCGGCGTCGTCGGCGACAGCGCCAGCGGCAAGGACCAGCTCGGCCTGCTGCTCGCCGGTCTGGTGCGGCCGACCTCGGGCGAGGTGCTGTTCAACGGCCACAAGGTCGCGGGCTTGCCGGAGGCGGTGACCGGCCGGCGCCTGTCCTATGTCGGGGCCGACGCCTACCTCTTCCCGGTCTCCGTCGGCGACAACCTGCTCTACGGCCTCAAGCACCGGCCGCGCAACGGCGCCGACGGCGCGCTCGAAACCGCGATGGGACCGAACGACATCGCCGAGGCCAAGCGCTCGGGCAACCCGACCTTCGACATCAACGTCGACTGGGTCGACTACGAGGCGGCCGGCGCGCAGGGGCCGGAGGACATCAACGCGCGGCTCGTCGAGCTGCTCTGCCTGGTCGAGATGGAGGAGGACGTCTACCGCTTCGGGCTGTCGGGCACCATCGATCCCGAGCAGGAGCCCGAGCTCGCCGCGGGCATCCTCAAGGCGCGCGCCGCCCTGGTCGGCCGCCTGGCGGAGCTCGACGCGAGCGATCTCGTCGTGCGCTTCGATCCCGACGCCTACAACCGCAATGCGACGCTCGGCGAGAACCTGCTGTTCGGCACGCCGACCAAGCCGGAGTACCAGCCGGCCGGGCTCGCCGAGAACCCGCTGCAGGTCGAGGTCATGGACCAGCTCGGCCTGACGACGAAGGTCCTGGAGATGGGCCTGGTCATCGCCCAGAACATGGTCGAGATCTTCGCCGACCTGCCGCCCGGCCATCCCTTCTTCGAGCAGTTCAGCTTCATCGAGGCCGACGAGCTGCCGGAGTACCGGATCCTCGTCACGCGTGCCGAGAAGGTCGGGGTCGAGGCCCTGTCGGAGTCCGAGAGCTGCATGCTCCGGGCCCTGCCCTTCAAGTACGTCGAGGCGCGCCACCGTCTCGACCTGATCGGCGAGGCCGAGGAGGCGCAGTTCGTCGCGGCTCGCCGCCGCTTCGCCGAGCGCCTGGCCGAGACCGACCCCGGCGCCGTCGAGCCCTACCGGCCGGACGACTACAACACCGCGGCCTCGCTGCTCGACAACGTGCTGTTCGGCCGCCTCGCCTACGGCCAGGCGCAGGCCGAGGAGACCGTGGGCGCCGCGGTCACCGAGGTGCTCGACCGGCTGGAGCTGCGCAGCCAGGTGATCGCCGTCGGCCTCGACTACAACGTCGGCGTCGGCGGCAAGCGCCTCAACCCGTCGCAGCGCCAGAAGCTCGCCATCGCGCGCGCCCTGCTAAAGCGCCCCGAGGTCCTGATCCTCAACGAGGCGACGGCGGTGATGGACAGCGCCGCGCACAGTCGCCTGCAGAAGAACGTGCTCGAGGCGCGCGCCGGGCTCGGCGTGATCTGGATGCTGCCGCGACCGCAGGCCGCCGAGAGCTTCGACAAGGTCCTGGTGCTGCAGAACGGTCGCCTGGTCGAGCAAGGGGCGTTCGAGGAACTGAACAAGCCCGACACCGCCTTCGGTGCGCTGATGAACGCGGGCTAGTCGGACAACGAGGGAGGAGCTCTCATGAACATCGGACAGGAAGTGGATATTCTGCGCAGAGTCCCGCTGTTCGCGAAGATCGACCCCGCCAAGCTGAAACTGATGGCCTTCGCCAGCGAGCGCATGACCTACAAGCCCGGCCAGGCGGTCGTGAAGCAGGGCGATCCGGGCGACGCCGCCTACGTGATCCTCAAGGGCGAGGCCGACGTCATCGTCGACGGCAAGGACGGCCCGCTGACGGTGGCGACGGTCGGCACCAACGACATCGTCGGCGACATCGCGATCCTGATCGACATCCCGCGCACGGCGACCGTCAGCGCGACCAGCGAGCTGGTGACGCTCAAGCTGACCAAGGATCTCTTCTACCAGCTCATCCACGACTTCCCGGACATGGCCGTCGAGGTCATGCGCGTGCTGGCCCAGCGGCTCGAGCACACCACGACCTTGCTGCGCGAGGCGCGCCTGGCGAACGCCGGCTGAGTCCGTTCCGAGCCTGAACCGTGAGCCGGCTCGACAGCGCGATCCGCCGCCTGCAGGCGCAGCGCGCCTGCCTCGACCTGGCGGCCGCGGCGATCGCCGGCGTGCCCGGCGTGGTCTTCGAGCTGGGACTCGGCAACGGCCGCACCTTCGATCACCTGCGCGAGCGCCTGCCCGGGCGGGAGATCTTCGTCTTCGAGCGCAAGGTCGCCGCCCACCCGAGCTGCATCCCGGACGACGAGCACTTGCTCCTGGGCGATTTCGCGGAAACCTTGCCGCCGGCGGTAGAGCGCATGGCGGGCATGGTCGCCATGGTGCACGGCGACGTCGGATCGGGCCGCGCCGAGATCGACGCCGAGATCGCCGCGCTGATCAGCCGCCTCTTGCCGCCGGCACTGGCGCCGGGCGCCATCGTCCTCTGCGACCAGACGCTCAGCCTCGCCGAGGTGGAGGTCCTGCCCTTGCCAGAGGGCGTGCAGCCCGGCCGCTACCACCTCTACCGCCGGCCGGACAGCTCTGCCGCCTGAAGCTCGTCCTTCGCCAGGCTCACCCTTGGTCAGGCTCACCCTTCGTCAAGCTCACCCTTCGTCAGGCTCAGGGTGAGGAACGAGTTCCACTGCCCTCATGCTGAGCTTGACGAAGCATGAGCTTCACAAAGAAAGCATGAGCTCAGCGAAGGAAGAGCGGGCCGGTGCCGTGATTCCGCGTGAGCGAAAAACGTCTAGCCGATATCCACCACCACCGGCACGTGGTCGGAGGGCTTCTCCCAGGTCCGGGTCTCCTTGGCCACGCGCATGGCGGTGATCGCGGCGGCGGCCGGGGGCGTGGCCAGGGCGTGGTCCAGGCGCCAGCCGTAGTCCTTCTGGAAGGCCTGCGGGAAGCGGTAGCCCCACCAGGTGTAGAGCGGCTCGCTCGGCGGCACGAAGCGGCGCGGCACGTCCTCCAGGCTGCCGGCCTTGAGCAGGCTCTTCATCAGGCTGCTCTCGAGGGGCGTGTGGCCGACGCTGCGCAGCAGCCGCTTGTGGTTCCAGACGTCCGTGTCCAGGGGCGCGACGTTCATGTCGCCGACCAGCAGCACGGCGCGCTCGGCGACCGTCTCCTTGCGGCACCAGCGGGCCATGGCGCGCAGGAACTTCAGCTTGTGGTCGAACTTGTCGTTGACCGCGGGGTCCGGCTTGTCGCCGCCCGAGGGCACGTAGAAGTTGTGCAGCTCGAGGCCGCCGGGCAGGCGCGCCCAGAGGTGGCGGCGGTCGTCCTTGCGGCACCAGACCAGCTTGCCCTGATCCTCGAAGGCCAGGCGCGAGATGATCGCCACGCCGTTGTAGGACTTCTGGCCGTGGATCAGCCGGTGGCGGTAGCCGAGCGCCTCGAGCTCCAGCGCGGGGAAGTCCGGATCCTCGACCTTGGTCTCCTGCAGGCAGACGACGTCGACCTGGTTCTCCTGCAGGAAGCGGGCGAGATGCGCGCTCCTCTGGCGCACCGAGTTGACGTTCCAGCTAGCGATGCGCAGGGCCATGGCGGATTCGGCAGGGTTGGCGGGAGGCGCCAGCCTAGATCGGCAAGAAGCCGAGGGCCAGAAATGAGGAACGCCCGGTCGGGGGGAAGCCGGGCGTTCCATTTCTCCGCGGAGGAGAAAGGCCCCACTAATTGCAGAGCCTCTCAAGTTCGCCGGCCACCGTCGCGGTACCGACGTTCATGTCAAAGGATGTGGGGCCGCGGAGGCCCCGTTGCAATTACCTTCGTTAAGATTTCGCTATGCAATTGACGGGTAGCCGGGTCGCGCCCCGGCCATGGCTCCGGCGGCCGGCCGAAGCCCCCCGCCACACCACGGAGTCAGGCGATCTGCACCTCGCGCGGCCGCGACGGGCCGGTGCCGGGGGCCGCCAGGCGCCCCGCCGCGCGGGCCGCCGCTCGCTCCCGCGCCGCTTCGCCGAAGGCCCGGAACAGCTTGGTCGAGAAGGCGTCGTCCAGGACCTTGTATTCCGGGTGCCACTGCACGGCGAGCGCGAAGCCGCCGGCCGAGGTGACCCGCAGCGCCTCGACGGTGCCGTCCGGCGCCCGCGCCTCGACCTCGACGCCCTCGGCGAGCCGGTCGACCGCCTGGCGGTGCAGGGAATTGACGGTCAAATCCGCGCGACCGGCGATCGCCGCCAGGGCGCCGCCGGGCGTCAGGGCGACCGGGTGGTTCGGGCCGTACTTGACGTCCGGGTCCTCGACCTCGGGGGCCCGGTGGTCGAGCCTGCCGGGCAGCTCGTGCACCGCCGGGTGCAGGCTGCCGCCGAGGGCGACGTTCAGCTCCTGCATGCCGCGGCAGATGGCCAGCAGGGGCACGCCCTGCGCCAGGGTCTCGAGGATCAGCGGCAGGGTCGTCTCGTCGCGCGGCCGGTCGTAGGGCTCGTAGGCCTCGGCGTGGCCCGCGCCGTAGCGCTCGGGGTGCACGTTCGACAGGGCGCCGGTCAGCAGCAGACCGTCGAGCTGGTGCACCAGCCCCGGCAGCTCGTAGAGCGCGCCGAAGGCCGGCAGCATGAAGGGATTGACCCGGCAGGCCAGGGCCAGGGCCCGGACGTACTTGTCGCCGACGGCGTGAAAGGGCTTGCCGTCGATCTCGCGGGTGTCGGCGGGCACGCCGATGATCGGCTGTGGGCTCGCGGCGCTCATGGGGTCAGGATGGCGTGCGTCCGCCCGCCGCGCAAGGCGTGACCACGCGGGCCTTGCCGGGGCGCCGGCGGGCACCCATAACCATCCCAGGATGGAGCTGAACCTCGCCATGCTTTTGGACTGGAAGGCGCTTTTCGTGCCCTTCTGGTTCGCCCTGTTCTTCCTGGCCGAGCGCTTCAAGCCGGCGGCCCAGGAGAGGGCTGGCGAGAGCCTCGGCAAGCGGGCCGGCGCCGATCAAGGCGACAGCACTGAGCCCGGCGGCTGGAGCCGGGTGCTGCGCAACCTGCTGCTCTGGCTGCTCAACGTCGGCATCCATCCGCTCTTCGTGGTGCCCGTCTCGATCGCCGCGACGACCCAGCATCTCGGCTGGCGGCCCGAGTGGTGGTCGGGCTGGTCGGGCCTGCTGATCGACCTGATCATCCTCGATCTCTGGATCTACTGGTGGCACCGCGCCAACCACGAGCTGCCGCTGCTCTGGCGCTTCCACGAGGTGCATCACCTCGACGGCTTCCTCGACACGACGACGGCCCTGCGCTTTCACTTCGGCGAGGTGCTGCTCTCGGCCCTGGCGCGGGCCGTGGTCATCGTCATGCTGGACATCCCGATCACCTCGATCCTGGTCTTCGAGACCCTGATCCTGGCGGCGGCGATCTTCCACCATTCCAACCTCGCCCTGCCGAGCCGGCTGGAGCGGGCCCTCTCGCGGGTGATCATCACGCCCTCGATCCACTGGGTGCACCACCATGCCCGGCGCGGCGACACCGACTCGAACTACGGCACGATCTTCAGCTTCTGGGACCCGCTGTTCGGCAGCCGTAGCGCCAAGCAGCGCGCCTTGACCATGCCGATCGGCGTCGAAGGCGAGGCCGAGCGCCCGGTCTTGCAGCTCTTGTGGCGGCCCTTCTCTGACGCCCGGCGCGGGGCGTGATAACAATGACTTGTTCATAACTAGTAGTTGATTTTTAACCTCTGGTTGACACGATTCGGAGCTGAGATTACATTCCGCGCAGGGACGTTCTCGCCTGCTGGGGGCCGAGGGTTGTTCGTTCGTCCTCGTGGCCAATGGGGAGTCGGCTAGATCTGGCATTTGATGCCGGCGGCCGATTAGTGGGACGGAACGATGTCGCTGGACAAATACAGGGATCGAGTAGAGGAACTGGCTCGCAGGCGGAAAGGCGAGCCGATCTTCAATGGTTCCCTCGAACATGCGGCTATCATTGTAGAAACAATGTTCGCCAACTCCAGCCATAGCGTCCAGATCCTCTCTGGAAAGCTCAATGCTCGTGTATATGGTCGAGATGACGTCGTTGAGCAGGCCAAGCTCTTTCTGGCCGATGCCAACCATACTGTAAGAATTCTTCTTGAAGAAAACCGCAAAGAAGATCTTTCTGATCATCCCTTCTTTGATGAGTTCGCCGAATACCAGAACTTAGAGGTGCGAGTAGTGCCTGCTGATTGGCAAAACACTTATGATTTTCACTTTCTAGTAATGGATAGCGACAGCTATCGATTTGAGCACGATAAAACGAAGCACTCTGCCATAGCAGCGTTTGGGGATGGGCCCGCTGCAAAAAACCTTGCCCGAATCTTTAATGATTTGTGGCAGCAAAGCGAGCCTGTTAGGCTACCTCAGCTTGTAAATCAATAAGGTCCAGACTGCGTTTCCTCGCAGCAACTGGGTAAGGGGCGGGGTTGTCTGAATTTGTAGATTGCGCGGCGGTAGCTTCCTCACTGCCTATTCTTGAGCCAATGGCCGGAGCCGCGCTGGCAATCAATCTCGCTTACCTGAACCTCGAACGGTTCCGGTATCGGAAGAAAATCCGGGAACACGCAAGAGAGGTCAAGGAACGCCTAAGTACCGATGTAAATGGTGAGAGTCCGCACGAGGGCAGTGAACTCTATCAGCGAGTTGTTCGACTGTCAGCGCTTCCAGATGAGATAAATTATAAAAAGAAGTCTACGAAAGGGAATCTAGAGGTAAATGAGAGCTGGGACATGGGCGAAGTGCCCGGTGATATTTGGTGGAGAATTTACCGATTCCTGTTTGAGCGTCATCAAGATAGAGTGATTGTTTTTTGCACAACCGGCGTTTCTCTTGTGATGTTTTTCTTAGGCACTGCCCACTCTGTAGACCATTTGTCGAGCATTGCCTGCTGGTTCGAATCTGGAGCAATTTGGCTTTATGTTGTAACTGCTGCTCTCGTGGCGCCAATTATTTTGGTTTTTCTCGGTAGTCAGATAGTTGGCTGGGGAACAAAGCATGCTTCATGGTGTATAGCCAAGATCGAAGAAATAATGGCAAAACAGGTTGATGAAGCAGAGTTGAAGCCCAAAAACAGCTAAATTTCACGCTAAAGTTGTGCCAGTTTGCTGAATGATCTTGCTGTCTATTTCCGTACGGTCGCCCCTACCTGTCATCGATTGAGTAACAGTTTGATTTAGCCGGGAGGGGTAGCGAGTCAGCGCTCTCCGAGACAGCTCGTGCTAGCGCCGCGGGCCGCGTTTCAGGCCGTAGACGTCGAGGTCGCCGTACTCGAAGACCGCGCGGTCGATCGGCACCTCGAACTGCGGCTGGACCAGGGCGACCTGGATCGAGCGGCCTTCCAGATCGGTCATCACCCATTTGCGCAGCTCGATCGGCTGGTCGGCGAAGACCAGCGTCACCTCGCCCTGGTCGTCCGCCTCCTGGCTGCGCACGCTCAGCGTGATGGTCGCGTCCTGCTCGACGATGCTGACGATGTCGATCTCGTCGGTCAGGCTGACGCGCTCCTGGATCAGGAACCAGAGCGGGCTGTCCTCCAGGGGGATGAAGGTCGCGTTCTTCAGCTCGCGGTCGTAGTAGAGGAAGCTGTGGCCGTCGGCGATCAGCAGCACCGGGTGAGGGTCGTCGTATTGGAAGCGGACCCGGCCGGGGCGCTGCAGGTAAAGCTCGCCCTCGGCGAAGGTGCCCTGGGAGGAGATCTGCACGAAGCGCGAGCGGACCGTCGAGAGCTCGTTGAGATAGGTCTCCAGGCGCGTGATGGTCGCGACCTGGTCCGGCGACAGGCCCTTGGCGCCGTCGCCGTCCAGGGGCGAGGTCAGGAACGGCGTGCTGGAGATGTCGTCCGAGGCCTGCAGCGGCGCCGCCGCGCCACCCAGAGCGAGGGCCCCCAGGCCCAGCGCGGCCGTCAGGCCGAGGCCGGCGGCCAGCGCCGCGCGCCGGTCGCGGTCGGGCTTGCCGAGATGTCGTTTGCCGTCGCCCATCCCTGGGCCTCCTTTGCTCCGCCGGGCCATCCTGGCGCCGGCCTCTGCGTCACACCTCGCGGCCGCCGTCCAGCAGGACCTCGCGCTTGCCGACGTGGTTGGCTTCGCTGACCAGCCCCTCGGCCTCCATGCGCTCGATGATCCGGGCCGCTCGGTTGTAGCCGATCTGCAAGTGCCTCTGCACGAAGGAGGTGGAGGCCTTGCGGTGCTGGTGGATCAGGGCGACCGCGCGATCGTAGAGCTCGTCGCCGCTGCCGCCGGCCACCTCGGCCTCGAAAGCCACGTCGTCTTCCTCCGTGACGCCTTCGATGTAAGAAGGTTGCCCCTGCCGTTTCAAGTGGGCCACGACCTCCTCGACCTCGCCGTCGGTCACCAGGGGCCCGTGGATGCGGGTGATCCGCCCGCCGTGCGCCATGTAGAGCATGTCGCCCTGGCCGAGGAGCTGCTCGGCGCCGGTCTCACCGAGAATTGTCCGGCTGTCGATCTTCGAGGTGACGTGGAAGGAGACCCGGGTCGGGAAGTTGGCCTTGATCGTGCCGGTGATCACGTCCACGGAAGGCCGCTGGGTGGCCATGATCAGGTGGATGCCGGCGGCCCGGGCCATCTGCGCCAGGCGCTGCACCGCGGCCTCGATGTCCTTGCCGGCGACCAGCATGAGGTCGGCCATCTCGTCGACCACGACGACGATGTAGGGCAGCGGCGTCAGGTCGAAGGGCTGCTCCTCGTAGACCGGGTTGCCGGTGTCGGGGTCGAAGCCGGTCTGCACCCGCCGGGTCAGCATCTCGCCGCTGCGCTGGGCCTCCTCGATGCGGGCGTTGTAGCCGTCGATGTTGCGCACGCCGAGCCGCGACATGGCCCGGTAGCGCTCCTCCATCTCGCGCACGGTCCACTTCAGCGCCACCACCGCCTTCTTCGGCTCGGTGACCACCGGCGAGAGCAGGTGCGGGATGCCGTCGTAGACCGAGAGCTCCAGCATCTTCGGGTCGATCATGATGAAGCGGCAGTCGTCCGGCCGGTAGCGGTAGAGCAGGCTGAGGATCAGGGCGTTGATCGAGACCGACTTGCCGGAGCCGGTGGTGCCGGCGATCAGCAGGTGCGGCATGCGCGCCAGGTCGACGATGCGCGGCTCGCCGCCGATGTCCTTGCCGAGGATCAGCGGCAGCTTGCCGCCGACCCGGTCGAAGCTCTCCGCGCCCAGCAGCTCGCGCAGGAAGACGATCTCGCGCTTGCGGTTCGGCAGCTCGATGCCGATGGTGCTCGAGCCCGGCACCACGGCGACGCGCACCGAGATCGCGCTCATCGAGCGGGCGATGTCGTCGGCCAGGCCGACCACGCGGCTGGTCTTGATGCCGGGGGCCGGCTCCAGCTCGTAGCGCGTGACCACCGGGCCGGGGCGGATCTTGACGATCTCGCCCTTGACGCCGAAGTCCTCCAGCACGCCTTCCAGCAGCTTGGCGTTCTTCTCCAGGGCGTCGCGGTTGACCTGGATCTGCTGGGCGCCGCCGTTCGGCAGCTCCAGCAGGTGCAGCGGCGGCAGCTCGAACTCGCCCTGGCTGCCGAAGTCGAGGCGCCGCTGCTCGGCCTCGCGGGCCCGGCGGCCCGGCTTGGCGCGCGGCTTCTTGGGCGCGACCAGGCCCTTGCCCGGCCGCGGCTCGTCGATGACCAGCGCCTCGGTGTCGATCGGCTCCGCCTCTTCGGGCGCTTCCGGCGGCTCGTGCCAGAGGCCGGCCTCCAAGGTCGGCTCGCGCCGCTCGCTGCCGCGCGCCGCCTTCTTGATCCGGGTCAGGCCCTCGTCCATGGCGGCGCCGGTCTTGGCGGCCAGGTCGCGGCCCCGGCTCAAGCCGTGGCCCGCCGACCAGCCGAGGAAGCCCCAGGCCTTGCGGTAGTCGTCCCAGGAGAAGCCGAGGCCGGTCAGGTAGGCGGCCAGGCCGAGCGCCAGGGCGATCAGGCCGACCACCCAGGCCGGCGCCAGCTCGAGGGCGGCCTGGAACCACAGCAGGTCGCCGACCAGGCCGCCGAGGCCCGGCCCCTTGAGCGGCCAGGACTCCGGTACCGGCAGGCTGGCCGCGGCCAGCGCCAGGATCAGCATGGCCAGCAGGCCGGAGACCAGGCGCAGCGGCGTGCGCGACAGGGCGTGGCGGCGGATCAGCTGCGAGCCCCAGCCGAGCAGCAGCAGCGGCCCGAGCAAGGCGATCAGGCCGAAGCATTGCAGGGCCAGGTCGGCCAGGTAGGCGCCGGGCAGGCCGAGCAGGTTCTCGGCCGGTGCCTGGGTCGCGTGGTTCAGCGAGGGGTCGCTCGGCCGATAGGTCAGGCAGGCGAGCAGCAGGGCGATGCCGGCCGCGATCAGCAGCAGGCCGCCGCCCTCGATCAGGCGTCGCCGCAGGAAGGCGGCCATGCCGCTGGGTAGGAGCTGGCGTCCGCTGCTGCGGGCGCCGCCCGCGATGCTGGCCTGACGTGCTGCCATGACCTCGCTCCCTAGAGTATCTCCACCATGCGGCCCAGGGCCGCCTCGGTCAGCTCCGGCCCGTAGACCAGGGCCACGCGAATGAAGGCCCGGCCGGGGTTATCGCCGCCCGGGTCACCACCGTTGAGTCCTACGGCCCGCCGCGCCTCGGTATCCCAGCCCCAGGCGCCGTCGCCCGCCGCCATGTAGGCGCCGGGCAGCACCTTGATGCCCTCGCGGCGCCAGAGCTCGAGCGTCGCGGCCTCGCCGTCGCCGACGTCCAGCCAGAGGAAGAAGCCGCCGTCCGGCTTGCGAAAGCCGAAGCGGTTGCCCAGCAGCCGCGCGGCGATGGCGAAGTTGGCCTGATAGAAATGCCGCGTCTCGCGGGCGTGGGCGTCGTCGGACCAGAGCCGGGTGCCGGCCGCCAGGGCCGGGAAGGGCACGCCGGCGCCGCCGGTGCGCAGCAGCACCTCGAGGCGCTCGATCAGCGCCGGGTCGCCGGCGACGAAGCCGCAGCGCAGGCCTGGCGCGCTGGAGCGCTTGGACAGCGAGTGGAACAGCAGCAGGCGGTCGAGCCCCTCGCCGAGCGCCAGCGCGGCCTCGACGGCGCCGCAGGGCGGCGCGGCCTCGTCGCAGTAGAGCTCGCTGTAGCACTCGTCCAGGGCCAGCACGAAGTCGTGCTCGCGGGCCAGCCGGATCGCGCGCTCCAGGCGGCCCCGGTCGGCCGCGGCGCCCTGCGGGTTGGAGGGCGTGCAGTAGAAGCAGAAGGCGGCGCGGGCCAGCACCTCGGCGGGCAGCGCCTCCAGGTCCGGCAGGAAGCCGGTCTCGGCGCTGGCCGGCACGAAGACCGGCTCCAGGCCGGCCGCCGCCGCGGCACCGGCATAGACGTGGTAGAAGGGGTTGGGGATCAGCACCAGCGGTGGCGGCCCCTGCGGGCTGGCGACGCAGGCCTGCACGGCGAAGAACAGGCCCTCGCGGGTGCCCGGGACGGCCAGCAGGGCGCGGCCCGGGTCGAGCGGGCCGCCGGGGGCGACGTCGCCGTCCCGCAGGCCGTAGCGCCGCTGCAGCCAGCCGGCGCAGGCCTCCAGGTAGGCCGGGGTGCCGCGCGCCGGCGGGTAGCGGGACCAGTCCGCGGCATTGGCGGCCAGGGCCTCGGCGATCATCGCCGGCGGTGGCCGCCGCGGCTCGCCGACCGACAGGGCGATCGGCTGGCCGCCGCCGAAATCGCGCGCCAGGGCGCCCAGGCCCGGCGCGTGGGGCGCCAGGAGACGCTCCAGCCGGCCGAAGGGGTAGTGCTGCGCGAGGGCCCGCCGATCGATCATCGCGCGATCCTACTCCTGCCCGATTCATTGGGCAAGCTGAGGCACTTGGCCTGTGACCTTGAAGTCAGGTCGAAGCTGAACAGAGGGGCAACAGGGGAGCGGGCAAAAGAAGGGGCCCGGACGACGGTGCCGTCCGGGCCCAGGGCAGGGCTAAAGGGTGAGGCCAGAGGGCCTTGGATGGAGGGCCTTAGATGGCCTGGGAGCCGGTGCCGAACTCGGGGTAGGCCTCCATGCCCAGCTCCGACTTGTCGAGGCCCAGCTCCTCGTCCTCGTCGCTGACCCGCAGGCCGACGGTGGCCTTGAGCAGCAGCCAGAAGGCGCCGGAGGCCACGACCATGAAGGCGCCGACCGCGGCGATGCCGATGACCTGCACCACCAGGTCGCCGCCGCCGAAGATGCCGACCGCCAGGGTGCCCCAGACGCCCGCGACCAGGTGGGCCGAGATCGCCCCGACCACGTCGTCGATGCGCAGCTTGTCGAACAGCGGGATGGCGATCACGGCCAGCGCGCCGCCGATGCCGCCGACCACCAGGGCCATGGCGTGGTTCTGCAGGTCCGGGCCGGCGGTGATGGCGACCAGGCCGGCGATCGCGCCGTTCAGCACGAAGGTCAGGTCGATCTTCTTGAACATCAGCTGGCTGACCACCAGGGCCGCGACCACGCCGGCCGCCGCGCCCAGGTTCGTGTTGACGTAGACGATCGACATGGCGATGGCGTCGAGGCCGCTGCCGAGGGCGAGCTGCGAGCCGCCGTTGAAGCCGAACCAGCCGAACCAGAGCACGAAGGTGCCGAGCGTGGCGAGCGGCAGGTTGGCGCCGGGCATGGCGTTGACCCGGCCGTCCGGCCCGTACTTGCCCTTGCGCGGGCCGAGGATGATGGCGCCGGTGAGCGCCGCCCAGCCGCCGACCGAATGGACGATGGTCGAGCCGGCGAAGTCGGAGAAGCCCATCTCCGCGAGCCAGCCGCCGCCCCAGGTCCAGCTACCCTGGATCGGGTAGAGGATGCCGGTGAGTACGACCACGAAGATCAGGAAGGGCCAGACCTTGATGCGCTCGGCCAGGGTGCCGGAGACGATCGAGGCGGCGGTGGCGACGAAGACCATCTGGAAGAACCAGTCGGAGGCCACCGAATAGCCGCCCTCGGTCGCCGCGGCGACCAGCTCGGGCGTCGCCTCGTCGGCGTTGAGCAGCGCCAGCTCGGCCTCGCTCGGGTTGTAGAAGAGCGAGAAGCTGCCGATGAAGCCGCTGACGTCGACGTACATCAGGCTGTAGCCGATGAGGTAGTAGAGGATGCCGGCAGTCGAATAAAGAGCGATATTTTTCAAACAGATAGCTGCAGTGTTCTTGGTCCGCACCAGGCCCGACTCGAGCATCGCGAAGCCGGCGGCCATCCACATGACCAGGAAGCCGTGAACCAGGAACGAGAATGTGTTGAAGACGAATTGAGTTTCGCCCGGCACCTCAGCCGATGCCGGGCCGGCGACCGCCAAGGCCAGCGCCAGAACGCCGCCCCCGAGTGCTGTGTTGCGCAAGTACCTTGCCATTGACCTTGTGTCCTCCTGTTTGAACGTCGTTCTCTGCTTGAGCGCCCCCGCTCGCTCAGAGGGCTTGGGCGTTCATCTCTCCGGTGCGGATGCGGACCGCCTGGCTCATGTCGAGCACGAAGATCTTGCCGTCGCCGATCCGGCCGGTATTGGCGGCCGTCTGGATCGCCTCGACGACCCGCTCGGCGAGCTCGTCCTCGACCGCGACTTCCACCTTCACCTTGGGCAGGAAGCCGACGGAGTACTCGGCGCCGCGGTAGATCTCGGTTTGGCCCTTCTGGCGTCCGTAGCCGCGGACCTCGGAAACCGTGAGACCCTCGACGCCGAGCGCCGACAGAGCCTCGCGGACATCGTCGATCTTGAAGGGCTTGACCACGGCCATGACCATTTTCATGTCGATCCTTCTCCCCAGCGATGTGTGTGGCCGCCGGAACGGCCGGCGGCGGGCATGCGCCCCTTATCTCAAGAAGCGTGCCAAGCGGGCCCGATGCGCGGAGTCGTTGTTTTTCAAGCGCTTGAGGAATCGCTGACGCTGTGGCGGGCGGCTCACCTGCTCAAGAATTAGGCATAAGAGGGTTCGTGTCTAATTCATGGGCAGTGCCGCTGCCGCCTGGACAGTCGGTCCCGCGCGGGTGACAGTGCCGGCCATGGAAAGCCTCCCGAGCTCAGCCTTCAGCGGCCCGGCCGACATCGCCTGCGAGGTGGTCGTCGTCGGCGGCGGCATGGTCGGCCTGAGCCTCGGCCTGATGCTGGCAGGCGCCGGCGTGCCGGTCGCGGTGCTCGACCGGGCGCCGCCGGCCGCGCTGGAGGACGACGCGGTCGACGGCCGGGCCTCGGCCCTCGCCCGCGGCACCCAGCAGGCCCTGGAGACGGCGGGGATCTGGGCCGGCATGGCCGCGGAGGCCGAGCCGATCCTGGACATCCGGGTCAGCGACGGCCAGGTCGGCCGGCGGCCCTCGGCCCTCTTCCTGCACTACGACCACCAGGAGGTCGGCGACGACCCGCTCGGCTACATGGTCGAGAACCGGGTGACCCGCCGGGCCCTGGCCGCCTGCCTGGCCGACCAGCCGAACCTGGTCCACCTGGCGCCGGTCGAGGTCGCCGGCGTGGCGCGGGGCCGCGCGCGGGTCGATCTGCGGCTGGCGGACGGCCGCCGGGTATCTGGTCGCCTACTGGTCGGGGCCGACGGCCGCAACTCTGCGTTGCGGCGCGAGGCCGGCATTCGCGCGAACAGTTGGGACTACGGCCAGAGCGCCATCGTCTGCACCCTCGGCCACGAGCGGCCGCACAACGGCGTCGCCCACGAGTGCTTCCTGCCGGCCGGGCCCTTCGCCATGCTGCCGCTGCCCGACCGCGCGGTGGAGCCGGCCCAGTCAGACGAACCGCTGCGCCACCGCTCCTCGATCGTCTGGACCGAGCGGCGCGACCTGGCGCCGCTGCTGCTGCGCCAGGACGACGGCCGGCTGGCGCGCGAGATCGAGCGGCGCTTCGGCGACAGCCTCGGCGCCGTCGAGGTGCTCGGCAAGCGCTGGAGCTATCCGCTGTCCCTGAGCTGGGCCTCGGCGCGCGTCGAGCGGCGCCTGGCCCTGGTCGGCGACGCTGCCCAGGCGATCCATCCGATCGCCGGACAGGGCTTCAATCTCGGCCTGCGCGACGCCACGGCGCTGGCCGAGCTGGTGGTCGATTCGCTGCGCCTCGGTCTCGACCCCGGCGCCGCCGACCGGCTCGCGGCCTACAGCCGCTGGCGCGGCTTCGACGCCTTCGCGCTGATGGCGGTGACCGACGGCCTCAACCGGCTGTTCTCGAACAACCTGCCGCCGGTCCGGCTGATCCGCGACCTCGGCCTGGCGGCGGTCAACCGCATGCCCGGCGCGAAGCGCTTCTTCATGCGCCACGCTATGGGCCTGGTCGGCGAGCTGCCGCGCCTCGTTCAGGGCCGTCCGCTGTAGGCGGCGAGACTCGCCTTTTGCGCGGCGCACTTTGCTTGAGCGGCTGAGCGCAAGTGACTAATCTGCCGGCCATGGCTCGAGATCTGGAGGTCGGACGGCGCTGGTGTGGGGCGGTCGGGATTCTGGCCGCCGCTTTGCTGTTTGCCGGTCTGCTGCCGAGCGAGAGCCGGGCGCAAGCCAGCAAGCACTCGGGCGACACCCTGGTGCTGCAAGGCGGCGGCGGCGAGGTCTACATCGCCGGTCTGCCGGCGGGCTGGACTCTCGGCTTCCAGGAAAGCAACGAGATCGGCCACCACCTGGAATGGGTGCCGCAGGGCCAGCCGGTGAAGGACTGGCGCGACATGATCGCCTTCCAGCTCTTCCCCAAGCTGATCGACATCGAGCCCGATCACTTCCTGGTCAAGATGGCCGACCACTACGCGCAGTCCTGCGACCAGGTGCTCGCCACCGACATCGAGGGCACGCCGGCCAACGGCTATCCCGGCGCGATCCGCGTGCTGGCCTGCACCCGGAACAAGGTCACCGAGCTCGGCGAGATCACCCTGTTCCGCGCGGTCATGGGCCAGGAGGCCTTCTACGTCGCGCAGCGCGCCTGGCGCATGGCGCCCTTCTCGGCCGAGGCGATCCCGGTGACCGGCGAGCAGCTCGACGACGGCCGCCGGCTGATCGAGTACGGCCTGGCCTGCCGCAGCAACAATCCCAACCGGCCCTGCCCGCCCGGCTGGGACCCCGTCCTCAGCCGGCTCGACGCCAACCAGCCCTCGGTGGTCTACAAAGCCAACGGCGGCTGAACTCTTTCATTCCGCCCGACTCAGTCTTCGCCAAGCTCACCCTTCGTCAGGCTCAGGGTGAGGGCAGGGGAATTCGCTCCTCACCCTGAGCCTGACGAAGGGTGAGCCTGACGAAGGGTGAGCTTCCTCATCCCGAGCTTGTCGAGGGATGAAGCATGAGCTGCGCGACGGACGTCTGCCGTGCGAGTCTCAGGGATCGCGGCTGAGGCCGCGGGCTTCGAGGGTCGCGACGTAGTCGGCCCAGATCGACTCCTGCTCCTCGCCGAGGCGGTAGAGGTAGGACCAGGAATAGATGCCGGTGTCGTGCAGGTCGTCGAACTTGAGCCGCACGGCGTAGTTGCCCATCGGCTCGATCTCCATGATGCCGACATGCCGGCGCCCCGAGACGATCTGCTTCTGGCCGGGGCCGTGGCCCTGGACCTCGGCCGAGGGGCTCTCGACCCGCAGGTACTCGGCCGGCAGGCGGTAGCTGGCGCCGTTGTCGAAGTCGATCTCCAGGCAGCGCTCGGCCTTGACGTAGCGGACCTCGGTCGGCCAGTGGCTGGTGCCCGGATCGGGCATGGTGTCTTCGACGTCGCTCATGAGTCCTTCCCGCGCCTGCCGCTCAGTCGTCCAGGGCCCGCGCCTCGTCGGGTAGCATGATCGGGATGCCGTCGCGGATCGGGTAGGCCAGGCCGGCCTGGCGGCTGATCAGCTCCTGGGCCTCGCGGTCGTACTCCAGCGGCCCCTTGGTCAGGGGACAGACCAGGATCTCCAGCAACTTGGAGTCGACTTCCACCGGGCTGGCCGCCATTGGCGCTGTCTCCCTCTTTGCCGTCCGCCCTAGTTGCCGATCACGGGCCCGCGCGCGGCATGGGCCGACATCTTGAGGATGGCGGTGATGACCTCGCTGCGCTCGCCGAGCGTGACCGCTTCCAGCAGGGCCTGCTTCTCGGGCGGCGCGAAGGGGCAGCCCATGGAGAGCGTGGTGATCAGGTGCTCGTCGGGCGCCTTCTCGATGGCGTCCCAGTCGCCGTCGATGCCGGTGGCCTCGAAGTAGCCGCGCAAGGCCGTCATCAGATCGTCGCGGTCGATCTCGTCTTCGGCTTCGTCGAGGTCGGCGGCGAAGCGGTCGTAGCGCGGCACCACGCGGCGATAGCCCTTCTCCAGGGCCAGCTCCTGCTCCCAGTCGAAGCGGATCAGGCCCTGCAGGGTGATCAGGTAGCGGCCGTCGTCGGTCTCGCTGAAGGCGACCAGGCGGCCGACGCAGCCGATGCGGTAGATCTCCGGTTGCTCGCCGCCCTCGTCGCGCGGCTGGATCATGCCGATCAGCCGGTCGCCGGCCAGGGCGTCGCGCACCATGGCGAGGTAGCGGGGCTCGAAGATGTTGAGCGGCAGGCGGCCGCCGGGCAGCAGCAGGGCGCCGGTCAGCGGGAAGACCGGCAGGGTCTTGGGCAGGGCGTCGAAGGGCGGGTCGAAGACGCTGCGGCTCATGAGAAGAGGATCGACGAGAGACGCCGGCGGGTCTCGAGCGTCAGCGGGTCGGTCGGTCCCCAGGCGTCGAAGAACTTCAGAAGCTGCTTGCGGGCGGCCTCCTCGTTCCATTTGCGGTCGCGCTGGATCAGCGCCAGCAGCTCGTCGGCCGCCGCCTCGCGCTGGTTCATGGCGTAGAAGGCCATCGCCAGGTCGAAGCGCGCCTGGTGGTCGTTGCCGTTGATCTCGAGCTTGGCTTGCAGCGCCGGGACCTCGCCGGCCTGGACGCCGGACTGGGCCAGCTCGAGCTGGGCCGAGACCGAGGCCAGCTCCGGCTTGGCCTTCAGCTCGTCGGTCAGGCTGTCGAAGATCTCCTGGGCGCCGGCCTGGTCGTCGGCCGCCAGGCGGCAGTTGATCAGGCCGGCCAGGGCGGCGGCGCTCTCCGGCTCATGCTGCAGGATCTGGCCGTAGATCGCCGAGGCGGCGCCGGGCTGACCGGAATCGAGGGCGGCCTGGGCTTCCTCCAGGGCCTGCTCGACCGGCGAGGGCCCGACCTCGACGCCGGCGAGCTGGGCCAGGCGCTCGACGAAGGCCTTCACCTGGCTCTCCGGCTGGGCGCCGACGAAGCCGTCGACCGGCCGGCCCTGGTAGAAGGCATAGACCGAGGGCACCGACTGGATGCGTAGCTGGGCGGCCAGCTCCTGGTTCGTGTCGATGTCGATCTTGACCATGCGCACCGCGCCGCGGGCGTCCTTGACGGTCTTCTCGAGCAGCGGGCCGAGCGTCTTGCAGGGGCCGCACCAGGTCGCCCAGAAGTCGACGACGATCGGCGTCTGCATCGAGGCGTCGATGACGTCGACCGCGAAGTTGGCGGTGTCGCTGTCCTTGATCAGGTCGCTCGGGATGCCGGCGTCGGCATCGAGCGCGCCGATGATCGGTTCCATGGCCTCATGTTCCTTGCTGGTGCCGGCGCGCCCCGCGCGCCCTCCAGGGCTCCGGGCCCTCGGCGTCACAAGATGGCGACTTCGCCCCCGCGAGGCAAGGTCTGGCTCCGGCGCCGGTGGCGGGCTCAGCCGGCCGGCCGGTCGAGGTCGAGGATCTCCGGGCTGTGGTTCTCGGCCTCGAGGAAGCGCACCAGGTCGGCGGGCTCCAGGGCGGTGGTCATGTCGTTGACCAGGGGGTGGGCGTTGATTGGGGCCTGCTCCAGGATCGCCTTGTCGATCACCACCTTGACCTCGCCGGTCTTGTCGTTGATCGCGGCGAAGGGCGTCACCGCGCCCGGAATCACGCCCAGGTGGCGCATCAGCCGCTCGGCGCTGCCGAAGGAGAGCCGGCCGGCGCCGAGCCGCTCGCCCAGGGCCTTGAGGTCGACTTGGCGGTCCTCCTGGCAGACCACCAGCCACATGGCGCCCTTCTTGTTGCGCAGGAAGAGGTTCTTGATGTGGCAGCCGACCAGCTCGCCGCAGAGCGCCTTGGACTCCTCCACCGTGAAGACCGGCTCGTGCATCACGGTGTTGCTTTGGATGCCCAGCGATTCCAGGCGCACCAGCAGCTCCGCCGGCGTCGTCGGCGCGCTGCCGTCGGCCAGGAGCGGGGCCGACTCGTTTACCGAATCCTCAGTCATGGCGGGCGACCTTAAGGAGGCGGCGGGGCCCGGGCAAGCGCGGGCAGGGCGGCGAATCGTGTGGCGCCGGTCTTGCCCCCCGGTCTTGCCCCAAGTCTTGCAAAGCGCCTGAAAAAGGTCTTATCTCCCCTCCTTCGAGCCATGCGGGCGTAGCTCAGGGGTAGAGCGCAACCTTGCCAAGGTTGAAGTCGTGAGTTCGAATCTCATCGCCCGCTCCAATTTTTCTCGGAAAATCGAGCGGTAGCAGTCCTAAACGGGACTTGCGCGTCATCTTGGGCGTTCTGAATGTGGCCTGTTGTGCCACGTTGTCGCCGTGATTCCCGATTAGCGTGACAGATGAGACCCATTTCAGGGAAGAAACTGCTTGTATAACTCAACGTAACACTCGCGTTGGACGAAGAAATTCGAATCTTAATCG